>NZ_CP060084.1:652500-978750 GCF_014211975.1 Teredinibacter haidensis
CGACGAGACGGAGGTGCGCCTGAGTGCCGACGTCAGCACGTTGAGCGAAGCGGGCGGGGTGATCACCTACACAGCGACGCTGGAGAGTGCGAGTCAGGGCACGACCACGGTAGAAACCACGCTGGGGACGATCACGATTGCCGACGGGGCGACGGAAGGGCAGCTGGCATACACGGTTGCGGCGGATGAAGATGTTTACGTGGATGCGGGCAGTCTAAGCAACGTCATCACCGGCGCGAGCGATGGCAACTTTGAACAGCTGACGTACAGCGACACGGCGTTAGCGATCAGCATCACCGACACGCTCGACGAGACGGAGGTGCGCCTGAGTGCCGACGTTAGCACGTTGAGCGAAGCGGGCGGGGTGATCACCTACACAGCGACGCTGGAGAGTGCGAGTCAGGGCACGACCACGGTAGAAACCACGCTGGGGACGATCACGATTGCCGACGGGGCGACGGAAGGGCAGCTGGCATACACGGTTGCGGCGGATGAAGATGTTTACGTGGATGCGGGCAGTCTAAGCAACGTCATCACCGGCGCGAGCGATGGCAACTTTGAACAGCTGACGTACAGCGACACGGCGTTAGCGATCAGCATCACCGACACGCTCGACGAGACGGAGGTGCGCCTGAGTGCCGACGTCAGCACGTTGAGCGAAGCGGGCGGGGTGATCACCTACACGGCGACGCTGGAGAGTGCGAGTCAGGGCACGACCACGGTAGAAACCACGCTGGGGACGATCACGATTGCCGACGGGGCGACGGAAGGGCAGCTGGCATACACGGTTGCGGCGGATGAAGATGTTTACGTGGATGCGGGCAGTCTAAGCAACGTCATCACCGGCGCGAGCGATGGCAACTTTGAACAGCTGACGTACAGCGACACGGCGTTAGCGATCAGCATCACCGACACACTCGACGAGACGGAGGTGCGCCTGAGTGCCGACGTCAGCACGTTGAGCGAAGCGGGCGGGGTGATCACCTACACGGCGACGCTGGAGAGTGCGAGTCAGGGCACGACCACGGTAGAAACCACGCTGGGGACGATCACGATTGCCGACGGGGCGACGGAAGGGCAGCTGGCATACACGGTTGCGGCGGATGAAGACGTTTACGTGGATGCGGGCAGTCTAAGCAACGTCATCACCGGCGCGAGCGATGGCAACTTTGAACAGCTGACGTACAGCGACACGGCGTTAGCGATCAGCATCACCGACACGCTCGACGAGACGGAGGTGCGCCTGAGTGCCGACGTTAGCACGTTGAGCGAAGCGGGCGGGGTGATCACCTACACGGCGACGCTGGAGAGTGCGAGTCAGGGCACGACCACGGTAGAAACCACGCTGGGGACGATCACGATTGCCGACGGGGCGACGGAAGGGCAGCTGGCATACACGGTTGCGGCGGATGAAGACGTTTACGTGGATGCGGGCAGTCTAAGCAACGTCATCACCGGCGCGAGCGATGGCAACTTTGAACAGCTGACGTACAGCGACACGGCGTTAGCGATCAGCATCACCGACACGCTCGACGAGACGGAGGTGCGCCTGAGTGCCGACGTCAGCACGTTGAGCGAAGCGGGCGGGGTGATCACCTACACAGCGACGCTGGAGAGTGCGAGTCAGGGCACGACCACGGTAGAAACCACGCTGGGGACGATCACGATTGCCGACGGGGCGACGGAAGGGCAGCTGGCATACACGGTTGCGGCGGATGAAGACGTTTACGTGGATGCGGGCAGTCTAAGCAACGTCATCACCGGCGCGAGCGATGGCAACTTTGAACAGCTGACGTACAGCGACACGGCGTTAGCGATCAGCATCACCGACACGCTCGACGAGACGGAGGTGCGCCTGAGTGCCGACGTCAGCACGTTGAGCGAAGCGGGCGGGGTGATCACCTACACAGCGACGCTGGAGAGTGCGAGTCAGGGCACGACCACGGTAGAAACCACGCTGGGGACGATCACGATTGCCGACGGGGCGACGGAAGGGCAGCTGGCATACACGGTTGCGGCGGATGAAGATGTTTACGTGGATGCGGGCAGTCTAAGCAACGTCATCACCGGCGCGAGCGATGGCAACTTTGAACAGCTGACGTACAGCGACACGGCGTTAGCGATCAGCATCACCGACACGCTCGACGAGACGGAGGTGCGCCTGAGTGCCGACGTTAGCACGTTGAGCGAAGCGGGCGGGGTGATCACCTACACGGCGACGCTGGAGAGTGCGAGTCAGGGCACGACCACGGTAGAAACCACGCTGGGGACGATCACGATTGCCGACGGGGCGACGGAAGGGCAGCTGGCATACACGGTTGCGGCGGATGAAGATGTTTACGTGGATGCGGGCAGTCTAAGCAACGTCATCACCGGCGCGAGCGATGGCAACTTTGAACAGCTGACGTACAGCGACACGGCGTTAGCGATCAGCATCACCGACACACTCGACGAGACGGAGGTGCGCCTGAGTGCCGACGTCAGCACGTTGAGCGAAGCGGGCGGGGTGATCACCTACACAGCGACGCTGGAGAGTGCGAGTCAGGGCACGACCACGGTAGAAACCACGCTGGGGACGATCACGATTGCCGACGGGGCGACGGAAGGGCAGCTGGCATACACGGTTGCGGCGGATGAAGACGTTTACGTGGATGCGGGCAGTCTAAGCAACGTCATCACCGGCGCGAGCGATGGCAACTTTGAACAGCTGACGTACAGCGACACGGCGTTAGCGATCAGCATCACCGACACGCTCGACGAGACGGAGGTGCGCCTGAGTGCCGACGTCAGCACGTTGAGCGAAGCGGGCGGGGTGATCACCTACACAGCGACGCTGGAGAGTGCGAGTCAGGGCACGACCACGGTAGAAACCACGCTGGGGACGATCACGATTGCCGACGGGGCGACGGAAGGGCAGCTGGCATACACGGTTGCGGCGGATGAAGACGTTTACGTGGATGCGGGCAGTCTAAGCAACGTCATCACCGGCGCGAGCGATGGCAACTTTGAACAGCTGACGTACAGCGACACGGCGTTAGCGATCAGCATCACCGACACGCTCGACGAGACGGAGGTGCGCCTGAGTGCCGACGTCAGCACGTTGAGCGAAGCGGGCGGGGTGATCACCTACACAGCGACGCTGGAGAGTGCGAGTCAGGGCACGACCACGGTAGAAACCACGCTGGGGACGATCACGATTGCCGACGGGGCGACGGAAGGGCAGCTGGCATACACGGTTGCGGCGGATGAAGATGTTTACGTGGATGCGGGCAGTCTAAGCAACGTCATCACCGGCGCGAGCGATGGCAACTTTGAACAGCTGACGTACAGCGACACGGCGTTAGCGATCAGCATCACCGACACGCTCGACGAGACGGAGGTGCGCCTGAGTGCCGACGTTAGCACGTTGAGCGAAGCGGGCGGGGTGATCACCTACACGGCGACGCTGGAGAGTGCGAGTCAGGGCACGACCACGGTAGAAACCACGCTGGGGACGATCACGATTGCCGACGGGGCGACGGAAGGGCAGCTGGCATACACGGTTGCGGCGGATGAAGATGTTTACGTGGATGCGGGCAGTCTAAGCAACGTCATCACCGGCGCGAGCGATGGCAACTTTGAACAGCTGACGTACAGCGACACGGCGTTAGCGATCAGCATCACCGACACGCTCGACGAGACGGAGGTGCGCCTGAGTGCCGACGTCAGCACGTTGAGCGAAGCGGGCGGGGTGATCACCTACACAGCGACGCTGGAGAGTGCGAGTCAGGGCACGACCACGGTAGAAACCACGCTGGGGACGATCACGATTGCCGACGGGGCGACGGAAGGGCAGCTGGCATACACGGTTGCGGCGGATGAAGATGTTTACGTGGATGCGGGCAGTCTAAGCAACGTCATCACCGGCGCGAGCGATGGCAACTTTGAACAGCTGACGTACAGCGACACGGCGTTAGCGATCAGCATCACCGACACGCTCGACGAGACGGAGGTGCGCCTGAGTGCCGACGTTAGCACGTTGAGCGAAGCGGGCGGGGTGATCACCTACACGGCGACGCTGGAGAGTGCGAGTCAGGGCACGACCACGGTAGAAACCACGCTGGGGACGATCACGATTGCCGACGGGGCGACGGAAGGGCAGCTGGCATACACGGTTGCGGCGGATGAAGATGTTTACGTGGATGCGGGCAGTCTAAGCAACGTCATCACCGGCGCGAGCGATGGCAACTTTGAACAGCTGACGTACAGCGACACGGCGTTAGCGATCAGCATCACCGACACGCTCGACGAGACGGAGGTGCGCCTGAGTGCCGACGTCAGCACGTTGAGCGAAGCGGGCGGGGTGATCACCTACACAGCGACGCTGGAGAGTGCGAGTCAGGGCACGACCACGGTAGAAACCACGCTGGGGACGATCACGATTGCCGACGGGGCGACGGAAGGGCAGCTGGCATACACGGTTGCGGCGGATGAAGATGTTTACGTGGATGCGGGCAGTCTAAGCAACGTCATCACCGGCGCGAGCGATGGCAACTTTGAACAGCTGACGTACAGCGACACGGCGTTAGCGATCAGCATCACCGACACACTCGACGAGACGGAGGTGCGCCTGAGTGCCGACGTCAGCACGTTGAGCGAAGCGGGCGGGGTGATCACCTACACGGCGACGCTGGAGAGTGCGAGTCAGGGCACGACCACGGTAGAAACCACGCTGGGGACGATCACGATTGCCGACGGGGCGACGGAAGGGCAGCTGGCATACACGGTTGCGGCGGATGAAGACGTTTACGTGGATGCGGGCAGTCTAAGCAACGTCATCACCGGCGCGAGCGATGGCAACTTTGAACAGCTGACGTACAGCGACACGGCGTTAGCGATCAGCATCACCGACACACTCGACGAGACGGAGGTCTCGCTGGGAGCGACGGCCTCGATAAGCGAAGCGGGCGGGGTGATCACCTATACGGCGAGCGTGAGCCACCCAACCGAGACGGAGATGACTGTCAATTTAACCAATGGACAATCCATTACCATTGCGGTTGGAGATATTTCTGGCACAGTCGATATGGTGATCGCTGCAGACGAAGACGTTTACCTGGATGTTGATTATATTTCGGCCTCAATCGACAGTACCTCGGGCGGCAACTTCGAAAATGTGGTTATCGAAACTACTCCTGCAAGTACGATAATTACTGACACGCTAACGATTACCACGGTGAGTTTGACGGCGAGCCCTAGTGTTGTTGAAGGCGGGGAGATCACCTACACGGCGAGTCTGACGAGTGAGTCGCAGACGCCGGTGTCGGTAACGCTGAGCAACGGTGAAACTATTATTATCAGTGCTGGCAATACAGCTGGGACAGTGACCGTAAATGCCAGTGACGATGAGTACCTCGGTGGCGGGAATGTTTCTGTCAATATAATAGCGGCTTCCGGCGGTAATTTTGAAAACCTGCAAATCGATCCAAGCGCTGTAAGTACCGTCATTACAGATGATAGCGATATCACCTCACTGACGCTTTCGGCCACACCGAATGTTACAGAAGGTGGAGTGATTACCTATACCGCTACCTTGGATAGTGTTGCTGTATCACCTGTAACTGTAACTTTAACAAACGGTGCAGTAATCAATATTGCTGCGGGCAGCACAGCGGGTGAACTCGATATTGCCGCGAGTGATGATGTTTATCTTGGTGGTGATTCTGTAGCTCTTGCGATCGTATCTGCGACGGGCGGAGAATTCGAAAATTTGGTGCCTGACACCACTCTCGTTACAACGTTAATTGCGGACGATACGGATATAACGAATATTGCGCTCACCGCTACTGAAAGCGTGAATGAAGGGGGGATGATTACCTATACGGCGACATTGGATAACCCCGCAGCTACCAGCACAACAGTTAATTTGAGCAATGGCGCAGTTATTACGATTGCTGCAGGCGCTATTACTGGGACGGTTGATGTTGTTGCCGGTGGTGGCAGTAGTGCGAGTGTTACCGTCAGCGGAACCAGTGGTGGGAACTTCGAAAACCTGTTGGTGGACAACACCCCAGCAGCTACGACAATTGTTGACCTCCCTCCTCAGATCTCTGTAACGGCTGTCGACGTTACAGAGGAATCGTTGTTTGCGGGCGATGTAATCGCCACCTTTGTCTCCAGTGACCCTGGTGGTGATTCACTCAGCCATCAGTTACTCAATAACAGTGATGGTTATTTTGTCTTGGTGGGTAATCAGGTTCAGCTGACACAAGCGGGTATCGATGCCATTAACAATGATGTACTTAACTTAGCGTCGTTGGATATTACGGTGGAAGTGACAGCAGATGCTGTTTCTGTGGGTGATTCCGATACCAGTAATATTACCCGCATCGATGACGCACCTGCTACGAACACAGAAAACTATGCGGCGGTGGAAGGTTCAACCTTAAGCGTCACTGCAGCGGCGGGCGTGCTTGTAAATGATAGTGATCCAGAAGGGAGCGCAATTAGCGCTATAGAATTTGCGACGGATATAGCGGGTAGTAGCTCAGCGTTAGTGGATGGCACCAATACGGTAACAACTGCATTGGGCGGCACAGTTACCTTGTTTAGTGATGGATCGTTCGATTATGTTGCTCCGGTGTCCTTGGATCATAGTTTAGCTGGCACGTTACCAGACAGCTTTGCCTATCGCGCATCGGATGGCGCCCAAAGCTCTGCATGGACCGCAGTCACCATTGATGTCTCGGATACCGCCCCGATTGCGGCTGATGATAACGACAGTGTTGGCTTCGGAGAGACAGCCAGCGGTAATGTTATTTCGGGGATTGGTGGTGATGGCAGCGGTGCCGACGCGCTCGCCTCAGATGCGAGCCAGGTTATCTCCGTCGAATTCAATGGCGATATCTATAGCGGATTTGACGGCAGCGGTGATCTGGTGATTGATGCCGATTATGGAACGCTCACTGTTAACCAAAACGGTTCGTACAGCTACGCTTCCACGCAATCCCTGCCGCTGGTGACTGTGGGTGGCGGTAATACTGCGTCGTGGGAAAATGCTGGAGTTACGCTTTACGGCTTTAACTCAGGAACAGTATTCGAGCGCGAAGGTGTGCTGAACTTAGGGGCGGCAAACCGTACGGACGATATCACCTATAGTGATGGCAACGGATTAGGTTTGAACTCCCGTGGTGGTGGCGATGATCGAACTGAGATTGATGGTAGCGAAGCTATTGCGTTAGAGCTGAATGAGAATGCGCTTACTGCGACCTTTACCCTGGGCGACGTTCAGAATAACGATGGAGGGAGATGGTATGCCTATGATGAAGGCATGAACGAGGTGGATACTGCAAATTTCTCTGGCGGCACAACCGAAGTCAGTATCAACCCGGGAGCGCCCTTTAGGTACGTTGTTTTTACCACCAACGACAACAATGATGACTACAATATTTTCAGTGCAACTTACACACCCGATGTGCATCCTACAGAAAGTTTCACCTACACCATTGAAGATTCTGATGGCGACCAAAGTAGTGCTGATTTAACGCTTCGACATGATCCAGTGCCGGTTGCTATTAGCGATAACAACACCGCTTATGAATCTGCACTGTTTAATGGAACCGAATTTGGTTCGCAATCACCTGTTTCATCAGGCAATTTATTGGATAACGACGAAGGCCTTAATAGCGATTCTTCCATCCAGGAAGTTGTGTTTGGTGCAGAAACTTACACGCCGGATGGAGCCGGAGTGATTACCGTTACCTCAACCTTAAGCCAGGGCCAATTGGTTGTTTACACTCAGGATGATCTGGTGAACGGCATTCGAGCAGGTGATTACCAATACACTATTCTTGAAAACAATCTTGCTGGTGATGTTTCAAACGAGGTATTCAGCTACACCTTGGATGATGGATCCAATCGATCTTCCGCCGATTTAACCATCAATTTCGTCGATGATGCGCCGGTGGGCGGCGATATAGAAACCACTATTCGAGCCTCTAGTGAAGTCGACACCTATAACCTTGTTGTTGTGCTGGATAGGTCGGGCAGTATGGGCTGGGACGTGAATGGTAATGGTAGTGGAAATTACGGTTTCGACCCCACCCAGGTACGCATCGATATCGCGCGTGACGCGCTTAGTCAGCTGTTCAACTCATACGACGATGTTGGCAATGTGAATATCCAAATTGTTGATTTCTCTACTGATGTGACGAACTCAGACTGGTACAACGATAATATCAATGGTGCGATGGATTACTTAAGTGCCATAAACCCTGCAGGTGGCACGCGATATAGTACGGCGCTCAACGGCGTAATGGAGGGTTTTAATCCGCCAGAGGGCAGTAAAACTCTGGTTTACTTTATTTCCGATGGAGAGCCCACCTGGGGCTATGGGGTCGATGCTACGTTACAGTCCAGCTGGGAAACCTTTCTTGATAATAGCAATGTCGATATTTCCTTTGGTATCGGGGTTGGTAATGTATCGGTTGACTCACTTGAGCCGATTGCGTACCCAAATCTGGATAGTAATGGCAACGGCACTGACGATTATGCTATCCAGGTGGCTAATGCCAATGATCTTGCCGACACTTTGTTGGCGACACTGGATTCCGGTGTGGTTAGCGGATCTATTTCCATACTCGAGGGGGATGGATCCAGTGGGTTCTTCGTGGGTGCCGATGGTGGTTATATCAATAGTGTTGTTGTAGATGAGGTGACCTATACCTATATCCCCGGCGTGTTGGAAAACATTGCTATTACAACGGCTCTCGGCGGTACACTTTCTGTGGATTTCCTCACTGGCGCTTACAATTATCGCGTAGAAGTTGATAGTGCCATTATGGGAGAGCACGAAGTCTTCACCATCACGGCTGTAGACGGTGACGGTGACAGCCTTACGGCCGATCTCACCATTAATCTGGAATACAGCCCTGCTCTGGATGCAAACCGCGATACGATAATCAGTAATCGCCAGGACGGTACATTCACGGTTTCCGATGCGGCCTTGTTACATAACGATATGGTGACCGAAAGAGGTTCCGTTACCTTTGTTGGAAATGCTTTAAACGGCTTAATTTCCGGGCCTGGGCCGAGCACCTCCAGCTTCGCAGGGCTAACACTCAGTGAAGACGATTTCGGTACTGTTGCCTACGCAGAAAATGAACCCACCGAAGATTCCGATGTGAGACCGTTGAACAATAGCAGTGCAACGGCTGTCGATTTTACCGATCGCTCTCTGTTCGGCAGCGATGGCAGTGCACTGGCGGGACTTAGTGTAGAGGGCTACAGCTATAGCGCAGCTTACTACGGTAGTCTCTCAAGAGATGAATCAGCGGACGAAGACTGGTTACAGCTTCGTTTGGCCGAGGGAGAAAACATCTGGTTCGATATAGATAACGCGGGTATTGCGGTGCAAATGGCGGTGTACGACGGAGATGGATTCTTTATCCAAAACATTGATAATGACGGCCAGCCTTGGGGAGGGTTTGTCGCAAGCAGCAGTGGAGATTATTACGTGCAAATCACTACTACTGATACAGGCTCCGGGAATTATGAGCTGTATATGGCCATTAATAACGATAATGCGAATTACGATAATGTAGATGCGAGCTTCGAATATACAGTGACTGATGGTGCTTTGTCAGACTCAAGTTTTGCTGACGTAAGTTTTGTCAGCGGTGTGACGATTACAGGCAGCGAAAGTGACGAGATACTTATCGGTAGTGACGATGCAGATACAATAATCGGGGAAGCCGGTAAAGATGCACTCGCCGGAGGCGCCGGAGGTGATACCTTGGATGGCGGTGATGGTGCAGATCTTATCGTCGGTGGAGCCGGTGATGACTTCTTGACGGGTGGGCTGGGAGCCGATGTATTCGCTTGGGAATTAGCGGATGGCGCTACTATGGGAGTACCTGCGCATGATCAGATTACTGATTTTGATAATTCGAGTACTGGGGATGCGCTCGATTTACGCGATCTATTAATTGACGAAACAGAGTCCTCCTTAACGGAACACCTTTACGTCGAAATCCAGGGGGGCAATACTATTATCCATGTTAGTTCCAGTGGCGGATTCGACAATGGAATCTACAATAGTGCGATGGAAGACCAAAGCATAGAGCTTAGCGGTGTTGATCTTGTAAGTGCTTTTGGTGGTGATCAAAGTGCAATTATTCAAGATTTAATCGGTCGAGGAAAACTCATCACAGAATAGTTTGAAAACCGGGAAGTATTAATATGCCGTTTGTAAAACGCAATAGTGAAGGTGATGTGATCGCAGTAAGCCAGGCACTTGAGGATGGCTTTTCGGAAAAGCTTGATAAGGATGACCCTGCATTACAAAAATTTATAGTGGAGGTCGGAGAAAGCAGTGTAAGAATGGCGGAAACCGATCTGGATTTTGTTAGGGTGGTAGAAGACTTGATTGATATTCTTGTATCAAAGAACTACATACTGTTCACAGATCTTCCAGAAAAAGCGCAGGAAAAAATGCGAAACCGTCGAGTCCTGCGCGGGAAGTTATCTACGTGCTTGGATTTGCTCTCGGATGATGAAGGCTATTTTTAGCCTTCATCAGTTTCTTTTCTCAGCGAAAAGAAACTACCGGCTCCACCATCAATACCCAATGTATTAAGAGCTTTCCATTCCTCACTACTGCAGACTCCCTCGGCTATTACCTGCAAGCCAATGGAGTGTAGAATCGTGCATAAGCCCCTCAAATAAACCTGGTAGGCTGGGGTGTTGTGGATATCTTGAACAAAGGACTGATCGATTTTTACATAGTGCAAACCAAGGTCATGTACTTTGGCAATATGCTTGATTTCCTGTCCTGAATGGTTAATGCCTATCTTGCAGTCTAATGAGGACAGTAACTGGCAAAAAGCGCGCAGCCCATCAATATTTTGAAAAACACCATGCTCAGGTATTTCGATATTTAAGTATTTAGATAGTTGCGAGTTTTGTTGAATAAGTTCTGAAATTTCTCCCATTAGCGCCGGGTGGGTCAGGGTGCTGGCAGACAGATGGATGGCCAACGGCTTTGGGTTTTGTTTGAGTATGTCGATGGCCATTTCCACCACCATACGATCTAGCTGGGAGCTTAGCCCAAGCCTCGAGATATGGGGCATAAATGCGGCGGCATCTAGATCGCTTCCATCCTCGTGTCGTAGTTGCAGTGGCGATTCCCAGTGTAGAAGCTTTTCTTGCACAGAATAAACGGGCAAAGCCTTCATACTAAAACGACGCTCAGCGAGTGCAGTTTTAAGATAGTTCAGCCAATCATGTTCGCCTATTTTTGATGATGTTGGCGCTTGGGAATCGATAAAAATATACGCAGGCGCTTCGTTTTGCGCTGCGTCCTGAAGCCCGTTGTCCAGTCGTGTGAGGACCTCACTCGTATTTTCTCCGGAATAATAAGCGGTACAAGAGCTTAATAGTATTACGTTGTTAAGTCCGCGATCACGACACACGCACAATAGCCTTTCACTAATGTCACGGCCGGCGCTTTCGGCTTTTGTATCGCAAGCAGGAAGAATTACCAAAAAGTCTGATCCGTTTAGTCGTCCAGCTAAGCCCTGGCTTGACCTGCTTGCACAAGCCTCTTTTAATGTGTCACCAAAATCCACCAGCAGGCTATCGATAGCCTGACGGCCCTCCTTCTGGTTTAAGTGGAATAAATCAACGATTCTAATAAGGATTAGAGCGCCATGAGCGTATTCGTTTTGTTTGTGTAAAAAAGACGTCAGTCGACCTAGCAAAGGTTCTCGATTATAAAGCCCACTCACTTCGTCTTTTTGAGTTCTCTTTATAAGTTTTTCCAGCTTGCCAGATTCGTCGTCCAACATTTTTTGAACATGCTTGGAAAGCTTGTTTAACGAGCGAATAACAGCTTTAAATTCCAGAGTGCGAGGCTCTTTAGTCGTTATAAAGCGTCGGTCGCCAATTGCAGCAGCTTGAGATACCGCTTGATGAAGTGGTTTCGTAAGCCAGCGGAGAAAAACGCTGCCTAGTACGCCAAAAATAAGAGAAATAAGCGAAAAATAGTAAAAAAGTTGTTTTACATTGCTCCATAACTGTTTGTAAGCGAACCTTACATGGGAGCTTAAGGTTAAAACCCCAACTTGCTGCCAGCCATTACTAATATTGGCTAGCCCGGGTTTAATATTTATTGGGAATAGGTTGATTAGCCAGCGAGGCGCTTCACTGTAGTCTCTATCATCAAATTGCACGGCAATGGTGTTTCCATCCGTGTCTATCAGGCTTATAAACTGATAGTGACCCAGATCGAACTGAGTATTAACCAATAACTCCATCGATAATCTATCCTGCGTTGCCGTGGAGAGTGATAATGCCAATGCCGAGGCATTATCAATATTTTTATGGTAAAGCTGCTCTTCTAAATAATTTTTTGCAGAAACGCAGCTAAAGAAAAAACTCCCCAGAAAAGAGGTGATCATAAATAGAACAATAGAAAACCAAAGTTGTTTATATAAAGACATTGCAGGTAACTAGCTCCAATTATTGTATGCCTTCAAGTTGCATTCTAGTAAGCACATCGCGCCAGCGAGATAGACGTGTTTCGGGTTGCTTGCTCTTGGATTCAGTGCTGTTGCCAACCCATAAGCCTTCACTGTTAAAACTGAATACAGGGGTTAAATCTGGTCGCCTAGAAGCTGGCATAATTTGTGTGCTGAGGTTATCCAAAATCAGAGGTTCAGCATTGGGCTCGGCATAGTACGCCAAAACCATGTGTGCTTGTACTCGGCCGCTAACCAGCCTAGCTTTAACATACACTAGCCGGAGTTTTTCGATAGGAATCCCTAGTTTGATGAGACTTATATATTTTGCAATACTAAAATCTTCGCAATCGCCCTGCAATGTTCCCATTGTTTCGAGAGGCGTCGCCCAATAGTCCTTCTTTCCCCAAATCACTGCATCATCGCCGAAGCGCACACGTTGATTAAAGAAATCGTTAGCCAGAATGAGCTTTTCCGTTTCCTTATTTGCGTCGCTATTTTCTAGAAGATTGCGCCAATCGACTATCGTTTGCTTTGCATTATTGCCATAGCGTTGCTCAGCGAGAACTATTAATTTATCCCAATAGGGCTCGCCATTGCCAAACCATGCAATGCTCAAAAGTAAAACAATACAATACCACTGGATAGAGTTACGCCGACTGATCACGCAACAGAGACACCTTTACATAGGCGACAAACACGATATCGTTTTGTCGGCGATTTTTTGTAAGTATAGCTTCTCTGGGGGAGAGGGTAGCGAAACTTCCGTTATCTTCGGTAAGTGCCAGTTTTCGGCGTCGAGCATATCCCATTATGAAGACCTTGATTTCTCTTTTAAAACGCAAATTAAGAGTTATCTATAGTCGACTCTAGACTAGCTAAGCGGGGCTTTAGGGGTTGTGGGGCAAACATCTGGAAGTACTGGATCAGCTTCGGGGCTTGTTAGTCTTCAACAGACTTCGCGTTGGCACTCTCCGAGGCGAAATACTGATACTGCTTGTTTGAATGGAGGGGAGTAAAGCCTTTTTCGAATCGCCTACACTCTACTGATTTCTGTGATTACATTAATTGTAACGGTACGCTTTCCTGTTTTCACCAAAAGGTGGCCTGAATGTGGCGCCCTGGTTTCAGCTTAAAAAACGAGCATCGAATAAACGGAAGAAGACAAACAACAAGCCCTTAGAGTAAATGAAGTTGATCGCAACAGCTCGTATTCTAAATCTATGGTTCATAGCACACGCCGTATGTTCCCAAAGATGGTCATTCCGTAGAGAATGGACTGTTTTGTTTTCTATTCTCGTTAAATAACGCCGATAACAGCTCTACCCTTCGGTTAGCTACCGTTTTTAAGTGCTTATTTCGCTTTCTGTTGGTGAGCCAAACTGGGCCTGTAACTCGTCAAACAATAGGTACGTTTTCGTTAACGTTTGTGCAAGTTGAGCAAGGTTTTTTTGGTAGAAATTTACGGTCATTTGAATAGTAGAGATACAGTAAAGCCGCTTGAACTTGCAGCCAAATAGGGGAAAAGACCTTTCCGCGTTAAGAACTGTACAGAAAAGACCCTATTAGAATTTGGAAGTGACTTCCTTCGGTGGCAAGCAAGTCAATCGCTAATGCGGTCGGAATATATTGATACTTGTATAGATTCGTGCTTTTTATGCAGCACGCCAACGTTGTCTCGTTGGGGCGCGCTTGATTAAGTGCCAATTATAGCTCTGAGTTTTAGCCCATTCATCCGGTGAATATTGCTCTTTCAAAGGTGGATACTTGGTTTTTGGTCGACCGTATTTGAGCAAAGGGGAAATGAATAAATCTCTGGTCAATTTCAGATATGTTCTGCCCGAATTCGACACGCTACTTGGTAAGACCGACTTCGCCGTTAATGGCTGTAGCTCTTAGCAAAAAGTGCAACGTAGAATAAGATGTTATGCAGACAAGGGTAACGCCTCAATGAGCGAAGGTTTTGAATGCTCAATCGCATAAATAGCGGCGTTTTCCCGAATGTTATCGAATGGACTTATTACGGCATTACCGCCCATTTGCAGTACATGGGTGTAAATTTGAGTGGTTCGTAAATCTGAGTGACCTAATTGGTCCTGAACCGTACGAATATCAGCGCCGCGAGCAAGCAAGTGCGTTGCAAATGAGTGCCTTAGTGTGTGAGCAGAGACCACTTTGGCAATTTGAGCATCGCGTGCGGCGCGGCGAATAGCACGTTGCAGCGTACTTTCATCGATATGGTGACGGCGCAATGCGCCATCTTCAGGATCATTGCTTAATCGGCCTGACGGGAAAAGATAGTGCCATCCCAATTCCCTGCAGGCGAATGGATGCTTTCGGCGTAGGGCATAAGGGAGCGCAACACCCGTATAAGCGGGGTTATTCAAATCAATAGAATGATAATCCGACCCAATATTAATTTGGTTTCTCAGTGCGTTCATCAAATTGTTTGCGAGAGTAACCGTTCGATGTTTTCCGCCTTTACCGTTCCACACTCTTATGCAGCGATAATCGAAATCAATATCGTGTATGCGCAAGCGAACTGCTTCCATTAGCCGTAAGCCGCTTCCATACATCAATGCGGCGAGTAGAAAATAACGAGGAGCTATGCACGAGAAAAACGCCTCAATTTCGGCTTCAGTTAGAACAACAGGTAGCTTGCGCGGTGTTCTACTTTTTACGAAATTGAGCTGAAACGAAATGGGTTGATTAAGTACAGTTTTATATAAAAATGACAGCGCATTCAGTGCCAACGCCTGGGTATTAGGAGATACGCGCTTATCTAGGGCTAAGTAGTTTAAAAATTGCTCAACTTCAGCGTTCCCCATCGTAGAGGGGTGATTTTTATTGTGGAAGCGAATATAAGTAGCAATCCAATGCACATAGGTTTCAATGGTTCGCTTGGAATAGTTCCTTTTGTACATCAGTACCTGAATGGACTGGAGGAAGGGAGATTTAGCCATAATATCGTAGCCTAGATAAGGATATAATGTACGTGTACATATATACAGTAAAATTAAGTTGCTGTCTAGTTGCAGTTGGAGCGCAAAAGCTCGAAAAACACTTATAGCTTTCTGTTATAAATCTCGAGCCTAGGATTTACGGTGCTTTGGGGGTATGCTTCAATAACGTACGCGCTGAAAGGCTGCATTTCGCCGTGTTTAATGCGGCGTTTTACATTCTAATAATATTGTTATGGCGGGTTTAAATAATTTAGTTGTCGTTCCAGAATTTTTATTAAATTGAGAGTTCGCAGTTTAGTAAGTGCAGTCGTCGAGAAAGAACAAATAGTTTCACTCGGCACAAGAAAGTAGCTAAGTGGTTACAATAAAAAATTGGAATAAGGTGAGCCCAAAACCATTCGTTCCTTGGTTCACCGTTTGAGATTCCACTGCGAAAAGAAAATGGGTGACCCGCATCTTCAAAGCTCCATCAAGAAGGTACGTATTACAAGAATTGTAGTTTAAACTGGTTGGGGTTTTTTCGGGGTATTGGTTTCGCTAAAGCTCCACAAAGAGCGCTGTAGAGAATAAGTGCCACCCCGCTCATAACAAATCGCTGCACTCGGACGCATATTGCTACGCTCGTTTTTATGTATGTCGCGGTGCTCCATTTTACATAAAAACGCTCTCCGCAATATGCGCCGGTGAGCTCGGCGTTATGGCGGGTTTAAATAATTTGTAAATCGTTCCAGAGTTCGTCAAAATTTGAGGTCTCGCAGTTTAGTAAGTGCAATCGTCGAGAAAGAACAAATAGTTTCACTCGGCACAAGAAAGTAGCCAAGTGGTTACAATAGAAAGCATTGGAATAAGGTGAAAGCAAAACCATTCGTTCCTTGGTTCAACGTTTTAGGTTTCACTGCGAAACAAAAATGGGTAGTTCGCATCTTCAAGGCTCCATCAAGAAAATGCGAATTGTTAGAATAGTAGTTTAAACTGGTTGGGTTTTTTTGGGGTATTGGTTTCGCTAAAGCTCCACAAAGAGCGCTGTAGAAAGTAAGTGCCACCCAGCTCATAACAAATCGCTGCACTCGGACGCATATTGCTACGCTCGTTTTTATGTATGTCGCGGTGCTCCATTTTACATAAAAACGCTCTCCGCAATATGCGCCGGTGAGCTCGGCGTTAGGTGCCTTCTGAAGTATGAGTAACCTTCAAGAATTGATAGAAGATTTTGATTTTATAACTGAGGTAGCTTATGACCTGTCTCAGCAATTTGATGGTGTTCAAACGGATGATAGAAAGAAGAAAGTTTCAACTTATTATTTGGCTAAAGTTGTTCCAGAGTGCATGTCACTATTAAGAGTTCTCCCTGGCTCGAGGTTCACCGACACAGAAGAGCTGTTCGATTTTCCGTCTTTTTGTTCGATTTCTAGGAGTGTTATTGAAGCGGCTAACCTGCATTGGTATTACTGTATAGAGAGCATTGATGCGGAGGTATCTAACTTTCGATTTTATCTTTATGATTTCCATGACAACAAATCTACAATGCAAATATCGAAATTTATTGACGGCGAAGAGGAAGGTTTAGATTTACTCCAAGAAAAGTGTGATGATCTTAAAGATAAAATTATACAAAGCGACAAATTCAAATCCCTTTTACCTGAGGTTCAAAGGCAGATCCTCAAAGGGCGAAAGTGTTCGGATATGAATCAAACCGAAATACCCGAAAGTCGAGGTCTGGATCTGAATACGTTTAATGGTATTTACAAAATACTATCTACTAATACTCATTCCACACCTTCGGCGATAAGTGCCATAGTCCACTCTAGAATTCATGGCAAAGAGTTACATGAGGCATTTGCAGGCCTAGTTCTCTCATATGTTGCTTCATTTGTTGCTGATATGGTGCGAACAATTGGAGAAATATGGTGCTTGGAGTTTGCCAAAGATGAGTCTGAGGAGATAATAGCGGTTTATTCGGAGGGCTTGAGTGAGAGCACCTAACAAGGCGCTGCACGCTGACACATACTGCTACGCTCGTTTTTGTGTGTCGCTGCGCTCCATAATACACAAAAGCGTTCTCCGCAGTATGTGCAGGTGAGCGCGGCGTTATAGCGGTCTTTAGCATTTTACATTTTTAGGTGAGTCTCAAGTATCCCTTACCTTACTTCGTAGGGGCTTGGCCAAGCAGTTGGATCGTAAATTGCGAGATTCTACATCGCTAACGTAGTTTCTTTATCGTTGGTGGTATTTAACTACGAGCCTTTTCAAGTTTGGATGTTGTGCTGTTGCTAAGCTTTTGTCGGTGGTGGCAGTGTTTAAAGGGTAATAGGGCGGGGCGGTCTTGTCGTTATTGTCGGCAAAGGCTTTGTTAGAGAAATGGGGAGCGTTTGTAGGTATGAACGCTGCCTTGCTATAACAAAGTCATCAAACCTGACACTTTTTACTCCATTTCATGTTGTGCATGCCTACGGCATAGTTGCACAACATTACATTACGTAAAAAGTGCAGTTTATAACAACGTTATAAGCGCTCGTAGTTGGTTGTAAGGTTTTTACGTGTTTCAATTGAGCGCAGAGGCGCCTGAGGGTTTCGTGGAACCACTTTTTGGGCTAAAAGGCAGCCTGTCGGCCGCCATAGTTTTATGTTAAGAGCGTTCGTTCCCGGTGCGAGTTATACCAGCCAAGCTAAATTGTTAAAGAGCAACAATATAGCTTGGCTTAGTCAATCAGTTTGTTGCTGGTTGTTTGACTTCGTTTCAACCATCTTTGCGTCGGCTAAGTCAAAATATTGAAGCAGGGTCTTTGAGTAAGGTATTGTGGCCCTCACTAGAAAGTTCGGTACGGTTCCGCTTATAACAAATTACTTAAACATCGTTCCGGCCAAAAAGACGGCCTCCACTGGACGCAGCAAGCTGCGCCGTTTAGCAAAACGTTATAAGCGCTCGTATTTGGTTGAAAAATGTTTACGTGTTTCAATTGAGCGCAGAGGCGCCTGAGGGTTTCGTGGAACCACTTTTAGGCTAAAAGGCAGCCTGTCGGCCGCCATAGTTTGATGTTAAGAGCGTTCGTTCTCGGTGCGAGTTATACCAGCCAAACTAAATTGTTAAAGAGCAACAATATAGCTTGGCTTAGTAAATAATTTGTTGGTGGTTGTTTGGCTTCGTTCCAACCATCTTTGCGTCGGCTAAGTCAGAATATTGAAGAAGGGTCTTTGAGTAAGGTATTGTGGTCCTCACTAGAAAGTTCGGTACGGTTCCGCTTATAACAAATTGCTTAAACATCGTTCCGGCCAAAAGACGGCCTCCACTGGACGCAGCAAGCTGCGCCGTTTAGCAAAACGTTATAAGCGCTCGTAGTTGGTTGTAAGGTTTTTACGTGTTTCAATTGAGCGCTGAGGCCCCTGAGGGTTTCGTGGAACCACTTTTAGGCTAAAAGGCCGCCTGTCGGCCGCCATAGTTTGAGGTTAAGAGTGTTCGTTCTCGGTGCGGGTAATGCCAGCCAAACTAAATTGTTAAAAAGCAACAATATGGCTTGGCTTAGTAATTCATTTGGTTGTTGGTCGCTGAACTTCGTTCTAACCATCTTTGCGTCGGTTACGTCCAAATATTGAAGAAGGGTCTTTGAGTAAGGTATTGTGGTCCTCACTAGCAGGTTCTGTGCGGTTCCGCCTATAACAAATTACTTAAACATCGTTCCGGCCAAAAGACGGCCTCCACTGGACGCAGCAAGCTGCGCCGTTTAGCAAAACGTTAAATGTCACGATATCTGAAAGATCTAAACTATTAATGGAAAGAAATATGAAGAAGTTATTACTTATTGGAATTCTTGGAATTTTTAGCACCAATGTAATTGCTGGTGATGTCTGCGATAAGGCGTCTAAAGAGTTTGCGCAGGCTGTCGAGGTATATAAGAAAGAAGGTGGCACAGCTTTTATGAAGCGCGTTCTTAAAAATGGTCCATTAGAAAATGACACGAGATCATTGAGTCAGGCGCAAGCACTAGGGCAAATCGAGCAATTTTTCGGCCCTATAGAAACAGCTTCGGTTTTAAGCACAAAAGCTCTCGGATCAAAATCATGCTATATCATCGGCATATTGGAGTATCAAAATGGGCCAGCTTTTGCGGTAGCAAACTACTACAGTGGCTCAAAAGGCGTTGGTGCTACATCAATGTTTTTCCAAACAGAACCCGAAAAAATATTACCTAAGCAGTTTCTTGTTCAGTAAAACATTTAACAAGCTAAGTCAGCAGGACGCCGCAAGCGGCGCCTCTGCTTAGGGCGTTAGAGCTACACAATGAATAAAATTACGCTTCTATTTATAGTTATTGCATGTTCTGCCATTGGATTTATTGGTGGAACATATTATGGCTTCAAAGAGGGTGCTGAAAATCATGGTTTGCTTGAGCAAGTTGCTCAGGGAGCGCTCTCGCGACATCAGCTAGCATCAATCGAAAAGGGGGAAATTGAAAATGTAACACATTTATTCGAGTTAAATATTGACGCTGGTTTACACCGGTACGTGATGTACGAAGAGTCTGGTAATAGGATTCTGTCTGAGTTATTCATGCTTGAGGTTACGTCAAACTTAGATTCATATGTAGATTTAATGGCAGAGTATAGAAGGGATCATCCAATTGTCTTTAACTCGGACTGGGCATTACCAGTAGATGGTGATGATGAAGAAACGAAGAAGTGGAAGAAGCAAGAATACAATGGTAGTGAAAAAATGCTTTTAGAAATTAGAGAGCTTCTTAGATCTCGGGGCGTCCCAGAGTCAGCTCTAACAAAGCAATCTACCTGACCTCAAAAGCGTCGCTGGTTTAGTTCGCCATTCCGCTTCGCTACATTGTAAACTAAACCAGCGCCACTTTCGTGGCAGGTAATTGCGGCGTTATAAGCGCTCGTATTTGGTTGAAAAATGTTTACGTGTTTCAATTGAGCTCTGAGTTTTTCTGAGAGTTTTGTGGAATCACCTTTAAGTTAAAAGGCCGCCTGTCGGCCGCTATAGCTTCAGGTTAATAGTGTTCGTTCCCTGTGCGCGTTATACCAGCCAAACCAAATTGTTGAAAAGCAACAATATGGCTTGGCTTAGTAATTCATTTGGTTGTTGGTCGCTGAACTTCGTTCTAACCATCTTTGCGTCGGTTACGTCAAAATATTGAAGAAGGGTCTTTGAGTAAGGTATTGTGGTACCCTCTAGAAAGTTCAGTGCGGTTCCGCTTATAACAAATTACTTAAACATCGTTCCGGCCGAAAAGACGGCCTCCACTGGACGCAGCAAGCTGCGCCGTTTAGCAAAACGTTATAAACGCTCGTAGTTGGTTGTAAGGTTTTTACGTGTTTCAATTGAGCACTGAGCTTTCTGAGAATTTTGTGGAATAAATTTTAAGCTAAAAGGCCGCCTGTCGGCCGCCAAAGTTTGAGGCTAAGGGTGTTCGTTCTCGGTGCGAGTTATAGCAGCCAAGATAAATTGTTAAAGAGCAACAATATAGCTTGGCTTAGTAAATAATTTGTTGGTGGTTGTTTGGCTTCGTTTCAACCATCTTTTCGTGGGCTAAGTCAGAATATTGAAGAAGGGTCTTTGAGTAAGGTATTGTGGTACTCACTAGAAAGCTTGGTGCGGTTCCGCTTATAACAAATTACTTAAACATCGTTCCGGCCAAAAGACGGCCTTCACTGGACGCAGCAAGCTGCGCCGTTTAGCAAAACGTTACTTGTCTATTCAAAAAAGTTTGGTGTGTATTTAAGTTTTGGTAGGGTGTTCCTAAATTCGTCAGGCTCCATCAAGTTTAGGTAAGCCACCTTTGGTCGCTTACAACGTGCTTCGTAAGAGGTAGATTTGGTAATCCGGTAAAGCTTCGTTGCAAAAAAGCGCAACCAAGCTTTACCTAGCAAAGGGAAATTGCGGCTAATTCCTCCCGTTCGTTCCTTTCTGTTGGTTGCCATAATCACTTGTTGTTTTGGGTCAATTTTATGCCTTCTGTTTTGGCTATCCCACGGTTATAGTTGGGTCTAACCAAAGCTTCAGGCTTTTTAAACAAATAAAGCAATTGGCGTAACAGCGTAGTTCAAAGCGAGTAAGTGTTTGGTACAAGTAACAAACCAAGTCAGTAGGACTTACTTTGCCGTCGCTTCGCTCCAAAACGCAAAGTAAGCCTCTGCTTGGGGCGTTATGAGCTACTGAGAACTTGAGCATGGATGAAAGAATCGATTGTAATAGCTGCGGAAAAAAATGTACTCCAAGGCTTTGGCATTTAAAGGGAGGTTTTTTTCGTAGAAAAAGAATTCAGCACTTATGTCCATATTGCGGCGCGGTAATGTATCAATCGGGCGGCGGAATAGGTCTAGGCGTCATCGGTATTGGAGTTCTATTCGCTTTTTATATTGCGGCGGCACTTAATCAATCGGCAAACAAAGATGAAATCCTCGCGCAGCGGCTGCAAGCCGAAATTGAGGAGTTGAATTCGAGGGTTGAAAAATACGAAAAAGAAATTTCCGTTCTTATTAAGAAAACTAAAGATGGTAATAATCCTCAACTGTTAAGGCAACTGGAAAGCAAGCCTGAAAAGTTAGAGCAGCTCAAGGGTCTACTCAATGACAAAAAAACGGCGCTCAGTTTGGCTACTGGCTCATAACAAAGCCAGCCATTTGACCGTCATTCCGGCGCTTCGCGCCTCCATGCCGGCAAATGCTGGCGGCGTTATGGCGGGTTTAAATAATTTATTTGTGGTTCCAGAATCTTTTCTAATTTGAGAGTTCGCAGTTTAGTAAGTGCAATCGTCGAGAAAGAACAAATAGTTTCACTCGGCACAAGAAAGTAGCCAAGTGGTTACAATAGAAAGCATTGGAATAAGGTGAGAGCAAAACCATTCGTTCCTTGGTTCACCGTTTAAGATTTCACTGCGAAACAAAAGTGGGTGGCTCGCATCTTCAAGGCTTTATCAAGAAGGTACGAACTAAAATAATAGTAGTTTAAACTGGTTGGGTTTTTAATAGGCTAAAGTTCCGCGTTCGCTCCACAAAGAGCGCTGTAGAAAGTAAGTGCCACCCAGCTCATAACAAATCGCTGCACTCGGACGCATATTGCTACGCTCGTTTTTATGTATGTCGCGGTGCTCCATTTTACATAAAAACGCTCTCCGCAATATGCGCCGGTGAGCTCGGCGTTATGGCGGGTCTAAATAATTTGTATATCGTTCTAGAGTTCGTCAAAATTTGAGGTCTCGCAGTTTAGTAAATGCAATCGTCGAGAAAGAATAAATAGCTTCACTCGGCACAATAATCTAGCGAAGTGGCCACAATAAAAAGTATTGAAATAAGGTGAGAGCAAAACCATTCGTTCTTTGGTTCAACGTTTTAGTTTTCACTGCGAAACAAAAATGGGTAGTTCGCATCTTCAAGGCTCCATCAAGAACGTGCGAATTGTTAGAATAGTAGTTTAAACTGGTTGGGTTTTTTTGGGGTATTGGTTTCGCTAAAGCTCCACAAAGAGCGCTGTAGAAAGTAAGTGCCACCCAGCTCATAACAAATCGCTGCACTCGGACGCATATTGCTACGCTCGTTTTTATGTATGTCGCGGTGCTCCATTTTACATAAAAACGCTCTCCGCAATATGCGCCGGTGAGCTCAGCGTTATAGCGGTCTTTAGCATTTTACATTTTTAGGTGAGTCTCAAGTATCCCTTACCTTACTTCGTAGGGGCTTGGTTAAGCAGTTGGATCGTAAATTGCGAGATTCGGCATCGCTAACGTAGTTTCTTTATCGTTGGTGGTATTTAACTACGAGTCTTTGCCAGTTTGGATGTTGTGCTGTTGCTCAGCTTTTGTCCTTGGTGGCAGTGTTTAAAGGGTAATAGGGCGGGGCGGTCTGGTCGTTATTGTCGGCAAAGGCTTTGTTAGAGAAATGGGGAAAGTTTGTAGGTATGAACGCTGCCTTGCTATAACAAAGTCATCAAACCTGACACTTTTTACTCCATTTCATGTTGTGCATGCCTGCGGCATAATCGCACAACATTCCATTACGTAAAAAGTGCAGTTTATAACAACGTTAGGCGTAAGGTACGAAAGATGACATCAGTATTTATCGATCAGTGCATTATTAGTGATGGAGATATATTAACTGGTGAAAGACGAAATGGGGTAATTGGCTACGTTAGAAAGAAACCTCCGAAGGAAAACTGGAAAAGAGAGCAGTTTGAGTATTTTCCTACAATTTCTGAGTTAGCTGAAACCGGAAAAATTGAATTTTTCAGATACCTAGAATTAGACTTTGAAGATTGGAAGAGAATAGGGTCATTTCCGTCGAATAAGCTTGGAAAGCTCTTCGAACCTAAAAAAATGAAGCGTGTTAGCGCTGCAATCGAGAGATCCTATTTTTTTCAATCTTCATTAGAAACGCATCTAGAAAAAAGTAGAGTTATCGAATTTTGTCGCTGGCTCAATACGCCAAACCTAGAAGATAAAATTCTTGGATCAAGGGCCGCTGATAAACTACCAGAGCAAATGAAGAGCAATATCACCCAGCTAGAAAGGTATCGTGTTCTTTGTAAAAATCTATCTGAGTCTCAGCGAATAGATGCCTTTCACTTTTGGAGTGCAGAAATTTCTGGTATTGATTACTTTCTAACAACCGATAAGAAATTTGTAAATGCTATGCGTATTACCAATAAAGTGGAATCGTCCTGTAGTCTTGTTTTTCCTTCTGAGCTCAGTAATATTTTAGATTGTGTAGAAAAATCTAAATTTAAATACGAGCTTGGTGTATTTTATGGTATCGCGGGTAATCGTCTATATGTATGAGCCTAACAAGTTTGTCAACAGGACATTTTTTGCTACGCTCCGTTTAGCGGTGGCTTCGCCACTTTACCGCAAAACTACACTACACAAAAAATGCCTGTTACAAAGGCGTTAAGTGCAATCAAGTATGAGTCCAGTTATAGTTTTTACAGCCATAGTAATAGCTTCGCTTGTTGTCGCTGTTGTATGTTTAAACAATCTGAGAGCTGATCTAAGCAGATATTATTGGCTCAATGGGTTAGGTGCTACTTTTGTAGGTATGACAGTATTGTCGGGCCTAGCTTGGTACAATTTGTTTTTTTATGCATTCGTGTCGTTCGTAATAATTATGGGTGTGCGTGAATCAAGCAAATACATATTCTTAAACCCAAGGGGTGGTATCGTTTTGGGCATATATTTTGGTTTGTGGTTAAGTCTGCCTATAGGTATGTTGCAGCTCGGCACTTAACAAGCATAGCCAGGTCGACATTTATTCCGGCGCTTTTTTTATGCCAGTCGCTACGCTGGCATAAAAAAATCACCTACATAAATGCGTCTGCTATGGGCGTTAGAAGCTCTTAATCATGGCACGTAGAAAACAACTAAAAGGTGTTGCTGGGAATCTCGGTCAATGGTGTTTGAGTAGAAGCTTCGACTATGAGGGCTATTGGGCAATCGGCCAGTTTTACGCACATGCTGAAGCAAATGGAACAGAAGAGATCGTTCTAAAGTTAATTGAAGACTTCGTTCCGATCTATGCAGAGGGCATAAAGTATTCGTCGGCGATTAAACTTCTATCAAGTATTTTAAAGCAGGATGTACAGTCCAATAAAATACCTGATTGGTGGCTAAAGGACGTGAGTGTGATTTTTAGGTTTAATACTGAATTTGTGCACAAGTATCATTATTGGGGCTCAGGATTAGGTGGCAAGCCATTTATTTGTGTAGTAAAAATTACTACGGACTTAGGTAAAACCTATTCGAAAGAGTTTGGTTGTAATGTATGGGTGCATAACCCAAAAAGAGAGCAGCGTCGCTATGGCTTCTAACAAAACAATCTTGCGGAACGGTTGCTGCGTCGCTTCGCTCCTTACAACCGCCCGCAAATTGTGGCGTTACTTGTCTAATCTAAAAAGTTTGGTGTGTAGTTAAGTTTCAGTAGGGTGTTCCTAAATTCGTTACCCTCCATCAAGTTTAGGTAAGCCACCTTTGGTCGCTTACAACGTGCTTCGTAAAAGGCAGATTTGGTAATCAGGTAAAGCTTCGTTGCAAAAAAGCGCAACCAAGCTTTACCTAGCAAAGGGAAATTGCGGCTTATTCCTCCCGTTCGTTCCTTTCTGTTGGTTGCCATAATCACTTGTTGTTTTGGGTCAATTTTATGCCTTCTGTTTTGGCTATCCCACGGTTATAGTTGGGTCTAACCAAAGCTTCAGGCTTTTTAAACAAATAGAGCAATTGGCGTAACAGCGTAGTTCAAAGCGAGTAGGTGTTTGGTACAAGTAACAAACCAAGTCAGTAGGACTTACTTTGCCGTCGCTTCGCTCCAAAACGCAAAGTAAGCCTCTGCTTGGGGCGTTATAAGCGCTCGTAGTTGGTTGTAAAGTTTTTACGTGTTTCAATTGAACTCTGAGTTTTTCTGAGAGTTTTGTGGAATCACCTTTAAGTTAAAAGGCCGCCTGTCGGCCGCCATAGTTTGAGATTAAGAGTGTTCGTTCCCGGTGCGGGTAATGCCAGCCAAACTAAATTGTTAAAGAACAACAATATAGTTTGGCTTAGTAAATCAGTTTGTTGTTGGCTGTTTGACTCCGTTCCAACCATCTTCGCGTGGGCTAAGTCCAAATATTGAAGTATGGTATTCGAGTAAGGTATTGCGGTCTCACTAGAAAGTTCGGTACGGTTCCGCTTATAACAAATTACTTAAACATCGTTCCGGCCAAAAAGACGGCCTCCACTGGACGCAGCAAGCTGCGCCGTTTAGCAAAACGTTATGGCGGGTTTAAATAATTTAGTTGTAGTTCCAGAATTTTTATTAAACTGAGAGTTCGCAGTTTAGTAAGTGCAATCGTCGAGAAAGAACAAATAGTTTCACTCGGCGCAAGAAAGTAGCCAAGTGGTTCCAATAGAAAGTATTGAAATAAGGTGAGTCTAAAGCCATTCGTTCCTTGGTTCACCGTTTAGGATTTCAATGCGAAACAAAAGTGGGTAGTTCGCATCTTCAAAGCTCCATCAAGAACGTGCGAATTGTTAGAATAGTAGTTTAAACTGGTTGGGTTTTTTTGGGGTATTGGTTTCGCTAAAGCTCCACAAAGAGCGCTGTAGAAAATAAGTGCCACCCAGCACATAACAAATCGCTGCACTCGGACGCATATTGCGGAGAGCGTTTTTATGTATGTCGCGGTGCTCCATTTTACATAAAAACGCTCTCCGCAATATGCGCCGGTGAGCTCGGCGTTATAAGCACTCGTGGTTGGTTGTAAGATTTTTACGTGTTTCAATTGAGCAACGAGCTTTCTGAGAGCTTTGTGTAATCACTTTTAAGCTAAAGGGCCGCCTGTCGGCCGCCAAAGTTTGAGGTTAGGAGTGTTCGTTCTCGGTGCGAGTTATACCAGCCAATCTAAATTGTTAAAGAACAACAATATAGATTGTCTTTGTAAATAATTTGTTGGTGGTTGTTTGACTTCGTTCCAACCATCTTTGCGTCGGCCAAGTCAAAATATTGAAGTAGCGTCTTTGAGTAAGGTGTTGTGGTAATCACTAGAAAGTTCAGTGCGGTTCCGCTTATAACAAATTACTTAAACATCGTTCCGGCCGAAAAGACGGCCTCCACTGGACGCAGCAAGCTGCGCCGTTTAGCAAAACGTTATAAGTCATGTCGAACCTTGAGCTAAACCTTAAAAATCATAAAACGGATGAAGGAGCATATGCCCTTGTTGTCTTTGATGAAAGTTCATCTATGGCAATAAAGGTATTTAAAAATGACCCCAATATAACTCAACACGCTAATGTCTTTAATTCTGAAGTAGAGGCATATGAAAAGGCAGCTCAAGATGAAGAGTTAAAAGTGTTAGTACCTGTTTTTTATGGGAAAGTCGAAATAAATAAGATATTGGATAAAGCAGACAACGATATATCATCAAACTATTTTTTAAATTTAGCTTATGGAATGAGTATAGAAGATAAAGAATTTATTAAACTATATAGCGCTGGAGTTTGCGAAAAAGAAAGGACTCGTATAGTGGAGCTGTTTAATAAGAACGGTATTATGTATACAAGAGATTCATCTGTTTTAATGAAAAAGTCGAAAATAGTTAAAGTAATTGATTTTGCAATACAAGCACATGAGACCAGTTGGGAATGACTTATAACAAGCGTATCATGGCTCAGCCGCAAGCGGCTTGGACTCGCAAAAGCTACGCTTTTACTCGCCCCATATACGAGCGTTATGCGTCTCTGTGAAGTACGAAAAAAAAGTAGGGGTGCGAGGTAAGAAGAGATAATGAGTTTAAAGAATGGAGATTGGGTGACTACTATTGATGGTATTGGCCAGCTAATAAGTCGCCATAAACTGTATGTTGAAGAATTCCAGTTGCAAACACCAACAAATATTGAAAATGGAAAACACAGCAAGTCGTTAGGTGAATTGGACTTAGAAATAGGTGTATATAAATTATTTTGCAGCTTTGAAGGTATACCGAGAAAACGATTCGTTATTGACAGTGGGAATTTGTCTTATATAAGTACTCTGACTGAAAAATATCAAGCGGTCTTGAACAAAGAAAAAGCCTTAGACCAAGAAAGGGTTGAAAAGTTTTCCAAATTCAATTCCAAAAAGGCGAATGGATCTTGGTGCAAGTTTTGGGTACAAGCACCGATAGTTAGTCTTTCTGAAACCGCTGATTTGCTTACATCTGTATTTGAAGCTTTAGATTCAAGATTCACTTTCACTGAAGTATTGGAGCGGTTTGAAGAAAAAGGTATCACGCTAGATTATCAAATAGGTGTAAAGGATCACGGGTTTGTGAGCGTAAACATGTTCAATGAAAACTATGAAACTATCGGTAAGCGCCGAGTGTTTACCAATGTAAATGTGGTGAAACAAAGCGTGAACGCATAACAATCGGCTCCACGCAGACGCCCAAACCTACGTTCTTTTTGTGGGTTGCGCTGCGCTTACTTTACCACAAAAAGCTCTCCGGTTTGGGCGCTGGTGAGCCGGGCGTTATGCACCCAAAATGAGAGAAATTTAGATTGCTGCTAGTAAGCGAGCATAAAGTACACGATATTGAACTTGATCGATTGCGCGAGCTTTTGGAGGTTCTTGACGGCAAGTTATATCAAATTGAAAAGTCTATTTTAAATTCAGCTGATCCAGAGTCCGATGGGCTTTTTGACCGAGGCGAATACCTTATTGGAGTTGGGTTTGTTGCAATTCAGCAGCATTTTATCGACTCCTTAATAGCATTAGATATTAATAAGAAAGAAGCATATTCGCTTGGTTCAAAACACTCTTCAGGGGTATCGTGTGCTGCAGTAATTAACGCAGCCGCTAATTGGTGGAAACACGAAGCAGAATGGTTTAAAAATGGAAGTGTCCCGAAAAATGGTGAGCGTACATTTGAAATAATAATGAATATATCAAATCAATATGAATATGCATTATCTAATGTGCTGGCGTCGTTCTCTGAGTCTAAGGACTTATCGTTAACAAAAAGTGTTATCCCTCATGTTGAAGAATGGACGAAAGCGCTTCTTGTTGAGCCTAAGGGCTGAAAAATGCATAACAAACGGCTCCACGCAGACGTCCAAACCTACGCGGTTTTTGTGGTTCCGCTGCGCGGTACTTTATCACAAAAACCACTCCGGTTTGGCCGCTGGTGAGCCGGGCGTTATGGCGGGTTTAAATAATTTGTAAATCGTTCCAGAATACTGTCCAATTTGAGAACTCGCAGTTTAGTAAGTGCAAACGTCGAGAAAGAACAAATAGTTTCACTCGGTACAAGAATGTAGTGAAGTGGTTACAATAGAAAGTATTGGAACAAGGTGAGTCTAAAACTGTTCGTTCTTTGGCTTACCGTTTGGGATTCCACTGCGAAATAAAAAATGGGTGGTTCGCATCTTCAAGGCTCCATCAAGACAATGCGAATTGTTAGAATAGTAGTTTATACTGGTTGGGTTTTTAATAGGCTAAAGTTCCGCGTTCGCTCCACAAAGAGCGCTGTAGAAAGTAAGTGCCACCCAGCTCATAACAAATCGCTGCACTCGGACGCATATTGCTGCGCTCGTTTTTATGTATGTCGCGGTGCTCCATTTTACATAAAAACGCTCTCCGCAATATGCGCCGGTGAGCTCGGCGTTATAAGCGCTCGTAGTTAGTTGTAAGGTTTTTACGTGTTTCAATTGAGCACTGAGTTTTCTGAGAGTTTTGTGGAGTCACTTTTAGGCTAAAAGGCCGCCTGTCGGCCGCCATAATTTGAGGTTAAGAGTGTTCGTTCTCGGTGCGAGTTATGCCAGCCAAGCTAAATTGTTAAAGAGCAACAATATAGCTTGGCTTAGTAAATAATTTGTTGCTGGTTGTTTGGCTTCGTTTCAACCATCTTTGCGTCGGCTAAGACAAAATATTGAAGTAGGGTCTTTGAGTAAGGTATTGTGGTACTCACTAGGGAGTTCGGTGCGGTTCCGCTTATAACAAATTGCTTAAACATCGTTCCGGCCAAAAAAACGGCCTCCACTGGACGCAGCAAGCTGCGCCGTTTAGCACAACGTTATAAGCGCTCGTAGTTGGTTGTAAGGTTTTTACGTGTTTCAATTGAGCGCAGAGGCCCCTGAGGGTTTCGTGGAACCACTTTTAGGCTAAAAGGCCGCCTGTCGGCCGCCATAGTTTGAGGTTAAGAGTGTTCGTTCTCGGTGCGAGTTATACCAGCCAAACTAAATTGTTAAAGAGCAACAATATAGCTTGGCTTAGTCAATCAGTTTGTTGTTGGTTGTTTGACTCTGTTCCAACCATCTTTGTGTCGGCTAAGTCAAAATATTGAAGAAGGGTCTTTGAGTAAGGTATTGTGGTCCTCACTAGCAGGTTCTGTGCGGTTCCGCTTATAACAAATTACTTAAACATCGTTCCGGCCAAAAAGACGGCCTCCACTGGACGCAGCAAGCTGCGCCGTTTAGCAAAACGTTATGTATCTTAAGGAGTAAAATGAAAAATTTAGCCTTTGTGTTTCTAATGTTTACACTATCATCGGTTTGTTGTGCTGAACCTTATCTGTATGAGGACGGTGCATATAAATTTAAGGCCGAAAATATTGATGAATGTTATGGTCTTGGAACTAGCAGCCCAATTCTAGGAGTTTGTCAAAAATATTTTAGAAATCTGGCAAAAAATAAATTAGATACTAGCTATAACAACCTACTTTCTAAGTTAACTCGCGATAAATCAGAACTTATTGCTGCTCAACTGAAATGGGAGGAGTTTTCAAATTTACAGTGCCAATTTGAAGCAAAAGCATCAGAAGCAAACTCAAAGCCTAGTAAGGTATATTTTGAAATAAATAATATATGCATGGACAATCTTCGTGTAGTTCGAGCTGGCTATCTAGACTCTATAGATACCGGTTGTGCTGGCTGTGTGCAATGATACATAACAAGCATGTCCTGTTGACGTTTTGGCTTTCGTTCCGTTTTGGGGTGGCTTCACCACTTTACCCCAAAACTCCACTACAGCCAAAACGCAACAGACATGGGCGTTATAGCGGTCTTTAGCATTTTATATTTTTAGATGAGCCTCAAGTATCCCTTACCTTACTTCGTAGGGTGCTTGGTTAAGCAGTTGGATCGTAACTCGCGAGATTCGGCATCGCTAACGTAGTTTCTTTATCGTTGGTGGTATTTAACTACGAGTCTTTTCCAGTTTGGATGTTGTTCTGTTGCTCAGCCTTTTTTAGTGGTTGTAGTGTTTAGACGGGCAGTAGCTTGGTATGGCTTGGTCGTTATTGTCGGCGATGGCTTTGTTAGATATATGGGGAAAGTTTGTAGGTATGAACGCTGCCTTGCTATAACAAAGTCATCAAACCTGACACTTTTTACTGCATTCCATGTTGTGCATGCCTGCGGCATAATTGCACAACATTCCATTACATAAAAAGTGCAGTTTATAACAACGTTATAAGCGCTCGTATTTGGTTGAAAAATGTTTACGTGTTTCAATTGAGCGCAGAGGCGCCTGAGGGTTTCGTGGAACCACTTTTAGGCTAAAAGGCAGCCTGTCGGCCGCCATAGTTTGATGTTAAGAGCGTTCGTTCCCGGTGCGAGTTATACCAGCCAAGCTAAATTGTTAAAGAACAACAATATAGTTTGGCTTTGTAAATCAGTTTGTTGGTGGTTATTTGCCTTCGTTCCAACCATCTTTGCGTGGGCTAAGTCCAAATATTGAAGTATGGCATTCGAGTAGGGTATTGTGGTTCTCACTAGACAGTTCGGTGCGGTTCCGTTTATAACAAATTGCTTAAACATCGTTCCGGCCAAAAAGACGGCCTCCACTGGACGCAGCAAGCTGCCCCGTTTAGCAAAACGTTATAAGCGCTCGTAGTTGGTTGTAACGTTTTTACGTGTTTCAATTGAACTCTGAGTTTTTCTGAGAGTTTTGTGGAATAAATTTTAAGCTAAAAGGTAGCCTGTCGGCCGCCATAGTTATAGGTTAAGAGTGTTCGTTCCCGGTGCGGGTAATGCCAGCCAATCTAAATTGTTAAAGAACAACAATATAGATTGGCTTTGTAAATAATTTGTTGGTGGTTATTTGACTTCGTTTCGACCATCTTTGCGTCGGCTAAGTCAAAATATTGAAGTAGCGTCTTTGAGTAAGGTGTTGTGGTAATCACTAGGAAGTTCGGTGCGATTCCGCTTATAACAAATTACTTAAACATCGTTCCGGCCAAAAGACGGCCTCCACTGGACGCAGCAAGCTGCGCCGTTTAGCAAAACGTTATAAGCGCTCGTAGTTGGTTGTAAAGTTTTTACGTTTTTCAATTGAGCAACGAGCTTTCTGAGAGTTTTGTGTAATCACTTTTAAGCTAAAGGGCCGCCTGTCGGCCGCCAAAGTTTGAGGCTAAGAGTGTTCGTTCTCGGTGCGAGTTATACCAGCCAATCTAAATTGTTAAAGAACAACAATATAGTTTGGCTTAGTCAATCAGTTTGTTGCTGATTGTTTGACTTCGTTCCAACCATCTTTGCGTGGGCTAAGTCAAAATATTGAAGAATGGTCTTTGAGTAAGGTATTGTGGTAATCACTAGAAAGTTCGGTACGGTTCTGCTTATAACAAATTACTTAAACATCGTTCCGGCCAAAAGACGGCCTCCACTGGACGCAGCAAGCTGCGCCGTTTAGCAAAACGTTATGAGCCGCCAAATTTTGAGAGTACGTCCATGTTTTTGTGGAGAATACGAATAATTTGAATGCTGCCTTGGGTCGCTATGCGATAAAAAATTATATGGCTACCCTGAGGAAATCTTTGGTAATTTTCTTTTATATGGTTACAGTTATTCCCTATTTCGGGGGTATTAGAAAGCACATGAAATGTATCATCAAATTGCTTAATGTAAATGTAGCGTTGCTCTCGTCCCCAGCGCTTTTCAGTAAATTTAGCTATGGATTTCAAATCAGTTTTAGCACGTCGTGTTAAAGTAAATGCGCTCATATATGACTTTCAGCATCAAGTTCACTCATGAGGCTGTCATAGCTATAGTCAGCTGTACCGCTTTCTTCTCCGTCAGCCAGCATTTGGCGCAATACATCAAGTTTGCTCTCCTTATCTTCAAGCACCCTCAAACCTGCACGTATAACCTCGCTTGCAGAGCCATAGCGGCCACTTTGAATTTGATGAGAAATAAAGCCGTCAAAGTGTTCGCCTAACGTCATACTTGTGTTTTTAGCCATGATTCACCTCCGAGATACCAATATATACCTAATTATGGTATAAAAGTCATAACAAGTCAAAGCACGCGGACGTGGCAAAGCTGTCACCTTTTGTGCAAAAACATGCACAAAAGCCGCCAACTTCACCACGCCAGTGTTTGAGGCGTTATAGCGGTCATTAGTATTTTACATTTTTAGGTGAGTCTCAAGTATCCCTTACCTTACTTCGTAGGGGCTTGGTTAAGCAGTTGGATCGTAAATTGCGAGATTCTACATCGCTAACGTAGTTTCTTTATCGTTGGTGGTATTTAACTACGAGTCTTTGCCAGTTTGGATGTTGTGCTGTTGCTCGGATTTTGTCGTTGGTGGCAGTGTTTAAAGGGTAATAGAGCGGGGCGGTCTGGTCGTTATTGTCGGCGATGGCTTTGTTAGAGAAGTGGGGAAAGTTTGTAGGTACGAACGCTGCCTTGCTATAACAAAGTCATCAAACCTGACACTTTTTACTCCATTTCATGTTGTGCATGCCTGCGGCATAATCGCACAACATTACATTACGTAAAAAGTGCAGTTTATAACAACGTTAGAATTTGAGGTTTACATGGAAGAGTTGTTGCACATATCCAAGTTTTCTTTGCCAATAATTGCGCTCCTTGGGTTATATATAGCGGGACAGCAATATTTAGTAAATAAAACAAAAATAAGATTAGAGCTCTATGATAGGCGATTTGATATCTATGATTCAATCTTTAGCATTTTCGATAGTATGTTAAATGATGGTAAAGTTAACGAGAAAACCTTTTTTACTTTTGAAAAGTCATGTCACGAAGCTAAGTTTTTATTGCCAAAGAAAATACACAAAGAGGTAAATAAAGCTCATAGTTTAGTCTGCAAGTGGAAACGTTTAAATAGACAACTAGTTGCCTTTGAAATAAAAAACTTAAGTAGTAAAGGTGTTGATGATGTCAAAAATGAAATGATTACAGTGGAAGAAGAAATCGAGTCATTTATAGAGCCTATGACAGCATCTTTTGCAACGGTACTAAAATTTGAACAATTCTAACAAGTTGCTTAAACGGAATAAAAACAGTTGGCCATCGCTTCGCGATTATAGCCAACCATTTTTATCCGCTTAGCAAGGCGTTAGGCGTAAATTTCATGAAATTATTATCCGCTATATTTTTGGTAATCTTTGTTGGTGCATACGCTTCGGCAGAAGAAGAGTTGAATTGTGAATACTTAGTCGGTACTTGGGTTGGTAGTAGTTTTGAGTACAGCATACAATCCCAGAAAACGTTTCAATCCACCTTTAATAAAGATGGAACATTTGAAATGGTATTTAACTTTGCTGATGGCGTTGTAGATGAATCACAGAAAGAGTCTGGGGTGTGGGAGTGTGATGGGAGGTATGTTGTAGAGCATACGCTGATAGTTTCTGAAACTGAAGTTGAGTATGTAGACTTGTATGAATATTTGGAGTTAACAGCGTCTTATAGCAAGTACAGAGCTGTTCTAGCTAATTGTGATGATGTTATTGGGGATTGTAATGGAAAGCTGTATGAGTCAGTAAAAATTCGTTAGCCTAACAAAGCTATCAAATTGACCACCGAAGCTACGCGCCGTTTGGTGTATTTGCTTCGCAAATTATCACACAAAACGTCACTCCACTTCGGTGGCAATTTATAGCGGCGTTATGGCGGGTTTAAATAATTTTTAAATCGTTCTAGAGTTCGTCAAAACTTGAGAGTTCACAGTTTAGTAAGTGCAATCGTCGAGAAAGAACAAATAGTTTCACTCGGCGCAAGAAAGTAGCCAAGTGGTTACAATAGAAAGCATTGGAATAAGGTGAGTGCAAAACCATTCGTTCCTTGGTTCACCGTTTAAGATTTCACTGCGAAATAAAATGGATAGTTCGCATCTTCAAGGCTCCATCAAGAAAATGCGAATTGTTAGAATAGTAGTTTATACTGGTTGGGTTTTTAATAGGCTAAAGTTCCGTGTTCGCTCCACAAAGAGCGCTGTAGAAAGTAAGTGCCACCCAGCTCATAACAAATCGCTGCACTCGGACGCATATTGCTACGCTCGTTTTTATGTATGTCGCGGTGCTCCATTTTACATAAAAACGCTCTCCGCAATATGCGCCGGTGAGCTCGGCGTTAGATGGAGCAGCAGAGTACGATAATTTGACTTAGGGCGACAGCAATTGCCTTACATTGCCTCAATTAACCAATCGTTAATTTTTTTTGCAATATTCGGAGTAAATCTATTCGGATATCGCTACACAGAATAATAAAGGGCTATAGTTATGGGAGAGTGGTCTAAGAAGATCGGAGAGGTGGGAGAAAGTGTAGTTGAGGAGTTCTTTGACTTAATTGGATGGGCTAATTCACAAAGCAATCTTACATTGCCTTGTTTCAGGGGGATTAGGCATGGGAAAGAGGGATCGCCCAAGCAAACTCATGGTATAGATCGTCTTTATTCTTATGAATCACCTTTGGAAGACGGCGTTTTAAATCATCTAGTAACTTCTGTTAAATATACTAGCTCCCCATACCCGAAAACTCCGAATTCTGTATTTAAGGGGCACTTCCTAGACCTAACGAAAACGCTAGAGTGTTTTAAAAAATCAGAATTAAAAACTAGATCCAACAAAGATTTTTCTGGAATTGATGTCGCCAAAAATATTGGGGTGCTATTTTGGTTGTCTCATGAAGTAGAAATGGATGTTGATATCTTGCAAAAAGTATCTGGCTGTAAGGGTTTGGATGAGTATTCTTACGATGCTGTATATGTTGTTGATAACAAAAGAGTTGGCTTTATTTATGACTCTATTCAGTTTGTTAAAAGCGCCTACCCTATAGGTGAGTTCGAGTTTTTTTACCCTTCCACAGGTAAAAATATAAATCCTCTAAATAAAAAATCATCTGGCGAGTTTCTTCCCGTAGAATACATAAATTCAAGCGTTCTTGTTTTTAAAGTAACCGATGAGTCCGAAAAAAAGACACTAATAATATCCTGTATAAATGAGTTTGATAATTCTAGTCTGAGAAGGTTAATTGGATTGGCGCAAGAAATCAGTCAGGATTTGACGGCATCAATTGTCATCCTTTTTCCTGACTACAATAAGCTTCATCATGAAAATTATGTTAGTGATGCCAAGGCGGGGTTTAGAAATAAGTCTTTTACAAATACAATTAAGGTTTCCTCATTCAGGAGCGATTTTCGGGGTTTAGCTGATGAATAAGGAACCGGTTGATATAAGTAGGTTTTTGCCCATCGGTGAAATGCTTAGAGGGCTAATGGAGCAGCCGTTTATCCAGAAGGCAGATCTAAAAACTATATTAAGATCTCGCGGGGTATTTACATGTAATACGGAAAAATCTGACAGTATACCAGTGCTAATGGCAACTATATTGAGTCCTTCAGAATTTGATGTGTTACGCGAATCACAAAATTCAAGAGAAGATAACCCTAAGAGAATTACTCAGGTTGTGGCATGGGATTCTGATGAGACGTTACTTGATTCGCTCCCCGATGATATTGATTTTAAAAAAATTGTAGATATGGAGTTTTCCAGTTGTAAAGTTGATGGCGCTCCCGAGTTTGTTCCTGTCGATGGAAATCCAGACCATTTACGTCTTGAGTTTGATGTTGAACGAACAAATCTTACCAAAAGTTGGGCATCAACAAAAAGTACCTTTCCTGGCTCGCTTGAGCTTAAACGAATCAAAGATAAGGGAGAGGTCAAAGTTGTAGTAACGCATACTGCCAATGAGACCAAGCAGGTCGCTAGCAAAGCAACGTCTAGTCTTGTAAATACGTTTAAAGAAAGCGGTCATATATCTAAAGCTAAAGATATTGAGAGAATTACTTTTGGTAGATTTTCAAATGCTAGTCGAATTGAGTACTTCTTAGAGCTTTCTGTAGAGACAACTTCAAATATATTGTCATTCGAGGAAATTGTCGATTTGGAGCTTTCCCCCGATCAGGAGGCGGAGCTACCAGCCAATATGGATTGGATGTCAAATAGAATTGATGATCTAAAATTAAATGGAAAGTCATTACATGAAACATTTTTTGTAAATGAAAAAAGTAGTCACGAGTACATATTCCTTTATAGGGTCGATGTACGGTATAGCTTTGATATTTCTGGATTAGAAGGGAGTTGCGTCGTGTCGATTAGTTTTCCTGAATACATAAAATCCAAATCGGATAAGTCCGAGTTGGAAATTAGTATCAAAAGTATGTCTTTTGCTGATCGACTTCGTGGAATTACAAAGAATGAAGTAAAGGAGATGTTACTAGATGAGCTCGAAACACAAAAAATCGAAAAATACCGAAATTATATAGTTGATTAGGCGATGAGTTCGGTTCATCTAACAAACACTTACAGGCCGACAGCTGGTACTTCGCGGTTTTTGCGTTACTCGCTATCGCTCAAACAATAACACAAAATCCACTCCATACCAGCTGCGGCTGAAGTGGGCGTTATAAGCGCTCGTAGTTGGTTGTAAGGTTTTTACGTGTTTCAATTGAGCGCTGAGGCCCCTGAGGGTTTCGTGGAACCACTTTTAGGCTAAAAGGCCGCCTGTCGGCCGCCATAGTTTGAGGTTAGGAGTGTTCGTTCTCGGTGCGAGTTATACCAGCCAATCTAAATTGTTAAAGAACAACAATATAGATTGTCTTTGTAAATAATTTGTTGGTGGTTGTTTGACTTCGTTTCAACCATCTTTGCGTGGGCTAGGTCAAAATATTGAAGAAGGGGCTTTGAGTAAGGTATTGTGGTCCTCACTAGCAGGTTCTGTGCGGTTCCGCTTATAACAAATTACTTAAACATCGTTCCGGCCAAAAGACGGCCTCCACTGGACGCAGCAAGCTGCGCCGTTTAGCAAAACGTTATAAGCGCTCGTAGTTGGTTGTAAGGTTTTTACGTGTTTCAATTGAACGCTGAGCTTTACTGAAAGTTTTGTGGGATCACCTTTAAGCTAAAAGGCCGCCTGTCGGCCGCCATAGTTTGAGGTTAGGAGTGTTCGTTCTCGGTGCGAGTTATACCAGCCAATCTAAATTGTTAAAGAACAACAATATAGATTGTCTTTGTAAATAATTTGTTGGTGGTTGTTTGACTTCGTTTCGACAATCTTTGCGTCGGCTAAGTCAACATATTGAAGAAGGCTCTTTGAGTAAGGCATTGTGGTCCTCACTAGAAAGTTCGGTACGGTTCCGCTTATAACAAATTACTTAAACATCGTTCCGGCCAAAAAGACGGCCTCCACTGGACGCAGCAAGCTGCGCCGTTTAGCAAAACGTTATAGCGGTCTTTAGCATTTTACATTTTTAGATGAGTCTCGAGTATCCCTTACCTTACTTCGTAGGGGCTTGCTCAAGCAGTTGGATCGTAAATCGCGAGATTCGGCATCGCTAACGTAGTTTCTTTATCGTTGGTGGTATTTAACTACGAGTCTTTTCCCGTTTGGATGTTGTGCTGTTGCTCAGATTTTGTCGTTGGTGGCAGTGTTTAAAGGGTAATAGGGCGGGGCGGCCTGGTCGTTATTTTCGGCAAAGGCTTTGTTAGAGAAATGGAGACGGTTTGTAGGTGCGAACGCTGCCTTGCTATAACAAAGTCATCAAACCTGACACTTTTTACTCCATTTCATGTTGTGCATGCCTGCGGCATAATTGCACAACATTCCATTACATAAAAAGTGCAGTTTATAACAGCGTTATAGCGGTATTTAGCATTTTACATTTTTAGGTGAGTCTCAAGTATCCCTTACCTTACTTCGTAGGGGCTTGGTCAAGCAGTTGGATCGTAAATTGCGAGATTCGGCATCGCTAACGTAGTTTCTTTATCGTTGGTGGTATTTAACTACGAGTCTTTGCCAGTTTGGATGTTGTGCTGTTGCTCAGCTTTTGTCAGTGGTGGTAGTGTTTAAAGAAAAATAGGGTGGGGCGGCTTGGTGGTTATTGTCGGCGATGGCTTTGTTAGAGAAATGGGGAAAGTTTGTAGGTATGAACGCTGCTTTGCTATAACAAAGTCATCAAACCTGACACTTTTTACTCCATTTCATGTTGTGCATGCCTGCGGCATAATTGCACAACATTCCATTACATAAAAAGTGCAGTTTATAACAACGTTATAGCGGTCTTTTGCCTTTTATATTTTTAGATGAGTCTCGAGTATCCCTTACCTTACTTCGTGGGGTGCTTGGTTAAGCAGTTGGATCGTAAATTACGATATTCGGCATCGCTAACGTAGTTTCTTTATCGTTGGTGGTATTTAACTACGAGTCTTTGCCAGTTTGGATGTTGTGCTGTTGCTCGGCTTTTTTCCGTAGTGGTAGTTTTTAGAGGGAAATGGCGTGCGGCTGCCTGTTCGTTATTGTCGGCAAAGGCTTTGGTAGAGGAATGGGGAAAATTTGTAGGTATGAACGCTGCTTTGCTATAACAAAGTCATCAAACCTGACACTTTTTACTCCATTTCATGTTGTGCATGCCTGCGGCATAATTGCACAACATTCCATTACATAAAAAGTGCAGTTTATAACAACGTTATAAGCGCTCGTATTTGGTTGTAAGGTTTTTTACGTTTTTCAATTGAGTCCTGAGTTTTCTGATAGTTTTGTGGAATCAGTTTTAAGCTAAAAGGCAGCCTGTCGGCCGCCATAGTTTGATGTTAAGAGCGTTCGTTCCCGGTGCGGGTAATGCCAGCCAAACTAAATTGTTAAAGAGCAACAATATAGCTTGTCTTAGTAAACAATTTGTTGGTGGTTGTTTGACTTCGTTTCAACCATCTTTGCGTCGGCTAAGTCAGAATATTGAAGAAGGGTCTTTGAGTAAGGTATTGTGGTCCTCACTAGAAAGTTCGGTACGGTTCCGCTTATAACAAATTACTTAAACATCGTTCCGGCCGAAAAGACGGCCTCCACTGGACGCAGCAAGCTGCGCCGTTTAGCAAAACGTTATAAGCGCTCGTAGTTGGTTGTAAAGTTTTTACGTGTTTCAATTGAACTCTGAGTTTTTCTGAGAGTTTTGTGGAATCACCTTTAAGTTAAAAGGCCGCCTGTCGGTCGCCATAGCTTGAGGTTAAGAGTGTTCGTTCTCGGTGCAAGTTATACCAGCCAAACTAAATTGTTAAAGAACAACAATATAGTTTGGCTTAGTCAATCAGTTTGTTGCTGGTTGTTTGGCTTCGTTTCAACCATCTTTGCGTCGGCTAAGTCAGAATATTGAAGAAGGGTCTTTGAGTAAGGTATTGTGGTCCTCACTAGAAAGTTCGGTACGGTTCCGCTTATAACAAATTGCTTAAACATCGTTCCGGCCAAAAGACGGCCTCCACTGGACGCAGCAAGCTGCGCCGTTTAGCAAAACGTTAGGCGTAAATTTCATGAAATTATTATCCGCTATATTTTTGGTAATCTTTGTTGGTGCATACGCTTCGGCAGAAGAAGAGTTGAATTGTGAATACGCTTCGGCAGAAGAAGAGTTGAATTGTGAATACTTAGTCGGTACTTGGGTTGGTAGTAGTTTTGAGTACAGCATACAATCCCAGAAAACGTTTCAATCCACCTTTAATAAAGATGGAACATTTGAAATGGTATTTAACTTTGCTGATGGCGTTGTAGATGAATCACAGAAAGAGTCTGGGGCGTGGGAGTGTGATGGGAGGTATGTTGTAGAGCATACGCTGATAGTTTCTGAAACTGAAGTTGAGTATGTAGACTTGTATGAATATTTGGAGTTAACAGCGTCTTATAGCAAGTACAGAGCTGTTCTAGCTAATTGTGATGATGTTATTGGGGATTGTAATGGAAAGCTGTATGAGTCAGTAAAAATTCGTTAGCCTAACAAAGCTATCAAATTGACCACCGAAGCTACGCGCCGTTTGGTGTATTTGCTTCGCAAATTATCACACAAAACGTCACTCCACTTCGGTGGCAATTTATAGCGGCGTTATAAGCGCTCGTAGTTGGTTGTAGAGTTTTTACGTTTTTCAATTGAGAAACGAGCTTTCTGAGAGCTTTGTGTAATCACTTTTAAGCTAAAGGGCCGCCTGTCGGCCGCCATAGTTTGAGGTTAAGAGTGTTCGTTATCGGTGCGAGTAATGCCAGCCAAACTAAATTGTTAAAGAACAACAATATAGTTTGGCTTAGTCAATCAGTTTGTTGCTGGTTGTTTGACTTCCTGAGTTCCAACCGTCTTTGCGTGGGCTGAGTCAAAATATTGAAGCAGGGTCTTTGAGTAAGGTATTGTGGTAATCACTAGAAGGTTCGGTACGGTTCCGCTTATAACAAATTACTTAAACATCGTTCCGGCCAAAACACGGCCTCCACTGGACGCAGCAAGCTGCGCCGTTTAGCAAAACGTTATGTGTCACTCAGAATTTAGGATATGAAATTAAAATTAATGTTTATTTTTAGCGTTCTAATCATACTTGGATGTGCCAACACATCTGGTGTGGTTCCATTGGGTGGCGGTTCGTATCTGATATCTCGTTCGGAGAAGGGTTTTGATGTTACTGGCTCGGCGGTGAAGGCGGATGCAATTAAAGAGGCTAACGAATATTGTTCCCTTAAAAATAAAAGTCTTGAATTAATTAAGACTAATCAAAAGGATATGGTGCCATTTAAATCCGATGCCCAGGCTGAAATAGAGTTTAAATGTATTTAGCGCAAACACATAACAAACAGCACCAGGAACAGCCGCGTCGCGGCTTGGACCTTCGTTACAGCGCTTCGCGCTTTCACTCCGGCCCCTGTGCTGGGCGTTAGGCGCCCGCCGAAACGGTGTAAGCGAGCAAATTTGGTTCTGCCATGAACAATTAGGAATCCTATGTGGTATAAACGATTCGGCTTCAAATATCCTAGCTCCAGTTATGCTGGAGGTATGGGGTGTTTTAGTATGATTGCCGTGTATGTTGCATCACTATCTATGGCCTTTTTAATTGCAGTAATTCTGCAAAATGGTTGGTTCTTCTTTACAGTAATCCCTATATCGTTTTTTGGTTTTAATCTTGCGGAAAAATACGCGAGCGACGAAGGGGGTAGGTTGCGGAGAAAACGGTTCAAGCATCATCTTAACCTAGCTCAAGTTCATATATCGACAGGATCTACGGCTAAAGCTCTAGAGTCCCTTCGTAAAGCAAAGATTTACGGTGAGCTACCAACAGAATTACAAGAGTTTGAGCATCGAAACAATGAATAGTAAATCGCCTAACCAAGCTATTAACCAGACGCCCAAAGCTACGCTTGTTTTGCGCATTTCGCTGTGCTCAATTATTGCTCAAAACAAGCTCCACTTTAGGCGCTGTTTATAGCGGCGTTACTTGTCTATTCAAAAAAGTTTGGTGTGTATTTAAGTTTTGGTAGGGTGTTCCTAAATTCGTCAGCCTCCATCAAGTTTAGGTAAGCCACCTTTGGTCGCTTACAACGTGCTTCGTAAGAGGTAGATTTGGTAATCCGGTAAAGCTACGTTGCAGAAAGCGCAACCAAGCTTTACCTAGCAAAGGGAGTTTGCGGCTTATTCCTCGCGTTCGTTCCTTTCTGTTGGTTGCCATAATCACTTGTTGTTTTGGGTCAATTTTATGCCTTCTGTTTTGGCTATCCCACGGTTATAGTTGGGTCTAACCAAAGCTTCAGGCTTTTTAAACAAATAGAGCAGTTGGCGTAACAGCGTAGTTCAAAGCGAGTAGGTGTTTGGTACAAGTAACAAACCAAGCCAGGAGGACTTACTTTGCTGTCGCTTCGCTCTAAAATGCAAAGTAAGCCTCTGCTTGGGGCGTTAGCATACAGGCGCAATGCCAGAAATTATTTCAATCATTAAATGGAGAATATATATGCCGTCGTTCGAGACTCTTTGGAGAAGGTACCCAGATAAGGATAAAATCAAAGCGATATGCACCAACAAGCAAAGGGATAGCAATAAACCATTTAGTGATTACTGTGCAATTATGATGAGTGAATGCTTTATCCGATCAGGTGTCGATTTAAGTCTGTATAAAGGAAATCGATGTTGGTCGCACTCTGGGAAAAAACACGTGTTGCTGGCTGAAGATTTTGCCAATGGACTTAGTAAATTTAACCCTCCTGTATTTAGCAATGTAACAAAAATTCCTCCGGGCTCATTTCAGACGCAGCTTGAAGGAAAGACCGGCGTTATATTTTTCAAGGATTACTGGCAGCGTGGTAAAGAATCCTTCGAAAGGAGAAGTGGAGACCATATTGATTTATGGAATAAAGACAGAATAACCAGCTCCTCTATGTTTGTGAGGGGTGTACTGGAATTCTTTGGTCGGGTAAGTGACTTAAACAAATCTCGTGAAATCTGGTTTTGGGAGGTTAAATAATCGAAAATGAAAATATTTATCCTATACACAATATCAGCCCTAGTGATATTTGTTGTAAATTTCATGATCTACAACATTTCATTTAATATTCAGGCAACGCCTTACCTTTCCGAGGAGCAACGAGTAGATAGTGGAATTTTAATGCTTAAAACCACGATGCCAGCATATCTTATTTTTTCTATTCTAGTAGCTTTATCGTTTTATCTAATCGCCAAATTGACAAACAAAAAACATATGCTAACAAAAAGCTCAAGCGGACGCTGAAAAGCGCGCCGCTTAGCTTGGCGTTAGCACTCTTGGTCCTTCTCACGAAATATGAATAAACTAAAACCAATCATATTCTTGCTTTCTATCTTATTGGGCCTTGAGTCTCTTGCAGTAGAAATCCCAACAAGTGCCCGAGCAGAAAGATCCATAGCAAGCGTAGAGCCAGCGTTGAAGAAGGAGCTATCGAATCTAGGTCTTAAATACGGGGCACCTATATTTATCCGTATCTTCAAAGACCCTGGGGTACTTGAAGTATGGGTTGAGTCCGATGATGGAACCTTCGTAAACTTCAAAAACTATGATATCTGCACCTTTTCAGGCAATCTCGGTCCGAAGCTGAAGCAAGGTGACAACCAAAGCCCTGAGGGCTTCTACTATGTTAATGCAGGCAGGCTAAACCCCTGGAGTAGTTACCACTTATCTTTCAATTTAGGCTACCCCAATAAATACGACCGCTTGCAAGGCCGTACCGGTAGTGCACTGATGGTTCATGGCAGCTGCGTATCCATAGGTTGCTACGCGATGACCGACGCATATATTAATGAAATTTACGCCCTTGGCGTTGCTGCGCTAAAATCTGGGCAACCCTATTTTAGGGTTCATTCATTCCCTTTCAAACTTGAGGGCGTTACCCTATTAAAATACAGCTCAAATCAGTGGCATTCGTTTTGGCTTAACCTCAAAGAGGGTTATGATTACTTCAATAAACATAAACAACCGCCAAACGTTGAGGTATCCAATGGTAAATATGTGTTCGGCGCGTAATCCAGTGCTAACAAGTAAAGCAAGCCGACGCATAAATGCGAGGCTTCTTTAAGCGTTAGTTTTCTCTCTTGAAGCACTTAGGGGAGCTAACTTTCATCAATACTGATAGAAATTCGCACCATAAACTAAGGAAAGTAATAATGAAAAAGATAATAGCATCAGTTGGAAACAAAGGTAAAAATAATATGTTAGACGTTAAAGTGGTGCAAGGCTTACTTAATCAGCACAAATTAATTGGTTTTCAATAGATGGAAAATCAGGACCAAACACGGTTAAGAGAATAGAAGCTTTCCAAAAAAACAATTTAAAAATGATTCGTCCTGATGGCTTAGTTGATGCTAATGGTAAAACCTTCAAATATTTGGTTGCGACTAAAGTTGGGGCTAAATCAGGTGTTTCTATGTTCTTTGGTCAAAAAGGTATGAATCTTTTAAAGTCGATTGAAGAATTGGCAACTACTCCCTACGACGACCAAACAGGCAAAGATATTACAGTATGGGTAGAAGGGGCAACTATCGGTTATGGCCATTTGATCGCTAAATCTAATTGGTCAAAATACAGAGATGGTTTGACAGAGGCTGAAGCTCTTGCATTATTTAAAGCAGATTTAAGCCCTTTTGTTAACACCGTAAAAAACAAAGTTAAGGTTAGTGTTACTCAAAATGAATTTGATGCAATGGTCATACTGGCGTTTAATATAGGCGAAGCTGGTTTCTCTAGTTCATCTGTTTTAAAAATGGTGAATAATCCATTGGCAACAACCGCTTACGCTACACTTGAAAAGGCTTGAAAAGCTTGGGATAAATCTCAAGGCAAAGTCAGTCGAGGCTTAATTAGCAGAAGGCAAGCAGAGTGGAATATATATAATAAAGGAGTTTATGTAAAATGGTAAAAATAAAACAGGGTACCGCTTATAAATATATTATCGGATTTTTGTTGTCAATTGGCTTGGTTGTAGGTGTATACGCAATTGACAACCCTGAAGCACCAGACTTGATTGGTGAGTTTGAAAAACGAGAAATTATTTATTTAACGGCTATTGATCGCCCCCAAAATAGCACTAGAGATTTTTTGGTTTCCTATGATAATTATCTAATCTTTTTAGATGAGGAGTTGAATAAGGCTGCTGATAAACTTAATTCGAAATTACCTGAAGCAAGAAAATTAGAGTTGATGGCTGCACAGCAGCATTGGAGTAAATATCGTGATGCTGAGTTTGAGTTCATTAAAAATACCTGGACTCGCAAAGGTTTTGGTAGTTCTGCAGGAATTTCGCGTGGTGATTATCGAACCAGTATAATCAAAGATCGTGTTATTCAATTATTGCATTATACAAAGAACTTCTAGTTTTGAACATTTGCCTTGTTAGTTTTAATTTATACGTTTCAAAACCTGAGTTATCACATCTGACACTTTTTACTCCATTTCATGTTGTGCATGCCTACGGCATAATCGCACAACATGAAATGGAGTAAAAAGTGTAGTTTATAACAACGTTATAAGCGTTCGTAGTTGGTTGTAAGGTTTTTACGTGTTTCAATTGGGCACTGCGTTTTTTGAGAGTTTTGTGGAACCACTTTCAAGCTAAAAGGCCGCTTGTCGGCCGCCATAGTTTGAGGTTAGGAGTGTTTGTTCTCGGTGCGAGTTATACCAGCCAAGCTAAATTGTTAAAGCACAACAATATAGTTTGGCTTAGTCAATCAGTTTGTTGTTGGCTGTTTGACTCCGTTCCAACCATCTTCGCGTGGGCTAAATCCAAATATTGAAGTATGGCATTCGAGTAAGGTATTGTGGTCCTCACTAGAAAGTTCGGTACGGTTCCGCTTATAACAAATTACTTAAACATCGTTCCGGCCAAAAAGACGGCCTCCACTGGACGCAGCAAGCTGCGCCGTTTAGCAAAACGTTATAAGCGCTCGTAGTTGGTTGTAAGGTTTTTACGTGTTTCAATTGAGCGCTGAGGCCCCTGAGGGTTTCGTGGAACCACTTTTAGGCTAAAAGGCCGCCTGTCGGCCGCCATAGTTTGAGGTTAAGAGTGTTCGTTCTCGGTGCAAGTTATACCAGCCAAACTAAATTGTTAAAGAGCAACAATATAATTTGGCTTAGTCAACCAGTTTGTTGCTGGTTGTTTGGCTTCGTTCCAACCATCTTTGCGTCGGCCAAGTCAAAATATTGAAGTAGCGTCTTTGAGTAAGGTGTTGTGGTCATCACTAGCAGGTTCTGTGCAGTTCCGCTTATAACAAATTACTTAAACATCGTTCCGGCCAAAAGACGGCCTCCACTGGACGCAGCAAGCTGCGCCGTTTAGCAAAACGTTATATGTGATTTTGGATCATTATGCGTGAAATCAGTGAGTTCTTAAAAATAATAGATAGTTTTGGTTACGTTAGCTATTATCGTGGTCACGCAGATAATAGCTGGGATCTACTTCCTTCGCTTTCTAGAACAGAAGTATCTTCAATTGATGTATTTAATTGTTCGAACTGGTCAGATTTAGAAAGGGAAATTTTACGCGCTTTTGAAAAACACGGATGTTCAATTATTAATACACCTCCTAAAAATTCACTTGAATGGTTAATTCATGCGCAGCATCATGGTTTACCAACAAGGCTACTTGATTGGAGTTCAAATCCGTTAAAGGCTTTATTCTTTGCTGTTGAAAATCCGGAGCTTGATCATTTAGACGGCGTAGTTTTTGGTGCTTCGGTCGTTACAAACTTTGTAATGGATAAATATGTTGAAATTGATCAACATAATAAAATTATAGGCTTTCATTCTTCAAGTTTAAATAAGAGAGTGACGGCTCAAGAAGGTTGCTTTACTTTAACCCCTTTACCTGATTACTGGGGTGATTTTATGAAAGTCGAAGCTGATAATAATTCATTGGATTACCTTGGGAGGTGTGATATTCCTAAAGAAAATAAACCTGCTCTAAGAAAGCAGTTAAAAAAATTAGGAGTAACTCATCAGTTTCTTTTTCCTGATCTTGACGGTTTAGCTAAATCAATAAAAAGAGATTTCGGCTTGTGATTAATTACATATAACAAGTTGCTCAAACGGAAAAATAACAGTTGGCCATCGCTTTGCGATTATAGCCAACCATTATTTTCCGCTTAGCAATGCGTTATATTTAAATTCGAATAAGGAGAACTTTATGAGTAAAGGAATTTTTCTACTAATTTTTATTTGTGTTTCTGTCACAGTACAAGCCGATGTGTATAAATGTTCAGGCGGAAAAAACGGTCAGTATTATGCAGACACTGGTTGTGCTAATGGCGAAGTTGAATCTATTGTTGTAGTGCGGAAACCAAATATTTCTATGCCTGTAGAGGCTACGGAAAGTGTTAAAGCTGGATACGAATTGTTTTTTGGGCCAGAGCGCATTGGCCACGAACCGGAATGGACTTTAGCTCAAGCTTTTGAACATCTTCGTTGGTACAAAAACAAGAATAGCACTACACAAAAAGCGAAGGGATACTACAATGGAACAGTTATTATTCTTCGTGATGTTTCAGTAAAGTAAATATAACAAGTTGGTGAACCCGACCTTCACTGCGTTGTGCGTTTTGTGCTTAAATAGCACAAAACTTCAACTCCGTTCCGGCGGGTTACCAAAGCGTTATAGCTCAATCGGAAAAGTTAACTGGCATACAAATGATTAAGACAAGAGTCATTGCTACTTTAAATATCCTGGCTGCTGCCTCAGCTTGGCCACTTTTATTCGTAGCTTTAGTATTTGGTATGCGCCCGGCAGACCAACCTGCAACATTCTTGCAAAATCTAGCATTTGCTGTACCAATACTTTTGTTTGCTGCTTCAATTTGGGTTTCTGGTTTTTTTTTCAAGCGCCATCCAAAACTTTGTACCATTAGCTCACTTATCGCTCTTTTAGTGCTTGTTGGCATGATCTGGTCTGTGGTCTCAATGTAGAGCGCTATAACAAAGCGGTCAATGTCGCCTTCGGCTGGACCTCCACTGCGTTGGTTAATTTGTGCTTTAATAGCACAAATTAACCAACTCCGTTGCGGCCCATTACCGCGACGTTATAGCGGTCATTAGTATTTTACATTTTTAGGTGAGTCTCAAGTATCCCTTACCTTACTTCGTAGGGGCTTGGTTAAGCAGTTGGATCGTAAATCGCGAGATTCTACATCGCTAACGTAGTTTCTTTATCGTTGGTGGTATTTAACTACGAGTCTTTGCCAGTTTGGATGTTGTGCTGTTGCTCGGCTTTTGTCAGTAGTGATAGTGTTTAAAGAATAATAGGTTGGGGCGGCCTGGTCGCTATTGTCGGCGATGGCTCTGTTAGAGAAATGGGGAAAGTTTGTAGGTATGAACGCTGCTTTGCTATAACAAAGCCATCAAACCTGACACTTTTTACTCCATTTCATGTTGTGCATGCCTGCGGCATAATCGCACAACATTACATTACGTAAAAAGTGCAGTTTATAACAACGTTAGGCTGAGCATTACTCCTATAGCAATTACATTAAAAATTCGTCAAAAAGGATCACTTCATGTCTTTCTTCATTCCATCTGGATTGCAAAACTTCATAAATCACTCGCATACTATGCTGTTTCTATTTACACCGTGGATGAAAACGGCCTATGGGGAATTAGGGCAAAGCGAAGTTGCTGGCGTCAAAGCAAACCCGAGAATCCTCAATTACTTCAACGCATCAAAATTTTGGGGAACGGATGATTCAGGCGGTAAAAATGCATGGTGTGGGTCTTTTGTTGCTTGGGTCATGAAAGAAAATGGCCATACGCCAGTGAAGAATGCCTTTCGTGCAAAGTCTTGGAAAGATTTTGGTAAAACCATTAAAGACCCCGTTTTTGGTGCAATCGCGATTAAGAGCCGCAAAGGTGGTGGGCATGTAGGCTTTGTTGTAGGTAAAAGCGCTTCGGGTAAAGAGCTATTTATTTTAGGAGGAAATCAGGGGGATAAAGTCAGTATTGCTGAATACCCGCGAAATGTATGGGAAACTTTTGTTGTACCTAAAACCTTTGATAAAAATTCTGGCCGTCTACCCGTTTATACAGCCCCAGCAGAAAAAGCCGGCTCGGAAGCATAGTACAGAATATATTGGCCTTATGTTAAAGGCAAGGCAAAAAGTAACAGAGTCGAATAGCGAGGTAAACAATGACTAATAATTTTAAAAAAATCAGCACTAAAACCACTGTAACGATGAAAATTCTAGTTATTTTTTTTGGTGCTATGATAAACCAAGCCTGTACGAATCAAGCTAATGCGCAACAAGAATTTCTAACCGAATCTGTCTTGAGTACTTCTTTTACTGCAGTGGTAACCCACAAAAAAGTAATGAAACTATCCTCAAACGCAAATGATGGCGATGAGTATGAGTTAAGTGCTGAGGTTATCAAACACATATCTGGTAAAAAGCAAAAGGTGATTAACTACCGGATGTTCGTCGAGCCCGGTGAAGAAGTAGTATTGAACCGAGACCTAGTGATTATCACCTTGTGTGAAAACAAGGGCCAATATTACTGGCCTGGTGTTGGAGCAGAGTTCCCGGCCACTGAAGCTTTTATCAAGACGGCTGGCAAAGCTGCCAAAATGAAGTCAAACCAATCTCCCACTGAATTAGGCAGTCATTGTGAAAACTAAGAGTTATTACTTGGCTCGAAGAAGCCCGGTTTCACTATCGCCCCCCCCCTTTCAGCTGAGGTAAAGCGAGATTGTATCGTGCCTGAAATTCACCTTCTCCCTGATACATATATGGGGTATATCCATTGTTTAAGCTGGCTCCGTTGGGACCGCCTAACAAAAAGCTGCACGCGGATACATATTGCTACGCTCGTTTTTGTGTATGTCGCGTTGCTCCATTTTTACACAAAAACGCTCTCCGCAATATGTGCCAGTGAGCTTGGCGTTAGCATTCAGTATCAAATTTTTCATAATTACATTTAATATAAGGAAGTAACTTTATGCACCACGAAATGCATTACGATGGGCAAAGCCTCAAATGGGATACACGCGGGAAATTCAAGGCAACATCTGGCTTACCAGAGTCTCAATTACCCAAAAATCAATGTGTTCCTGATAGCGGGCCAATACCAGAGGGTTTTTATAAAATTTTCCTTGCGAATCATGGTTTAGCTAAAGATGATGGTAGAGGATTATGCGCGTTAAAACCATCTTGGGGTATTCAAAGTATCTCTAGTGGTGAAGAAGCTGGTTAGTGTGCGCCATATTGGGCTAACTGGGGTGAAAATAGAGCTAGAATGGAGCCTGCTGATCTTGCGGCTAAGTCAAAATGTAGTCCCACTATGCGTGGTGGTTTTTATCTTCATGATTCAACCAAAGGATATAGCCATGGTTGTATTGAGGTTGAAACTCGAATTTTCCCTTTATTACGTGCATTTAATAAAGCAACAAATAAAAATACGATTATATTAAAAGTTAAATATAACAAAGGGGTGGCAACAAATGGCGGAACGAAGATTTAGCTTTATATTGTTACTTTTAATATCTGCTTGTTCTCAGGCTACACAAAGATCAGAAACAAAAGTTACAATTGAAAATAGTTTGTCAAGTTGTTTAAAGATCCAAGATGAAAAAATTGTATATAAAAATGATTTCCCAGTCTTAAATGCGTCATTTACAACTTTGAGTTCTACTTCTGAGTGTGGGTGTAAATCGAAAATATCGGCTTATACTTCTGAATTACAAATCGGGAATATCAGGTCAAAGTTAATGGAAGCAAAATATGTTTTCGTAAATGGGAAAGAGTTGAATATTCCAGTGGCAACTAGCAAACAACTTGTTGGGGACTACGGCTTGGTTGTTAAGTTCAGTTGTGGGTTACCAGACTTGAATGCTAACAAGGAATTTAAACGGAACTAAAACAGTGGGTTACGTTCCGCTTCGCTCCACAGTATAACCCACAATTTTAGTCCGCTTAATGCGGCGTTATAAGCGCTCGTATTTGGTTGAAAAATGTTTACGTGTTTCAATTGAGCGCAGAGGCGCCTGAGGGTTTCGTGGAACCACTTTTAGGCTAAAAGGCAGCCTGTCGGCCGCCATAGTTTGAGGTTAAGAGTGTTCGTTCTCGGTGCGAGTTATACCAGCCAAACTAAATTGTTAAAGAACAGCAATATAGTTTGGCTTTGTAAATCAGTTTGTTGGTGGTTATTTTCCTTCGTTCCAACCATATTTGCGTGGGCTAAGTCCAAATATTGAAGTATGGCGTTGGAGTAAGGTATTGTGGTTCTCACTAGACAGTTCGGTGCGGTTCCGCTTATAACAAATTACTTAAACATCGTTCCGGCCGAAAAGACGGCCTCCACTGGACGCAGCAAGCTGCGCCGTTTAGCAAAACGTTAGGCTTAGAAATTAATCAATTAGTAGGGAGATAACTTAATGTATAAAATCACAATAAAAAGATTGGCTAAAGATGGTACTTTGACATTTAGTTCACCGGGAAAGACTATTTCAACAAAATGCTATTGGAATTTAACTAAAAAAATTCCAGCAGGTACATACTTGAACTGCTCTGTAACTACAGTGGCCCGCAAAAAGAATTCTAAGGGGATGCCTAGAGAAGCTGTTTTCTTACCTAATGTTGCAGGATTTTCAGAAATATTTATACATATGGGTAAACCCCCATATGAAAAATGGTCTGATGGTTGCATTGTTATAGATGAAGGTAAAATAATTGAAATATATAACGCAATCACCCCTAAAAATGCACATAATGTTACTGTTGTGATTAATGGCTAAATTTATGAAACATACAATTATAATATGTTTATTCTTGTTGGCGGCATGCTCTAATTTAAAGGCATCTGAGTCATCCGCCGATGAATATACAATCTTGTTATCTAGCCTTTTAGGCACGGATAAGGAAAGGTTCACCTTTACTGATAAAAATGGCAATAAACAGATTGATTCACTTGCAAGATTTAAAGAGCTGGAAAAAGTATATATAAATAACATCAACCCGGATCTTGCTAACAATAAATTCAGCAATAAGCGTTTAAAAATTGTAATGCTCTATTCTTTTTATTCATTTGTAAAGAAATCAGCAGCTTTCCAGGAATATTTAGCAGCAGACTTAATGCCGATATATATACGCAACTCTGCGGATTTTTTGAAAGTGTTGAATGAACTACCTTTTTTAATTGAAGCAAATTGCAACAGGTTAAATGCATACTTTGGTTTTGAAGGTAAAAATACCGATAAAAAACCAACATTTGTTAAACAACATGCAAATCAATTCAAAAAATACTTAAATACCGATCAATACGAATTATGTATTCGTAGTTTTCATGAAAAGCCTAACAAGTAAATCAACATTGACAACTTTGAGCTACGGCCTAAAAAGCAGGCCGCAGCACAAAGTTGCAAGTTATTAAAGCGTTACGTGTAATGGAAAAAATCGATCGCCTAGCGAAACAATATGATGGTCGGCGTCACGTTCACATGAATAGCGCTCCGCCACCAACGTCAGAATCTGTAAAGAAGATTGAAGAGCTCTTCGGTTGTGAATTGCCTAAGAGCTATATTAGATTTTGTGAGAAATCTGAACATTACGATGATTGGCTCGCTAGTATAGGTCCAGATTTTGATTCTCCGAACCATATAATTTGTATAAATAGACTATGGCGTGAAGAGGTTGATGAAAGTGAGCGTATTCCTTCAAACCTCTTGATAATAAACGTAGGCTACGATGAAGATCTTGATTGTATCGACCCTAACGTTGCATAAAAAAGACGAACTAGGGCTAGGCCGCCTTTCCAATTGTATCTAAATAATGCAACATTTCATCTTTCACTGCATCATTTTTGGCCATAGAAAGAACAAGTTTACCTTGAGGCTGAATAATTCGACCCGCTCTTTGAATAATTTGTCTTCTTAAGGTCCCGAGTGCCTTAAATTTCCATAAAGTGGGACGTTTTTCTTGAGTGGTTCTTACCGGCGAAGAAGATATCATTTGTAATTCACGCGTCAAGTTGTGGGCTAGAACAGCACTAAGCAGATAAACTTTATTTCCTTCCCATGTCCGAGTCGGTACATAGTCCATTTGTAGCGATGACTTTAACTCGCCAAAGATATTCTCCTGACTGCCTCGGCCATTATGATAAGCAACAGTATTTTTTGCGGTCAGTATTTTATTGGTAATGACCACTTTATATTCCCATTGATAATCAGAAGGTGTGAACAGATCGAGTTGTACCGGAGTCTTCATTTGAATTTTCGTTGCTTGACGCACGGCGATAAATCGACGCGTGTATTTCCACGACTTGGGCTTCCAGCGAATATCAAAAAAATCGCAGTATTTGTCGAGATAACACCATTTTCGGCGCTTCTCTACTCGCCCCTTTAGTTCCAATAGACGCTCAAAAGGTACACTTATTGTATATTCAACATCGCAGGCCTCTAACAGACTGACAAGCTCATCACTAAAAAAGGCGCTATCCATGCGCACCTCTACAATTACATTTGGCAGCACCTTTCGTACTTGATCTACGCAGTTTTGTATGAAACCCGGGGCACCGTTTGAGTCATGGATGTTACCTGATCGATGTAAGATATTGAGTACTTGACCTGTCTGGGCAACCGTACAGAAAAGGGGATAGTAGCTGCATTGACCTTTTTTCTTTTTGTTAAAGCCTACGGCGGTACCTTCAGCGAAACGACCAGTTCCTATAACTGAGCCATCAAAGTCGAGTGTGATTCTCGAAGTAGAAAGTGACACTAGTCGATTGAGTACGCCGTCACCAATCACTTGCTGAAGTTGATTAACGCTTTTTGCGTCCATGCTTGATAAGCAGCGACTAACCGTAGAAACATCCGGTAACCGCGTTAAACCGAGGATGCGTTTGACCATAGGGTCATTTTCATAAAATTTAATATGACGTATTTCTCGGTAGCCAAGAAGCATATGAACAACAAGCAACATAACGATTGTCGCATCCCCAAAAATAGAATTAACGGTTCGATGCTTAAAGCATCCACTTAGGATCGACTTCAAGGATAGAAAATCGAAAAGTTGTTGAAATACGGTCAGCCCGGAAAAAGAGGTCAGTTTTTGTTCTTCGAATCGAAGTTCGGGGATCGCATGTGTTTTACTGTGAATGCTGGATTTGCTATGCTTCATATCTAGTGGCTTGTGTGTTTTGTTTTGGATTTTTTTATGGTGAAAACATTCTAACAAAACCTCAAGCCACTTCTAATTTTATAACCTCAAATAAACTATTTAATTGCACTTTTCGACTCATTCATGGAACTCACCAAGGGTGGAATCCAGATTTTGGTCAAAAATGCGTGCTCATACTACATATACAGGCTTAAACCGATTTCTTGCCATTTCTTAATGCAACTGTAAGGTCAAGTATCCCTTACCTTACTTCGTAGGGGCGTGGTTAAGTAGTTGGGTCGTAAATTACGAGATTCGGCATCGCTAACGTAGTTTCTTTATCGTTGGTGGTATTTAACTACGAGTCTTTGCCTGTTTGGATGTTGTTCTGTTGCTCAGCCTTTTTTAGTGGTTGTAGTGTTTAGACGGGCTGTAGCTTGGTATGGCTTGGTCGTTTTTGTCGGCGATGGCTTTGTTAGAGAAATGGGGAAAGTTTGTAGGTATGAACGCTGCTTTACTATAACAAAGTTATCAAACCTGACAATTTTTATGTAATGTAATGTTGTGCAACTATGCCGCAGGCATGCACAACATTACATAAAAAGTGCAGTTTATAACAACGTTATAAGCACTCGTGGTTGGTTGTAAGATTTTTACGTGTTTCAATTGAGCTCTGAGTTTTTCTGAGAGTTTTGTGGAATCACCTTTAAGTTAAAAGGCCGCCTGTCGGCCGCCATAGCTTCAGGTTAATAGTGTTCGTTCCCGGTGCGCGTTATACCAGCCAAGCCAAATTGTTGAAAAGCAACAATTTGGCTTGGCTTAGTAATTCATTTGGTTGTTGGTCGCTGAACTTCGTTCTAACCATCTTTGCGTCGGTTACGTCCAAATATTGAAGAAGGGTCTTTGAGTAAGGTATTGTGGTCCTCACTAGAAAGTTCAGTGCAGTTCCGCTTATAACAAATTACTTAAACATCGTTCCGGCCGAAAAGACGGCCTCCACTGGACGCAGCAAGCTGCGCCGTTTAGCAAAACGTTATGAGCTACAAGGAAATTAATTTGGTTGCGTATTTCAAGATTTTTTATCTACACCTTACGTACTACTTTGTCGGATTAGAAGAGGAAGGCTTTTACTATCAAAAAGCTATGTACTTAACAGAGTTAGGACATTACTTCCCTGCTATTACGGCTTTAAAGAAGGCTGAGAAAAACCTTAAAACTAGTTATGTTTGGGGCTTGCTTGGTTGGTGCTACGCCAATGTAGAAGTATTTGAAAAGTCTTTATATTATTATAAGCTTGCATATAAAACTGATAAATCAGAATCGGTATTATTGGGGTTAGCAGTTTCAGAGTGCCATGCAGGGAGTCCCGAGAAATCCCGGGCTTATCTCGAGCAACTTAAACCTTTTCGTAATGACCCCATAATGAATGAATACGCGCAAAGAGTAGAAAATGAACTTGAAATTCGCAAAATCTCATAACAATCAATTCAAGCGACCGCCTTCGGCGTCGCTTGAATTGGGCGTTATAAGCGCTGTAAGGTTTTTACGTGTTTCAATTGAGCGCAGAGGCGCCTGAGGGTTTCGTGGAACCACTTTTAGGCTAAAAGACCGCCTGTCGGCCGCCAATGTTTGAGGTTAAGAGTGTTCGTTCTCGGTGCGAGTTATACCAGCCAAGCTAAATTGTTAAAGAGCAACAATATAGCTTGGCTTAGTCAATCAGTTTGTTGCTGGTTGTTTGACTTCGTTCCAACCATCTTTGCGTGGGCTAAGTCAAAATATTGAAAAAGGGTCTTTGAGTAAGGTATTGTGGTCCTCACTAGCAGGTTCTGTGCAGTTCCGCTTATAACAAATTACTTAAACATCGTTCCGGCCAAAAGACGGCCTCCACTGGACGTAGCAAGCTGCGCCGTTTAGCAAAACGTTATAATCGCTCGTATTTGGTTGAAAAATGTTTACGTGTTTCAATTGAGCAACGAGCTTTCTGAGAGCTTTGTGTAATCACTTTTAAGCTAAAGGGCCGCCTGTAGGCCGCCATCGTTTGAGGTTAAGAGGGTTCGTTCCCGGTGCGGGTAATGCCAGCCAAACTAAATTGTTAAAGAACAACAATATAGTTTGGCTTAGTAAACAATTTGTTGGTGGTTGTTTGACTTCGTTTCAACCATCTTTGCGTCGGCTAAGTCAAAATATTGAAGAAGGGTCTTTGAGTAAGGTATTGTGGTCCTCACTAGCAGGTTCAGTGCGGTTCCGCTTATAACCAATTGCTAAACATCGTTCCGGCCAAAAGACGGCCTCCACTGGACGCAGCAAGCTGCGCCGTTTAGCAAAACGTTATGTTCAGCAAACAATTTTGGCGTTTTCAACAAGGAATAGATAAATGGTCACATGCTATTTGAAATATGTGTTAGATCCATTCAAGATAAAGGAGTTTGAGTATTATTCAAAACTCTGGATTCCATTGGTTGCAAAGTTTGGAGGTAATCATCATGGTTACTTCTTGCCTCATGAAGGGGCAAGTAATGTAGCTATTGCGCTATTTACATTTCCAAGTTTAGCTGAGTACGAAGTTTATCGTCAGCAAGCAAGTGATGATTCAGAGTGCCAAGCTGCGATGAAATATTATGAAGAGACCAAATGCTTTTTGAGCTTTGAGCGCTCATTTATGAAGCCTCTGTTTCAATAGATAGGAAATGTATTCTAAGAAAGAAGTGCCAAAAAAACATAACAAACAGCTTCAGTCGACGTTTTGGTCTTCGCTCCTATTTGCGCATGGCCTAGGGCCATTGTTGCGCAAATATCCACTACAACCAAAACGCAACTGAGCTGGGCGTTATGAGTAAAATATGAATTGTAGACTGGTTTACTTAGCTCTATTTATTAGCACTTTGTCTTTAGGAATAATTTTATGGGATAAAGTGGCGGAATATAGATATAAAAGAGCTGTGCCAGTGTCAGTAGATGAATTCATGACTCATAAAGGAAGTGACGGGAAAAATGTATTTATCTGGGGCTTTCTGACAAAAGAAAATGGAATATTCCTTTTGCATAAAGACAAAGAATTCAGTGAATTAAAAAATCCCTATATTTCCCCCATTTCTATTTGGGTTTCAGATAACGATCTTGAGGGTATGTGCGAGGGTAGCTATGTTATAGTTCATGGAAAAATGCGTCCTACTCTTTATGGCCCAGGAATAGACAATATCTTCTATCTAGGCTCCTTGAAAATTGAAGGTGACTGCAAAAAAACAGGTGAAAGAAAAGAGTATTATCCAGCTTGGGTAAAGTTTAATGTTAAAAACACATAACAAGCTCATCGTGCTTCGTTCCAGCCACTTTGTGGCTTCCACTGGACGGCCAACAGGGTTGGCCGCCGCACATGCAGGGCGTTAGGCATCACCATGAGTACAGTCCAAGATAAGTTTAAAGAACTTCTCAAGAATACTGTTGCACCAGCCTTGAGAGAAAATGGCCTCAAGGGTTCTGGTCAAGAGTATTCAATAAAATCCGATGATTATTGGGCTCTTATTGGTTTACAGAAATCGATGTATAGCGATTCACGAGGATTAAAGTTTACAATCAATATTTACGTTATTTCTAAACTTCAGTGGGACGAAGGTCGTGAGCAATACAGCTACTTCCCGAAAAAACCTTATCCAAACACCAAGTGGCAGTTGGGTTGGTCTGAGCGTATTGGTACTCTTATGCCTTCAAAGTTAGATCACTGGTGGGAGTTCAATAATCAAACCAATAAAAGGGAGCTGGCACGGCAACTAGTGCATGCAATTATGGAGTACGCGGTGCCAGCAATGCAGTCGAGAATGCGAAATGCCTGAGTTATCAAATGAAGTCAGCAGGACGGCCAGAAAGACGGCCTCCCCTGGACGCAGCAAGCTTCTCCGTTTAGCAAAACGTTATGGTTCCCATGGGATCGAGAGAATGCTAAATTTAGTAACGAAGTGGTTAAATGGTGCTATGGGGCGGCAGCCGGGTGAGAAAATCCCCAAGGAAGATGAAATATTTCTACCAAATGGAATCATCACTTTATCGGGGCCGCCAACTAATCAGCCTAATCTTCTAATGATACAAGTCCAGGTGAGTATGGAAATTATTTTCACGAAGAGTGTGCCTGATAGGATGTCTACCAATCACTCTCGGTAGCCGTCGGAATACACTATAAATTTATCGTATAACAGTGGGTCTGAGATAATGCCATTACCGGCCATTCGGCTAATCAGTTCTTTGGTGCTGAGACGCTCGGAAGACTGTTGCTGATAATAGTTGAGTGCCGATATTACAATGGGCGGGGCGAAAGATGAGGAGCGAAGGCCAGGGAAAAACTCTCGTTCCAAGAATCCGTGCATAATTGTCTTAAAACTTTTTTCACGTAGTGCGTAGATTAATGGAGGGGGCAGTGACTCATCGGTATAGATACCCAGAGGCACGTAGAGGTCTGTGCATGCAAGGTAATCCAGTAGGCTCGTCGGTTGAATCGCGTTGGTATTATCGGTTCCATTCTCGGGTATAACGATGGTCATACCATCATTTTCAAGACCCTGAACCCTCACTCTGTTCATGGTCGAGCTATCGCAATCCGATAGGAATTCAGGGTGATTTTCCAGCAACGGTTCAGATGCCAGCACGGCTCCTGCCTGCACTACTATGGTTGAGACCAGCTCCTCTGTTTTTGAGTTTACATATTTTAAAGCCGATAATTGTCGAATAAAATCCCTGTCGATGATTTGTAGTTTTTCAACCATTTGTGGAGGTGCTTCACCATCGCAAACTGCGGATATCTGGCGGCGAATAACTGGCGCAGATGTACCCCACGACGCGTTTATATAGTCAATTTCGTAACGCGATACCAAGCCTTCAATAGCGCCCAAAAAACGGCTATATCGATTTGTGATCTCGCTTAATGCCATGCCCTGTAATTCAGTATCACTCGATAGAAGATTCTTGCAGTAGCCATCGGGTGTTAACAAATCGCGGTCACTTTTCCCTAGCTCAACTAAAACAAATTTAGCGTTCGGGTTATGTTCAAATAAAAATGAACTAATAAAATAGCCGTGGCCGAATATGGCTAATTCGGCTGTTAGTTTATCCAGCAAAGGTATGTTTTTGTGGTCTTGAAATTTCTGGAAACGACTGACGGACACAAAGTGTGGGTGGTCACTTATGGTGGTAAAAATAGTGTCGAATAATGTCGAAAGAGTGACCTTTGGTCTGGATTCAATGATGTTCAATTCGTTATCGAACTCAAAGGTGTTGAGCACTCGTTTTCTGTATCCGAGTAGGGCGTGTGAATGTATCCCCCAGTCTAGGATCAGGATTCTCGCTTCTTGATCGGCTCTTTCCTGTGGCGCGGGTGGCGCGTAGGTGTGCTCGGTTTCAGCGCAAGCGTCCTGCTCTGAATCCAGGCAATCTTCTTCGTCCAGTAACACCTCAATAGAATCTATTAGTTCCGCTTCCAGCAACGATCTTGCTGGAGGGGGGGGGGCTGTGGGTTCGGGCACGCCTGTTGGTTGCGGCACAATCCCTGGATTTACGGTGTTACCACCACCACAGCCAACCAACATAAAAGAGGCCAAATAGATGAAAAGTAGACCTATACGATTAAGCTTCATCATTGCTATTCTCGAATTTTTGACGCAAAGCATTTTTTTGAGTGCCATCTAAGTGCTTAAGCACGCCAGAAAGTACCAACCCAACCATCACTTGGTTGGCTAGGTTCGTACTATAACTGATATCGGTTAACAGGCTGTCGATATTCGCAACGAAATTAGTGGATCCATACGTTTTTTGATATGACTTAAAGTAGCCTGCCACCATATCACTGTAATCGTGTTCGACGCCTTTCTCCTGTGTACCTTGCCCTAGGGAACCTGCAACTGTTTGGATAGCATTAAGTAGTGGCTCTGAGTTTCCTTCAGTTGACAAATATTCAAGAAACATAATGGACGCAACTCTTGCTTGAGCCTGCTGCTCACCGAATAGGACAGACGCGTACGCCGCATCGCCTGCAACCCGTTCAGCTAGGTCGATGGCTTCGGGAATAGCGGTCATTTCACCATACAGTTCATTGCGCTTTTCCAATCGGTTAATATCCTTGCTAACCATAAATATTTGGTTGACGCTCTTTGTATATTCGCTAATTGTCTCATCGTTAAATTGGCCGTGAATGATTTTCTTTGGCTCTTGTTGAAGAGAGTTAGCGGCATTTGTAACTACGCTTTTGGTTATAGGCTTTTCTTGACTACTCTTGACTGAAGATTGCGTACTGGCGTTAATTCCCTGTGGGTTAGTTTCATCTACAAGTTCTTTATTAAAAAAGGGGCCAAGTTGAGTGTAGATCGTAATAGCGAGTATGCATATGCCAGTGAACATCCAAAGTGTATTTTTCATTTTCATCTCCTGAAATAAATTACCTAGTTGTTCAATAAAGATGTAATAGTTACCGCTATCTTAGCAGTAGAAATTCTTTCGCATTGACAGGTGAATGCTAGATAATCGCTCACAATTCGGTTGCAAACAGGAGCGAGATTTTACTCTTTCTTGTATTGAAATTTTTATTCTGATACACACCCGGTTTGGAATTTTCTGCATAGGCATTCGGCAATTTTCATTGTTCAGATGATACGGCATCGAGTACATAGCGCGATCGATACACATCGTCATTCTATATAGTGAAATTCGCACCCGAATTACTCGATTGAATTGAAATAGCTAAGGCAAAAAAAGCCGGGGTATGATAGTTGTTCGATATAACCTTGATAGGGGCACCCCACGGCGCCCCCTATTGTACCTATTGTACCTATTGTCGTATTTTGAATCTGCGGAATTCTGAGTCCAGAATATTCTGCCAATACAAGTCGCCCATTATTAATCCTTGTGCAACGATCAGGTGGCTGGCCCCACTTTCATCATCAGTTTCGGTGAGAACGTTGTACACAATTTCGCCGACAGGGCCTTGCTCAATAGACACAATGGGGTCAGGCGATCCGTCCGCTTGCACCAATACATCGCCTACTGAAAGTTCTGTGGCAGTAGTCATAGTGCCCGAAATTAGAAGAACACCGTGCCGACTGGATAAACCAATACGCTTTCCTGACTCGGTTAAAACAACAACCAGTGGCTTTTCTTCAACGCCATCAGTTACCACGTCAAACCCTCGCGGTTCATACGAAAGTGATGTTAATGTTGAATTAGCTACAACAGTATAGGCCTCGTAAGACGAATAGTTGTTCACAATATCTTCGATTGTGGCCAGCTGATCATTGCCATTTACCCTGTTAACAGTGCTGATGTTCGTACCTTCTTCAAAGCAGCCACAAGGACATACGGCAACTAAGCTAACCGGCGGGAAGGGCGTGCAGATAGGAGCGAGTTTTTTGGTATTTGCGTAGTCGTACTCCTCAAGCGTAACGCAGTCGGTTTCGTAAGCATAGTCTCGTAAATCTGCGCATTGCGCGGCGGTGAGATCTGCTGTGTAGCAACGACTTCTATAAACGTCATCATCCAATCGGTTTGCTAGTGCTTCAAGTGGAAGTAGTGCAGTAAGAACCATGAGTAACAATAAATTATTCACGTTATATCTCCTCTATAAATATACGGGTTAATCATCCATTTAGTAATACAAATCGGGAACGTCTGCGGCTTTTAGCTTGGGTTTGAACCAGCAGCGTGGTCTGTGTGCGTCGTTATAATTGATAACATCCAAATCGGCTGAAATGCTTGCACAGTAGTGATAAGCCGACTCCATCTCTGCATACATCGACTCTCTACCAAGCACGGCATTTTTACCGGGAATAAAGAATGGGTCTAAGTCCATTGTGCAGAGTGAGCCAGCAAAGTAGGTATCCAATCGGCACTGGGGTGCTGGGTGGTTAATATATGTTTTATCAACCTTTCCCTGGTCCGGCGTATCAAAGTGCACAGCTACACCTCTTGAAGCAGCCAATAGATCTGCCAGAGATTTTCCGGCAAGTGCTGTTCTATAACAAAGCTGTTGTTCAAAGGTTGTATTCCATCGAGCGTTGCACTCATTTTTTACCGTCTGTGGCGCGCTATGTTCGTATTCAGAGTTGTCGTCGTAGAGCCATAGTTGCCTTGCGCAAGATTGCGTTGCAAAATAATCTGATTGCCCTTCCGAAGCTGCCCAGCGAGCACCTTTAAAAGGAAATCCTGCAAGGTGATGGCCCATTTCATGGCACACCACTAACGCAAAACCATCGGGTGTTACCTCGGGCGCACGAGCGAGGCCGCCATACATCCTTATAAACCAGTTATTACCGCTTTGGTACGCTTGTGCGTTAACAGTATTGTTATCCCATTCGCGAACTGTATTTAATACCGCTCCATGTGAACTAACGATGGTGGTGTAGTAATCGTAAATCTCATCGATAATTTCATCGAAGAGCGCTTCATCAATATCGCTTCCTCCCGCGTTACTCCGTAAATGTAATTGGTTAGGTGGCATAAAAATTTCGTGGGTACCTGCCTCCACAGCTGTCGTATAGTGGTCGATATCCTCAGCGTGTAGTGAGGATATCGACACGAGCGATATCGCAAATGCAACGATCTGCTTTACACATTTCATATCCATTCTCCAGTATTGAGTAAGTTAGCATTGTCTCCAAAAACAAATAGAGGCTAAACGATACGCAGCTAAATTCCGCTAGAAAACCATTTAACTAAGCAACATAATTTTCACGTCCATAATGTTTAGCAATGCTTGAGCATAATTGTTTAATATTTGGCGAAGATCAAGAGACAAAACGCGCCACAAAGAATGTTGTGCGACTTATTGGGGTCGCAAGTGACATTGTTTGTTTGAAAATACTATTTTATCTATTTGCTTCTTAAACATTACAGATAAACGACAGTGCCATTACCTATTTGTGTCATATTGTTTTCTAGCCAGACAGAAAAATTATTCAAACTGGATGTTGCTAATAAAAATTAATCCAGGTCTGCGTTAAATAGTCATATCGAAGGCACTCCGTTGAATATGGGTTAATGAATCTATCGTACTGAATTAATTTTCATCGAAAAATAATATGTATACGTTAACGGAAATGTTATTTATTGTTCGTAGCTATTTGTCGTTCCGGGTGCTTTCTAGGGGTGCAACAAATAAATGGGTCAGGCTGTACTCCCTTGGCTTATTGGGCTCCCCAGATAGCAGGAAATACCTAGGTGGGATCGATGTATGGTCAAGCGAAATGCTTACACCAAAGAGTTAAAGTTGAAAGCTGGGTGTCTCCTGGAGCCGAACGGTAAACATGGGAAATAGATTTCTCGTGAACTAGGCATAAGGCGCAACATGTTTTGTAACTGGCAAGATTATTTTTCGAATATCGCTGAGAATGCATTTCTAGGCGCGCGCCGTAAGCCGATAGATAAAAATGAAAATATGACGAAGCTTGAGCGAGAAAACCTCGGGTTCAAATAATAGGTGGGTTTACAAAAAGCGGCCGCTGTATATTTTTCTCGGGAGCTCAATCGAAGTACGCCTTTATTCCTTGATAACGAGTGCAATGAAAATGGATTTTTCTCGACGAGAAGTTCCTCCGGGGAATCGTTCATTCGGGCCCAGGGGTATATTGATTACCTAACGATGAAGGGCTGTCAAATTAGTATGAGCCGTAAAGGGAGTTGTTGGGATAATGCGCCTATGGAATCATTCTTTAGCCGATTGAAAGTAGAGTTGATCTATGTGAAAAACTACCACTCGATCGAAGAATAAAAATCCGTTATCTTTGCGTATATTGAAATATTTTATAACCGAAAAAGAAGGCATTCTGCAAACGATGATATGAGTCCCGTCGCGTTTGAAAAAAGGCAGCATTGACTGCATAGTTATGGTGGCTACTTTTTGTGGGGAACACCATTTGTGTTGGCTGCGCCACTTGGTTGCAAATATTCGCTCCACAAAAGCTGGAGGTTAGCACTGCGTTATACGGTCTGGGAGCTAGCGTGCTGAGATCAGAGTGCCCCTGGTGTTCAACTAAAGTATCTACAAACCAACTTGGAGCACGAACTCGTAAAGTAAAGCCAAAGTGGTATCAATTTACTCGGCACGTGCAAGTCTGCCCATATTGTAATAATCCAGTTAAAATTGACCAAAAATCTATTAGGTAGATTTTTCTAATGCTGCCGTTTTTTTGTTATGTTTGTTCGGGTTTTTGTCTGGCAGTTATAGATTTTTTAGCGACGCAAATGACAATGAAATTCGGTAAAGAAGAAGACTTATAACAAGCTTGTTAACGAACGCTCTGTTTGCCGAGCCCTCCAGGGCGTACTTCCGGCCCCTAAAGCAACCACAGTGACAAAACCTCACAGCACAGCAACGCTAAAGATTGAACTCAAGCCCACAGCTGTGGGCTTTTTTATGCTGGGGTGGAGCGATTCGGGCGAGAGGCGCGTTTGAAGGGGGAGAAAGCCTGCCCGGAAGTGGCGCGCTAGCCTAAAAAATACACTCCAGGGTGGGTCATCCACCTACACGGAGGGGGCAGCACCCTACACAGACCGGGTCATCTGGTCAGTACCCTACACGGACCGGGTCATCTGCCTACACGGATAGGTCGGCACCTTACACGGACCGGGTCATCCGCCTCCATGAATGGCGATCTGGTTCCCAGCTAAACAAAGCCAGGTTCCAATACTGAATATCCAGATTGGCTTGTGATATTGCTGTTTGGTTTGGCGGCAGCCATCGGTTTTTGTATGGCTTTACGGTATTTATGGTGCGCGAAGCTGGTTTCCTGCGTGAAGTCAGCGGTTATTGTTGAAAGAGCAATATAAGGGCGGCCAGCCAGCCAAGGCCTGCTATCACTTGCCACACTTTTACCGGGTCTCGTTCCAGTAGGGGCGCTTCTCTTGGCGATGTCCAGCTGGGGTTGGGGCGCTGTAAATCGGTTACCCATTCGGAGAGTGCCGGGTAGCGGGCGTTGGGGTGAATGCTCAGTGCTTTTTCCATGGCTTTATCCAGCCAAAACGGAACCAGCGGGTTATGTTTTCTGGCTGGGATGTAGGATAGCTTTTGGAAGCCTTTCGGGTCTTTCGTGTTGCTGTAGGCATTCCCGTAGGGGGATTTCTGCGTGAGCATTTCATAGAGCAATACCGCCAGCGAAAATTGGTCGGACTTTTGCCCAACGCTTCCGCCAATACGATATTCTGGTGCAGAGTATTCGAGTGTTCCGAGTATTAGGTCGCGTTCAAATGGCGAGCTCATTTCATGGATGCCTGCGACCCAGCAGGAACCGAAATCGATAATCGTAGCGCCTTGTGCGCCAATCACTATATTGCCCGGTTTAATATCCTGGTGCAGGGTATCTTTGCGGTGGAAGGCTCTAATACCTTTGACGATTTGTTGTATTAACTCAATGGCATCGGGAATGGGAAAGGGCGCACGTTCCTTTATTAATTGTTCCAGGGTGGGGCCGGGAATATATTCCGTGAGGTAGTAAAGTGTTTTTCGGGCGTGGGGCGGGGTTACTACCCGGGCGACCTGAGAATTTTGAATACGTGAGCCAATCCAGGATTCCATCACAAAGCGTTCGATATAGGCTGGGTCATCTTCGTAATTAACGGAGGGCGTTTTCATCACCAGTGGTGTGCCATTTTCCGCTTTTACCAAATAGACCTGACTGCGCTCGGATTCGTGTATTACCTTTGTTACGGTCATGCCATCGATTTTATTGCCCGGTTCCAGCAGTGGGGGGAAGGGGAGCTTTGATAAAACGGTAATGGCGTCTGATTGTGAGGGTGTACCAATGGATAATACCCGCACTGCCTGAATGCTAATGTTATCTTTGGTTTCGTATTTTAGGGCTAGCTTGGCTGCCTTTTCGGTTAAGGCTTCGGGCTCTTGTTGGTGTTCAAGAATTAGCTGCTGAAATTCTTTTTGGGGGATGGCATCGTGAATGCCGTCGGAGGTTAAGACAAATAAATCGCCGACTTCCATTTCCTCTGTCTGCATATCTACTTCCAGCGAAATATCCGCGCCCATCGCTCGGCTGAGGTAGGTGGTGGTTTTATCGATTCGCTGGGAGTGATCGCGGGTTAATTGTTCTAGCTGGTCGCCGCGCAAACGGTAGATTCGGGTATCGCCAATATGAAAGGTAAAGCACTTATCACCCTTTAATATCAGCGCGCTAAAGGTTGTGAGATAGCCTTCGCCGCGAACACTGTTTTGGCTTTGTCCCCATAAATAACTATTGAGTGAGTGAATGACGCGCATGGCCGATTGCTGGGTTCGCCAGGTTTCGGGCGTAGCGTAATAATCGGTAAGAAAGCCGGATATTGCCGATTGGCTTGCCTGCCTTGCGGAAGAGCTGCTGCTAACGCCGTCGGCTACTGCAATGGCAATGCCCTTGGTGGCAAGCGTGGATTGTTGATCGTCGGAAGGAATGCGCGCGCCCACGGTATCTTGATTTTCGGGCTTGGGGCCTTTATCGCTGTATTGGGATAGGGCGATTTTTAATGACGATTTTAGGTGGTCCACGATTTTTATCCGTTTTATATAGAAGCAGCCCTTAAAGGGCTGCTTAGAATTCAATCATACATCAATTAAATTATCGGTGATCAGGTCAGCTCTATCTGCTGAACGGTGCCGTCTGGTAACACTTCGGTCATGTGGCCTTCTGGCTCTTCCAGGAACTGCACAATAAAGAAGACTACCGCAGCACAGGCGCCGATAATCATAAAGAAGGTACTGGCATCTACAAAGCTGTAGGCGGTTAGGAATGTTACTGCACCCACGTTTCCGTATGCACCTGCCATACCGGCGATCTGGCCTGTCATGCGTCGCTTAACCAAAGGCACCATGGCAAATACCGCACCTTCGCCTGCCTGTACGAAGAAAGAGCAAAACATTACCGAGGCAACCGCAAAGTAGATGGGCCAGCCACTGCCAACTTGTGACAGAATTAAGTAGCCAACAGTTAGTCCCGCAATGAAAATAGACAGTGATTTGCGGCGACCAAACCTATCGCTGATATAGCCTCCACCGGGGCGGGCGATTAGGTTCATAAAGGCGAAAGCAGCACCTAGTGCACCGGCTTGTACAAGGCTTAAGCCGGTGAAGGTTTCCAGGAAGAAAGCGGGCAGCATGGAGACCACCGCAAGCTCGGAACCGAAGGTAACAAAATACGCCCAGTCTAGAATTGCGACCTGCTTAAATTTGTATTTGTCGTGTTCTGCGGCACCGTGGCTCAGCATTTCCTTGTTTACTTTATAGATTTGAGAAAACTGAAAAACACACAATACAAACAGAGCGACATAGAGAATGTAAGTTGTTGTTTGACTCAGTAGATCAACGCCAGAGGGAGACAGTTTCCACGCGAGTACGGCGAGAATAATGTACATGGGTATATTCATTGCCAGGTACAGGTAAAAATCTTTTTTACTGCTGACTTCTAGGCCGCCGGATTTCTTGGGTTTGAAATAGGTGGAACCTTTGGGGGTATTCCGTGCTTTCCAGTAAAAGAAAAAGCCGTAAATAAGAGCGATAACGCCGGTGCTGGCAATAGCATAGCGCCAGCCGTTGTCCCCACCAAACATCAGTGCAACGGTGGGCAGAGAAAAGGCTGCCGCTGCAGAACCAAAGTTACCCCAGCCGCCGTAAACGCCTTCGGCCAGGCCAACTTGACGGGCCGGGAACCACTCTCCCACCATGCGGATACCAATCACAAAACCGGCACCAGCGAAGCCCATGGCAAAACGCATAATCGCCAACTGCTCATAGCTGGTAGAAAAAGCAAAGCCTATACAGAGCAAACCGGAAATAACCAGCAACGTACTGTAAACCGTTCGTGGTCCGAATTTGTCTACCAGGATACCGATGACAATTCGGGCGGGAATGGTTAAAGCAACGTTAAGAATGAGCAGCGCCTTCCACTGGGCGCCACTCATATTGAAGGCTTCCATGATCAAAGGCTTCATTGGCGCGTGGGAAAACCACATAACAAAGGTTAGAAAGAATGCAAACCATGTCAGATGTAGCATGCGGATATTAGCCTGGGCAAAATCCAGTAGATTTAGCTTGGAGGTACTCATTGGGTTTCCTTCAATTAGTGGGTTGTCTGTGGTTCAATCTTGCTTGGTTATGTACCACTTTGATATTTGCTGATTCCCTTGCAACCTGTGTGCCAGCACGCAAATAGTGCATAAACAGGGAGGTGGGTGCTCGTGTTGGCGTTCTTACGCGATGAAACTATTTTGATTTCGCCCTCAAATGGGGCTGCGTTGGGATTTTTTGATTCGTTATGAGGCGATTGAGCGGATTTTATCAGGGTTAAAAAAATGAGTCATGAATTAACGGTAATATATGTGGCTACAAATAACAGGTAAGCGTTGTTGATGAGTAAAAAAGCAGAAAAAAGAACGAATCGTATAAAGGCCGCCAATCAGGCTGTTAAGTTAAAGGCGAAGGTGGGGTTGTGGGCGCTTACGCTCAGTTACACACTGTTGAGTTTGATCATTTCCCTGACGGCGGCCTGGGTGTTGCTTGCCAAGCAAGATTTTATATATGGCGTTTGGCATGACCACGGGGGAATCGGGCAGGGGATTGATACTTACGGCCCTCAAAACCGTTATAAACCGGGCTTTGGCGATACCTCCAGGGCGGAACGAATCCGCATTTTTGCGGAAATCAATCGTAGTATTCATGAGGGGGGCGAGGGCCTGGAGGCCATCATCTATCAATCTTCCAGCAGCGGTGGAGAGCAAGCGCTATTGCGCACCCCGGAAGTGGTTCATCTGCAGGATGTGGCCAAGCTTATTGATTTTCTGTTTGTGGTGACGTTTGTTTCAACTATCTTGTGGCTGGCTGTGAGCATCTACCTTTTGTTGGTCAGGCATCGTATGCCCTCCATTCGCCAGCAGTTGTCAGCATTACCGATATTGCTGATACCCAGTATATTGTTGGTCTTGGCTATTGGTCCGAAATCGGTGTTTAACACTCTACATATCTGGGTTTTCCCGGCGGGGCATCAATGGTTCTTTTATTACCAGGAATCGCTGATGTCTACCATGATGCTGGCACCAAATTTATTTGGTTGGATCGCACTGGCCTTGCTGGCACTCTCTATTGTCATATTTTTGTTTATTCAGTACACGCTCTTTTTCATTGGTAAGCGGACCGGGTAACGCTAATATTAATCGTCAATATCTTGTATGGTCACTCTGTTTCGCCCCAACGCCTTGGATTGATAGAGTAATTTATCAACGGATTGGTAGACCACTTTTGCGTCGATATTGGTACTGACAATGCACAGCCCGATGGACGCTGTGACGTGATCAAAACGTTTGTTGCCGGGGCTTGGAATGGCCAGGTTTTCAATTCCCAGGCGAATCCCTTCAATAAAGGCAATAATATCGCTGCGCGAGTGTCCGTTACATTGCAGAATAAATTCATCGCCACCTATCCGATAGCCTCTATCACTTTGCCGTTGTAGGTGCTCTGTTATCACCTTTCCCACGTTTCGTAAAACATCATCACCGGCGTAGTGGCCGCAGGTATCGTTATATTGTTTAAAGTAGTCGATATCGAGCATGGCAACACCCAGCAGGGATTGCCCATTGGCGGTCAGTGTACTGCTTAAAAACTCGGTTTCAAATTTCCGGCGATTCAGTAAGTGAGTCAGTACATCTTTTTCACTTTCTTTTATGTGGGTGATTTCGGTAAAAATCCAAATACGCGACTGGCCGATTCGGTCATCGGTAAATGAAACACTGCGTCGGCTAAAGTAACGCCCGTCGAGCAATTTCAGCTCGTCCTCGAACATTTCTGTGCTGTTGTGTAAGCGCTCGATCTGACTAACAAAGGCTGAAGGATCTTCTACCTGCGAAAGGGCGTATTCCAGCAAAGCGGCATTTTCATCAAAGATGTTTTGTTCTTTGGGAATATTCCACTGCTCGCGAAAGCGATGGTTACAGTAAACAATTTCTCGATTACGGCTGACAATCAATATGCCATCGGGCAGTGCATCCAGCGTATTTTTAAGTAGCTCGAGTGTGTAGCTCTCTTGATCCATAAGCGTAAAAGCTCGTTTATTGTAGGGTTAATAGCCAAGGTAGATTGTTATACGGCGGGCGTTATAGTGTACAAATGCGGGATGACTTTCAAATGATCGACGCGCCAATGTGAGAGTGAATAGGCAGAATGTGAAAACTTATGCTTGTACATTAGAATTATCTAATTTAGAGTTGCCGCTAATTGATGTGTGAGAGTCCGCAAGCACTGAGGAAGGATATGCCATCATCGAAATCAATAGGGGAACGTGAAACTGTTGCTTTGACAGATGTTGAGCAGCACGTTGACTCCGCTGCAAACTTGCTGAAGAGCCTGGCGAATCCCAATCGATTGCTAGTGCTGTGTGTGCTGGCGGGCAAGGGCGGGGAAATGTGTGTTTCTGAATTGAACGCCTGTATTGATCTGTCGCAGTCGGCACTGTCCCAGCATTTGGCGCGATTAAGAACCGATAATCTGGTTCAGACCCGGCGTGACTCTCAAACCATCTATTATTCCATTAATAGTGGCCCGGCTCTGCAATTGATCCAGGTTTTACAGCAATACTATTGTCAAAAATAGCGAGGCTCACCCATGACGACCGAAACTACAAACTCAACGAATATCGATACGCTGGTATTCCGTTTTGCCGGTACTTTTGTGCTGATTAGCTTGTTACTGGCGCATTTTCATCATCCCTACTGGCTGTGGTTTACCGCTTTTGTAGGTGTTAATTTGCTACAGGCGTCGTTTACTGGTTTTTGCCCTCTGGTTATGATTCTGAACAAGTTAGGTTTTAAACCCGGTACGGCTTTTAATTGCGGTATGGCTGGAAAATAAATTGTAAGGGAGTGGGACAATGTTACCGTTTGTGTGGGGCCAGCATCGGCCTGTAAAAAAACGCGTTGCTTTTTTTTGGGGGGCGGCAGCTTTGGTGCTGTCGGCTTGTGGGGATGATTCCACTGAGCGTGTTCCAAAGGCCTTTTCACCGAGTGTGGGAACACTTGAAACCGCTGTTGCCTATGATTCACAGGTTGCGGCTGAAACCAATTTTGACGGCGTTATTGAAGCGGTGAACCAGGCTGTGGTGTCTGCGCAAACCAGTGGCCGTATTATTGAGCTTCCCTTTGATGTGGGCGATTACGTTGCTATGGGTGATACGGTCGCGCGTTTTACGGATACCGAGCAAAAGGCAGTGTTTGCCGCCGCAAACGCTCAGTTAGAGGAGGCCAATGCTCGTTTTGCCGAAGCTGGCCAGCAATTCAAGCGTGTGTCCGATGTTTATGGGAAAGGTGTTGTTGCCAAAGCTAATCTCGATCAGGCTCAAGCGTCTTATACGGCGGCAAAAGCGCGAGTGGAATCGGCTCAGGCGGCATTGAATGATGCACAGGAAAGGCTTTCGCATACGGTGGTGACGGCTCCCTATAGTGGTATTGTGGTCAAGCGTTTAACCGATGTGGGCGCAACCGTTGCGCCGGGCTCACCCCTGATTGAGGGCTTGTCGCTGAACCATTTACGGGTGCAGGTCGATATTCCCCAGCAGCATATTGGGCCTTTACGTCGACATAAAAAAGCACGGGTGATTCTCGAAAATGGGACTTCTGTGGATGTAACCGATATGCGCATTCCTCCTAGCGCTAATCCGACTACCCACAGTTTTCGTGTACTGCTGACTCTGCCCGAAGGGGAATACGCTGAGCCGGTGTTTCCCGGTACGTTGGTCAAAGTGGCTTTTGTTACCGGTGAGCAGATGCAGTTATTGGTGGCCGATAACGCGGTGGCCAAGCGCGGCGAAGTGACGGGTGTGTATGTGGTTGACAGCGAGAAGGTCGAGTTTCGTTATATTCGCCTGGGGCACAGTTTTGGCGATCATCAGACCAGTGTGTTGTCTGGTTTGAAAAACGGTGAAAAGGTTGCGCTGGACCCCGTAGCTGCCGCTGCCGTATACAAAAATCAATCGTATAGCACACCATAGCCTGGAGCGAGCCATGACGACGCATGACGAAAAGCCTCTGGGTATTTCCGGACGCATTGCAAAAGCCTTTCTTACTTCCGAGATAACACCCTTGCTGGCGTTAACCGGATTTTTGTTGGGAATGTTCGCGGTAGTGGTAACGCCACGGGAAGAAGAGCCTCAGATTAACGTAACCTTTGCCAATGTGTTTATTCCGTTCCCCGGGGCGACCGCGAAGGAAGTGGAATCGTTGGTCACTACGCCGGCCGAGCAAATCGTGTCGGAAATACAAGGTGTTAAGCACGTTTACTCGGCGTCTTCACCGGGTATGGCGGCATTAACGGTTCGTTTCACCGTGGGCGAGCCGCGTACAGAGGCGATTGTACGTCTGTATAACGCCTTTTATTCCAATCAGGATGCGTGGTCACAAAATCTCGGTGTTGGGCAGCCGCTGATCAAGCCAAAAGGCATTGACGATGTACCTGTTGTTTCCGGAACTCTGTGGAGTAAAAACCCGGATTTTACCGCTGCAGACCTGTTGAAAGTTGCGCACTCTATGGAGGCCGAGCTGCAGCGTGTTCCCGGTACCCGGGATATCGAAACTATTGGCGGGCACGCCAGTATTGTGCGGGTGAATTTCGATCCTGCTCGACTTTCGGCTTACGGTTTAGCTCTGGATGATATTCGCCTTAGCCTCGCTGCCGCCAATGCCTCGGCCGATGCCGGCAGCCTGGTGAACAGCAATACGGAAATTCAAGTGCAGGCCGGAAATTTTCTGACCTCCCCTCAAGAGGTCGGCGAGCTCGTGGTTGGTGTGGTGAATAATGCACCGGTTTTTCTGCGCGATGTGGCCGAGGTTTCTTTAAGTGCTGAGACAGCAAAAACCTATGTCAATTACGGTATAGGTTCTGCTCACGATGACGTTCCGGGGCGCTACCCAGCTGTGACGCTTTCCGTTTCCAAAAAGCCGGGTGAAAACGCGGTGGATGTCGCCAATGCGGTGATTGAACGCTTTGATCAAATGAAGGGTGTTTATTTTCCCGATGGTGTCGAGGCGACGGTAACCCGCAATTATGGCGCGACGGCTGAGGAAAAAGCGCAAACGCTGATCAAAAAGCTGATTTTTGCCACCTTGTCAGTAATTGTTTTGGTGCTGTTTGTATTGGGGCGGCGAGAGGCGATTGTTGTGGGTGCCGCGGTGGTGGTAACTCTGGCGATAACCCTGTTTGCTTCGTGGGCCTGGGGTTTTACGCTCAACCGCGTATCTCTATTTGCGTTGATTTTCTCTATCGGCATTCTGGTAGATGACGCCATCGTGGTGGTGGAAAATATTCATCGGCATATGAGCTTAGGTGGAAAAACACTTAAAGAGTCTATTCCCTATGCCGTAGACGAGGTGGGTGGGCCGACCATTCTTGCTACATTTACGGTTATTGCAGCATTGCTTCCGATGGCGTTTGTGACGGGTTTAATGGGCCCTTATATGCGCCCGATTCCAATTAATGCCTCAACCGGTATGTTGATATCTTTGGCGGTTGCCTTTGTGGTGACTCCCTGGCTGTATCTACGCCTGTTTAAACACCACGAGCCGGCTACAGGTGATCATCACGAAGAACATGGGCACAGAGGAAAATTACACGCTTTCTTTTATCGTATGCTAACGCCCTTTTTAAATGGCATTGACGGGCGAAAAAACCGCGTATTTCTTCTGTTTGCTATTCTCGCATTAATTGCTATTTCCCTGAGCCTTGCCGTTACGCAATCCGTGATTATGAAAATGCTGCCATTCGACAATAAAAGCGAATTTCAGCTGATTGTGGATATGCCGGAAGGTACGCCGTTGGAAGAAACACATCGTGTGTTGCAGGCCCTGGCAGATGATCTGGAAGCTCTGCCGGAATTGCGTGATTATCAGTTATACGCGGGTACTGCGGCACCGATTAATTTTAACGGACTCGTGCGACAATATTATTTGCGCAGCGAACCGCACATGGGTGATATACAAGTAAACCTAGCGCATAAAAAAGATCGCTCCCGAAAAAGTCATGATATTGCCTTGCACGCTCGAGCGTTGATCGCCGAAACGGCGCGTGAAAATAAGGCGAATGTAAAAGTGGTGGAGATGCCACCCGGACCACCCGTTATGGCACCATTAGTAGCGGAAATTTATGGTCTGGATTATCTGCGTCAAATGAACGTAGCGAACGAAGTTCGTAAGGTTTTTGAGTCCACCGACGATGTGGTTGATGTGGACGATACTATCGAGGCCCAGCAGGAGAAGTGGGTGCTGGTTGTCGATCGTGCACGTGCAGCTAAAATGGGCGTTAGCCAACAAACGATTATTTCCGATATTGCTGCCGCTTTGCGGGGCGAAGATATTTCTTTCTTGCACGATGAGCACGCGCGCGTGGCCATTCCTGTACGCTTGGAATTACCCGCCATGGCTAAGGGGGATTTATTGGCGCTGCAGAACTTACGTGTTAAATCCCGAAACGGTTCGCTTGTTGCCTTATCTGAAGTGACGCGTGTTCAAAAACAATTACGTGACCAAACCATTTACCACAAAGATTTATTACCCGTTGTCTATGTTTTGGGTGATGCGGCGGGCGTTACCGACAGTCCACTCTATGGTTTGGCTAGTATTGCTTCCGTGTTGGGTGAAAGCCCGGTAGATGGTTCCATTATCGAGCAGTTTTATATACAGCAACCGGAAAATCCCTACAGCTGGAGTATGAAGTGGGACGGTGAGTGGCAAGTTACTTACGAAACCTTCCGCGATATGGGTATAGCCTACTCCATCGGCCTGATCATGATTTATTTGTTGGTCGTCGCACAATTTCGTTCCTACTCAACACCGCTCATTATTATGGCTCCTATCCCTTTAACCATTATTGGCATAATGCCGGGCCACGCTTTATTAGGGCAGCAATTTACGGCACCGTCTATGATAGGAATGATTGCCCTCGCGGGTATTATTGTGCGCAATTCGATTCTGCTTGTGGACTTTATTCAGCAGGAAATTGCACGGGGTATAAGCTTGCAACAGGCGACGGTCGACGCGGCGGCAGTAAGGTCTATTCCCATTGCACTAACCGCTGTGGCGGCGATGATGGGAGGCTTCTTTATTCTGGATGATCCTATTTTCGGTGGCTTAGCGGTTTCACTGATATTTGGCTTGCTGGTATCCACGGTTTTAACCTTGTTGGTTATCCCGGTTGTGTACTACGCTTATGAATACCAGCAGGAGCCCACCTCCTTGCGTTAATTATACCATACGAAATTTAGGGGTTCTCAACCATGGGCCGAAAGGGACATGTTAAAGGCCAGTTTGCGCCTCTAATTCTGTTAGCCACATTATCTACGAGTTATGCCGATCTTGAGCTTTACGACCTTTCGTTAGAAGATCTTTTAGAGTTAAAAATCACGTCGGCATCAAAATTCTCGAATACTGTTCGAGATATCCCTGCATCCGTCACGGTTATTACGCGCGATGATATCAGCCTTATGGGTTACAGTTCTTTAGAGGAACTGCTCATTAATATTCCTGGCTTCTATCATGTTGATACCTACGAAGATTTTCAGATCGGTGTTCGAGGCACCGTGGGTGGATCGTTGGCTTTCCTCGTAAATGGTATACTGCAACACCCCACCCGCATTAAAACACTGTCCACTCCCGATCGTTCCCGCACTAATATTCCCATTGACTCCATCGATCGTATTGAAGTTGTTCGTGGACCCTCGTCGGTTATTTATGGTAACAATGCTTTTTTTGGCAGTATCAATATTGTTACCAATAATCATGAAGTACAGGGAAGTAAAGTATCAGCCAGTATTGGTGATAACGGTTACAAAAAAGCGTTTGCGCGCCTCGCGCAAACGTCCGTAAGTGGATACTCCGTATTGAATCTTGGGGGAGTTGAGAGTAACGGTATTGGTGGTAATTTAGCGGAGGTTATGAGCGAGGCTCAGCTAAATCACCCACTGATGCAGCCGGGTATGTACCAGCAGTTAGATGGCACTCTACAATCAAAAGCTTTTAATGCGGATTTAACCGGCGCCGCTGATAATATTGAATATGGTTTTCGCTATTCAGAAAGGGACTATGGATTTTATGCACTCTTTCCCGGTTTTGGCGATGGCAACCAACTGGAATTGAAAACCTGGAATGCCCACCTTGGGCATGCTTTCCCTCTTAACGACAGTATCGAAACAAAGCTCGGCGCTACGTTAAGTAGTGAAAGCTATTTCGTTGCCCCAGATTTTATTATTCCCAGCGTACGCGGTTACCAGTACCAAAGCAGTAATCGAATGGATATCGAAGGGTTATTGACAGGCGAGAAGAGTAATGATTTTGGTTGGGTATTAGGCGCCAATTATAGCCAGTTAAGTGATATTAAAAACGATGGCGACCTTAGCGAAATTGGTTTTTATAATTTGGCTGAAACGGACAAAGTTGAAAGCTCGGCTTTATTTACAAACGTAACCTACGAATTCTCTCCGTTTTTACATATTGAAGGTGGTTTCCGATTGACACGTATTGGCGACTATAGTGCAAGTTTTACTTCGTTAAACGAGGGGGGCGATAAAATTTCGCGAGAGCAAAGAGTCTTGTCGCGAACTGATGATGCGGTAAAGTTGTCGGGTATTTGGGCGTTTGCGTCACAGGATTTCCTTAAATTTCTTTACAGTACTGCCACTCAAGATAATAGCTCTATCGAACTGGTCGAGCCTGAACATATTCGTTCGTATGAGTTGAATTACTTACATGCAGGTAAAAAAAACACGGTTTCGATAAGCCTGTTTGATAACGACATTCAAAAGGTTAGGCGGCGTATTTTACGCTACGATGCAGGGGGGGTTAACGAGACCGTCGATAATCAGTCTCAATGGAAAACTCAAGGAGTCGAGTTTATTTTAACATTCCGCCCGAACAGCCGTCTGACAACTGAGCTTAGTGGTGTTTACCAAGAGAGCGACGATGCCGCGGTGGATGGTTTGTCCGTGGGGTATTCCCCTAATCATCAGCTGAAGTTCAAGATGGGGTACGGGTGGAGTGAATGGAAAGCCAGCAGCTCAGTGGTTTGTACCGGAGAGATGTACACAACTTACCGTCTGGATTACCAACATCTCACGCCGGAGGTGCAGTACCTCGGTCAACCGGTAGATGGGTATACCTTAGTGAACAGCAATCTTCGTTATCAGAAAAACAATAGTTTATGGTATTTGAACCTTCATGCTTTTAACTTGCTCGATAGCGACATACGTTATCCCGCAAATGAGTTGGCCAATTTTGAATACGGCGCTTTTGGGCCTGCTCGACAAATAACCCTTACCTTGGGTATGGATTTCGAATAGCAAAAAAAGCCGTGGTAATCACGGCCAGTAACATGCGGAAGCTGCTTCAAGGCTTATACATAAATATGTAGGCCGTAATTCCTCAAGACTTCTATCGGAACAGAAACAGCCTGAAAATATTAGGTTTTTTTTGTGCTGAATAGAAGTGAAAAACCATAATGATAACTATAGCGGCATACTATATCGGATCTCATGCTTCAGACTGATTGTGTTCATACTGGAAAAAAGTACACAATTGTTGGATATTGAACGTTCAAATATAAGCATAAGTATTCATGTACGCAGGTTACATTCTGGTTTGTTCGAAAAACTGGGGTAAATAATAATAAAAGCAGCAAATAGCTGTATATATTGCCGGGAGGCCTATTCGTTTTGGATAGTGTACTTTTCAATATTCACGATGTCGTTTTATTGACGACGGTTTATCAATGCGCTGCACTGGCAGTTGTACTGTTTATTGCTGCACCGCAACAGCGCCTGTCTAATGTTTTTTTGATCGGATTCCTAGTCGCTAATGCCGTGGTACCGCTTGATACTCTAATAAACTTTGGTGCCGCGTTCAGGGGCTGGGCAATTGTAAACCTGCCCGACTGGTTCTATGTCTTCGAGATGGGGTACTGGCTACAGGGGCCTATACTATTGTGGTATTTACGCTCCCGTTTCTACAAAAATTATTGTTTGAGATTTGTTGATCTATTCTATCTAGCACCATTTTTCCTGTTTGTCTTACATCAGCTGTTGTCTTACCACGTGTTGCCGACCAGCGTAAAAGTTGAGATTCAGCAGAGTTATAGCCTGTTTTCTGAAAAATCGATTATCTTTTTCTTCGTGACTCTGGCACGCGAGCTGCTGCGTTTGTATTTCGGTGTTTTGTGTGTGCTTGAGTTGCGACACTATGTGAGTACGCTTGATACCGGTTTTCAGAGTTCACATAAAGAAATGCTGCGTTGGTTGAAGTTGGGCGTGTACAGCTTTGTTGGTTTGTGGGGTTGGGCTTGTGTTCTCGCGGTAGGTATTATCGTGAACGTGCAGTTTAGTGAAGTCGTTCCGATTGGCTCGATGGGGCTGGCGGCCAATTATGCTACCTGTTTATTGTTAAGTGGCTATGTGATTTTGCTTGGAAGGGCGGGCGCGACAAAAATTGAGTGGCCGCAGATCTCCTACCGCTCTTCGTTGAGCCTTCGTCTAGCGGGCGTAGCTGAAGAGGGCTCCAATGTAGAGCCGAAAGAGTCCTTGCCAGGGGTAAATCTAGAGTATGTACATCGTCTCGACGCTTTAGTCAAAGAGGGGGAGATATACTTAGAGCCATCGCTTACATTGGAAATGTTGGCTTCGAAGTTGTCCATTTCTCCACGTACACTCAGTACGATTTTAAATCGTCACTATGGTAGTAACTTTTTCGAGTTTGTTAATACCTACCGTATTGAAGAGGCGAAAAAGCTGTTGCTAAGTGATGAGTTTAGAAATGCAACAATGCTTGATATTATGTATAAGGTGGGGTTTAAGAGTAAGGCTACCTTCAACAACTTTTTTAAGAAAATGGAGGGTATGACTCCACGGGAATTTAAGAAGGCGAATAGGGTGGTGGAAGCTTAGGGATGCTCTGATTAAGTTTAGCTATATTCTGCTCGTTTGTTGGCAAGGCGCACATCTTCGTTAATGGTCATAGTTCGCCCTTACCCGAAAATGGGTGTTTTGGCGCACGCTTCAGAATCTCCTGGGGCCCCATTTTCGCGTCGCGCCTTGTTGCAGAACAGATCTGCTCCTGCAACAAAACGCTTTAATCGTGGGGAAGTCAGGAATCTAGACTATGTTTGTACTTGATCAGCGCTTTCCTATTTCCACAACAGTGACGAGCTGGGCGTTACACTTTCTTGAAGCGTCTCACGCTCATTACCTTTTCTATTCATTGTGCTTAGGTGATAGGTGCGCTCATCCAGGGTGTCAGAATAGAAATAGGCTATGAGCTTTTCATCGGGTGAATAGGTGGGCCTTTTAAAAACGTGGTCACCGGAAGTGAGCTGCTGGTTTTCCTTTTCCCCTACGGCATACTGGAAAATATGCATCCCTCCTTCGTAAACTTTTTTGTGGATGGTTTCGTCGTAATAAAATTTGTACCCAACTAAAGCGGCATACAGTAACTGTTTCCCGTTTTTGGTCCAGCTTACGCCATCCTGAGCGTGAATTCCTGAAGTCGTGATGGGCTGATCGCTTTGATCTTTCAGGTTAAAGACGCGTAATTGTCTTGAGCCGTGAAACGTCGGGCTACGAATGTAGGCGATGTGTTCCCCATTTGGCGACCAATTGAGATAACCCACTTTTTTCATAATATTGTCTTCGTCATTGGGTTTGTGATCTTGTGACGGAGCTTTTAGTGGCATGGATAGTAATACTTTGCTACGGCCAGACGATGCTTCTAGGTGGCTTATATAGGCGGTGGTGTCGTCGTTATGGGCGATAGCAATATAGTCACCGCTGGGTGACCAATCGTAAGCGGTAATTTCTTTTGCTGTATAAATCGATTTTGGTTCACCACCACTGCGCGGCATGAGCAAAAAGCGATAGTGAGAGTCTTCTTGCAACAGGTAGCTGATCCACTGGTCATTTGGACTGAACTTGGGGGATATTTCGGTTTTTCCATGAGCGGCTATTTTAGTGGGTTCCAGCTCGCCTTTTTTTTGTAGGAACAGGTTGTAACTATCACTGTGCTTGTTAAGGTCAATTTTAAAATTTTCTTTACGATTTGAGACAAAAAGTAAATCGCCATTATTGGCAATATCGATGTCGAGATCACGCCAGCGAGAATCATCGGTTAGTTTGTGAAGCGTTCCCTGGCCATCTAGTGCGCGAATATTGACAGAGGGGCCAATGGTTTTAACTGAAAAATACATTTGACTATCTTTGTTCGACGGTGCTTTTTCTATTGAGCAGCCACTTGTTAGCAGCCCTGCGATAAGTGCAGTAGTAAAAAGAATTTTTCGGGGTGTTCTGTTTGAAGTTGATCTGAGGCTAGACATAGGCTGGTAATTTTATTCTGTTGTTATTTTGTCTGCTTATGATAACGGGAATTGTACTGGGATTCATCTGTGAGACCCCTGGTCTGTGTGATTAATTTCTGAATTTACATAAAAAAGCCGCAGCTTCAAGCTGCGGCTTTTAACAAGAGTAGTGCTTAGCTTTCACTGAGCACTAATAATATAGACCTACAGTCCAGGGTAGGCATTTTCCAGCAGAGTATGGAAGGCTTCTGGGAACCAACGACCTGCGTGAGGAGCGTTATCGAGCGCACCAGTGTATATACCGGAACCTTCATCCGCATAGCGGTTTTCTGCATTCGGGTCACACATTGGATCGTGTTGTTTATTGGGATCGTTAGGATCAATTTCGAAGTTAGGATCGGACACTCCGTCGGATTCACCCTGTGGTTTCACCCAAACATAGGCATCAACACCGGTATGAGGATTGGCAGTTGGACGATAACCAACACCACCTGGCTGGTTACACCAGTTACCTCGATGCTGACGACGATCGATACGTGACTCATTCACATAGGTTTCAAGATCGCTGCTGCCAGAAACACCTGATGGACGACCAGTTCCGCCCCAACCATTACGACCGGTATCGATTAGCATACCAATGTTGTTAGGTAAGCCGCGGCTTATCATGGCATCACGCCAGTCTTGTACGAAATCCAATTCTTCGAAGTAACCGTTGTACTCGTAGAAGTCGGAAGACTTGAGTTGCCCACTGCCAACTTGCATGTCTGGATTTGGCAGATATGGTTCTTCAACTGGAGTGTAGTTAGCCGAGTTACTCACGAAACCGGCGACGGGGTTAAGATTTGCACCTAAGTCACCAACAGCGCCAGCAATTAACTGAGATGCTTCATTGAAGTTGTCGGACCAACCTAACCAACCAGAGTGAGCGATATCAACGTATGAGTATACGTTATCCAGTTGTCCCAATTGCTGCAGTGCATAGCGAATACCGTCAACATAGCCACCGGCACCATTTGCTTCGGAGCAGTCTGGCTCATCAAGGTTAGTTACCAGGTTGGGCAGAGAGTCCACTTCGATAATGGCTACGATGTGAATATCGGCATATGCCGCATCGCTGATGATGTCCATGATCTGGGCAATATATTCAGTCTTATAACGGTTGAAACCGTCTTCAGAAATACGCAGTTCACCATTGGAGGCGAGTGCAGCACAGTCACGGTTTGGCAGATCATAAACCACAAACATAAACATGTTTGCGCCTTGATTCAGCGCTTCGTCCAGGTGGCCTTGCAAGCCAAGGCCGTCACCATCTGCAGGGCCTTCAATCGCGCCAATGCGATCCATCCATACTGCAGTGTTGTAATTGGCAATGGCGCTACCACCAGGCTCGCCGGAAGCTTTAGCAGACCATACAGGATCTACATACCAAGTAGCGCCCACAAATGGGTTGTCTACGCGTTCTCCGTTTGGAAAGCTGGAAGAGCTACTGCTGCTTGAGCTGGAGGAGCTGCTGCTTGAGCTGGAAGAGCTGCTGCTAGAAGAGCTACTGGAGCTACTGCTAGAAGAGCTGCTTGAGCTGGAAGAAGAGCTGGAGCTGCAGCTTGAAATAACGCCACCGCTACCACTCTGGCTTTCACAGGTTGTGCGACCGATACAGCTTTGGCTGTTTTCCCAACCCCAACCAGTGTCCTGGTTGTCACAAAGTGGGCGTGGGTCGTCTTGGTACCACTTACACATTTCTTCACAAGCGGGATTACTGGAGCTTGAAGAAGAGCTTGAGCTACTGCTGGAGGAGCTGGAGCTAGAAGAGCTGGAGCTAGAAGAGCTTGAGCTACTACTTGAGCTAGATGAAGAGCTTGAGCTTGAGGACGAGCCGTCACCGATACAGGTTGGTGTTACGAAGCTACCGTCGGCATTGCCCTGAAGTCCGAAAGAGGTTGTAGCTCCTGCTCCGAGGTTGCCGTTCCAGCCGATATCACTGGCCGTTACGGTATTACCTGAAGTGCTTAGTTGCGCATTCCAGCTATTCGTGACTTGTGGAGCTTCTGCATACTGGAGTGTTACCTGCCAGTTTGAAATCGCGCTGCTGCTATTATTATTGACAGCGACATTGATTTGATAGCCAGTGCCCCAGTTGTTGTCATAGGTAATTTCGCAGTCTACGGCATTGGCGCCGACGGAAAATGCCGACAACGCCAGTGCGGCGCTGCTGAGTTTCAGCCAGCGCCTAAATGTTGGGTGGGAGCTCCTGGAGTGCGAGCGATTTAGAAATCTCATCATTATTTTATCCTCTATGTTGCAGCGCCGTTCATGGGTTGGTTGGCGCCATTTTCAAAGTACACATCAAAAAACTTCAAGTTGCCTAGTTGCAAGAGGAGCCAGCGCGAGCGGGCTCCGCTCCAAAAGGTTAGTTACATACCGATCCAGTCACGGTCGGTGCTTCGGCCGTGCTGCCGGTACCCTGGAAGCCAAAAGTGACGGAGCTTCCCGGGGCGATTGAGGCGTTCCAGTTCAGGTTGCTGGCTGTATAGGGGTTACTGCCGGAGATATCAGCATTCCAACTACTGGTGATCTGGTTATTGCTGTATTGCCAGCTGACTTCCCAGCCGTTGATTGTGCTGGAACCGTTGTTCGTAATGGTGATCGACCCGGTAAACCCTGTGCTCCAGGAATTGCTAATGGTGTATTCACAGCTACCACCTCCGTTGCTGGAGGAACTGGACGATGAGCTACTGCTGGACGAGCTACTGGAGCTGGATGACGAACTGCTAGAGCTGGATGACGAACTGCTAGAGCTGGATGAAGAACTACTGGAGCTGGATGAAGAACTGGAACCGTCGCAAGTCGTACCTATAACGCCGCCACTCCCGCCACTCTGGTTTTCACACGTCGTGAGGCCAATACAGCTTTGGCTGTCTTCCCATCCCCAGCCGCTATCCTGATTTTCACACAGAGGCCAAATGCCATTGCTGTACCATTGACACTCTAATACGCCATCGATGCAGGCGCTTGAACTGGATGACGATGAGCTGCTGGAACTGGAGCTGCTAGAGGATGAACTACTAGAGCTTGACGAAGAACTGCTGGATGAGCTGCTAGAGCTTGACGAAGAACTGCTGGACGAGCTGCTGCCACTGGAAACATCTTCATAACTGCGCAGGCGATTGCGGATATAACGGCCAGACTGAGTCAGATCGCTATCACTCCAGTCTCCAGTGGTACTGGCTCCAGGATTTAAAGCGGCGGAGCTTTCGAGACGGGTACTAAGCGACCAGTTCATCCAGCTGATATTATTTTGATCATAGAAATTCAACCAGGTTGTGGTATCGCTTTCGCAAACGCCGCCATCACCGCTGGAATCGGAGAGGCCGAACTCGGTTGACATTATGGCTGCACCTTGGGACAGCGCGCTGGAGATCTCGTCGCGCAACCATTGGCCATGGGTACAGGCATAGAAGTGAACCGCGTAGGCAATGTTGTTGTAGCTCAGAGGGTTTTCGGCAGCGTCGGTGACGTACTGGCTCCAATTGGGTGTGCCAACTATAACGACGCCATCGGGATCGATATTGCGAATTGCAGGAATAACGGCCTCGGCATAGGGTTTGATGTTGTCACTCCAGCTGGCGCCATTGGGCTCGTTCGCAATTTCGTAAATAATGTTCGGTGTATTACCGTAGCGATTAGCAACTTCCTCGAAAAAATTGATTGCCTCACTCTGGTGGGTTTGTGGATTGCCATCAGACAAAATATGCCAATCGACAATGACGTACATATCCAGTTCGATTGCTGCGTCTGCAATTTCCCATACCTTGTTGGCAACGCCGGCATCAAAAATGTAGCCCTCTTCTTCGGTATACATGGCGGCGCGAATAACATTACTATTCCAGTCATCGCGTAACCACTTAATGGAGTCATAATTCATCCAGGGAGCTGCGTCAGACCACTGTAGGCCCAGGGAACTCATGCCGCGAAGCTGGAAACGCTCACCATTTTGGTTGACCAGGGAGCCGCCGGAGATACTCAATTGACCGTTGCCGCTGACCAGGCCGTTCGCGTGTACTGTTGTGACGAAGCTTATGCTCGCCAATAGGATGAGGAATGTGTATCTAAACAGGTGGATTACGTTTTCTTTAAATGTGTTTGCTGCGCTTATACCACTGTTAATAGGGAGGGCTCGCATACTCTTCTCCTTGAAGATTAACGTTATTGTCATTCCAATATTATTTGTCGGGCAAATTCCACGTGCCTGAATAAAGCGCCGTTAACTTATTTGCGCTAATAACAACGTTGTTGTGGAGACAGCTTAAAAGGAGGTTTCTTGGAGATTGAAAACGTGAAACCTGTTTCTTCTTCCTCGCGCCAGGTTTCTCGTTATTGCATTCACACGCACCCTAATGCTGAGTCAGTATTAGGGTGAGAGGTGCTGATTTGAAGAAGACCTTGCTTAGTTTGGGTACTGATTAGGCTTTGGTAGCTCTTGTTATTTAATCTAAATTATTAGGTTAGGTTTTTCGCTATTATTTTATCGATGCATAAAATCTACATTCGTTTTCGCGGTGTACATTTTAATCCTTATTGTTGCCTTTTTTACCTGCTCGGTAAGCAAAAAAAAGTTGTCGTTAGTTCTTTTTTTCATTCTCCGTAAAATTTTTATTCCTAATCTCGTTTTTTTGTTATAACAAAATAAAGATGGGTTGTTTTTATTTCAATGCTTAATAAGTTAAATAAATGTGTGTTACGTCTATTTTTGAGCGATAAGTATGAAGTAGTTCGCTCTGGCGTGTGTCGTGGTGCGCATAGGGGCGTTGATAATCATCACTATTTCGGGCGTTCTACGAGCGGTTTCCGTTTGTGGGGCGGGTGCAGATAATGTCGACGTAAAATAGTGTTGGTTGGAACTTCTTTATTCTGTAAGAGAATGGTTCATGCGCTTTGGTAGTGCGATAAGGTTGATGAGGGCGTGAGACCGAAAAAATTGCCCCTGATTGACTGTTTTCCGGGCATAAAAAAACCGCGATCGTTTCTGATCGCGGCTTTGGGAGGCGTTACCCGGTATTAGTCGAGAGGAGGGTAAGCATTTTCTATCAGCAACTGGAATGCTTCTGGGAACCAGCGGCCAGCGTGGGGAGCATTATCCATAGCGTCTGTTCCGAGAGAGGTATCGGAGGTGTTGTTGGATGATGGATTACACATTGGGTCGTGCTGCTTGTTCGGATCGTTAGGATCGATCTCAAAGTTAGGATCACTTACACCATCAGATTCACCCTGTGGCTTAATCCATACATAAGCATCAATACCTGCTTCTGGGGCTGCCTGAGGACGGAAGCCCACACCACCAGGCTGGTTACACCAGTTCCCACGGTGCTGACGCTTGTCGATGCGGCTTTCGTTAACAAAGGTGTTAAGGTCAGTGCTGGAAGACGCTTCTTCTGGGCGGTTTGTTCCACCCCAACCGTTGCGGCCAGTATCGATCAAAATACCAATAGTTGAGGGGAAGCCCTTGTCGATCATAGCTTGACGCCAATCCTGAACGAACATGAGCTCTTCCATGTATTGAGTCCACTCATAGAAGTCTGCAGAACGGATGGGGTTTCCACCTACCTGTAAATTGGGGTCTGCCATATGTGGCTCTTTTACGGGTGTGTAGTTGGCGGAGTTAGATGCGAATCCAGCAATGCTGTTAGCACCTTTATCTGTTGCCAAAATAGCGTCACCAATCAGAGCAACGGCTTCGGAGAAGTTATCGCTCCAGCCTAACCATCCAGAGTGTGCAATATCGACGTAGGAGTATACGTTAGGAATTTTGCCTAGCTCGTTCAGGGCGTGCTGAATACCATCTACGTAACCACCTTCACCGTTCGCTTCCTGGCAGTCTGCTTCGTCGAGGTTAGTTACCAAGTTGGGTAGTGAATCCACTTCGATGACAGCGATAATGCGGATGCTGGCGAAAGCGGGGTCGCTAATAACGTCAGTAATACCGGCGATATATTCATCCTGATAGCGCTGGAAACCGTTCTCTGAAATGCGTAGCTCGCCGTTTGAGGCTAGTGCAGCACAGTCACGGTTTGGCAGATCGTAAACTACGAACTGGAATAGGTTAGCCTCTTGAGCTAAGGCTTCGTTCAAGTGATCACGCAGACCCATGCCGTCACCATCTTCAGGGCCGGCAATGGCTCCAATGCGATCCATCCACACGAAGGTGCTCTGGTTTGCAATGGCGCTACCACCAGGCTCGGCAGCGGCTTTTGCAGACCAGATTGGGTCAACATACCACTTGGCATTTTCGAACGGGTTGTCGCGGCCAGCGGCATCTCCGTAGTCAACACTGGAAGAGCTGGAGCTACTGGACGAAGAGCTGGAGCTGCTGCTTGAGGATGAAACACTTGAGCTGCTGGAGCTAACACTGCTTGAGGATGAAACACTTGAGCTGCTGGAGCTAACACTGCTGGAGGACGAGCTGCTTGTGTTGCAGCTATCGACTACACCACCACCGCTACTTGCATCCTGACTGTTACAGGTTTGAGTCCCGATACAGCTGCTGCTGTTTTCCCAACCCCAACCACTGTCTTGGTTATCGCATACCGGATAATTGGTTCCGTACCAATCACATACTTGCTCACATTGATCCGTTGAACTAGAGCTGCTGGAAGAGCTGGAGCTAACGCTGGAAGAGCTAGAGCTAACACTGGAAGAGCTAGAGCTAGAGCTAGAGCTAGAGCTAGAGCTAGAGCTAGAGCTAGAGCTAGAGCTAGAGCTAGAGCTAGAGCTAGAGCTAGAGCTAGAGCTAGAGCTAGAGCTAGAGCTAGAGCTAGAGCTAGAGCTAGAGCTAGAGCTGTTATCTGTGCTGTAGCAGGTTGGGGTGTTCAAGCTTCCATCGTGGTTGCCTTGAAAACCGAAAGAGGCGCTACCGCCACTAGCCAAATTTCCATTCCAGTTAATGTTGCTTGCGGTAAGAATGTTTCCAGATTCACTGAGTGATGCATTCCAGCTGCCGGTCATTTGCGGAGCTTCACCGAAGTCTAACGCAATCTCCCAACCGGAAACGGCGCTACCATCGTTGCTTACTGTAACGTCCATCTGGTAACCGCTACCCCAAGTATTTACGAAGGTAGCATCACAAGTAATTGCTGCCAGTGCGGATGAAGAGGTCATAGCAAACGCTAATGCCGCTCCGCCGAGGCGCAAAGTTTTTTTAAATGATTTTGAATTCATTATTATTCCTCATAGAAGTCACTGGTGAACAGCCGTTGCCAGATATATGGCGGGCAGAGAAAATGTCCACAAGAAGCGCAGTAGATGCACTAACAGCGACAGGTTTTAAGCAAAGTTATTATTGTTAGAAAAGTACACCGAGACGCTTGGCCCCCAGAGCCAAGCGTCTTTCCGTACCAGTTTTCAACCAAATTACAATCCAGTGCAGGACGGCGTATTCAGACTTCCGTCGGAATTACCCTGCAAACCGAATGAGGTTGATTGACCTGCGCCGAGGTTGCCGTTCCACGAGATATTGCTTGCGGTCACGGTATTCCCGGAAGTGGAAAGGTCGACATTCCAGCTACTTGTAACTTGAGGGCTTTCGCCAAAATCGAGTTCTATTGTCCAGTTGTTGATAGACGAACTACCGGAATTGGTAACTTCGACATTCATTTGGTAACCGGAACCCCAGCTGTTTGCATAGCTAGCCACACAAGTCACGCCGCCGTTTGATGCACTACTCGAGCTGGATGAGCTGCTGCTGGACGAAGAGCTAGAGCTGCTGCTTGATGAAGATGAAGAGCTACTGCTTGACGAAGAGCTGGAAGACGATGATGAGACAGAGCTACTACTTTGAGAGTTTGAGCCACATGAATCAACAACGCCTCCGTTACCACTCTGGCTGTTACAGGTGTTTGGCCCGATACAGCTAGCACTGTTTTCCCAGCCCCAACCACTGTCTTGGTTATCGCATACCTGATAATTGGTTCCGTACCAGTCACATACCTGCTCACATTGGCCGGTGCTACTTGAACTTGAAGAAGAACTGTAGCTGCTGCTGGAAGAGCTAGAACTACTGGAGGAACTGTAGCTACTGCTTGATGAAGATGTCGGATTTGTGTTGATGCTGGTTCCCCAGTTGGACACAATATCTTTCGCAAAGCGGCCTGCAGCTGTTAGCTGTGAATCGCTCCAGCCACTGGTAGGCGCACCTTCAACGACAATAGATGCGCCTTCAGCCTTATCGCTTACAGCCCAGTTCAGGTGTGAAATATTGTTTTGCTTGAGGAAGTCCATCCATGCGCGGGTTTCACTCTCGTTAGGAGCTCCGTCACCATTAGCATTTACGGAACCCCACTCGGTTGCAAACAGTGCGATACCATTGCTCATGGCGGTGCGTGCCTTGTTGCGCAGCGATTCGCCATGGGTACCTGCATAAAAATGCAAGGTGTAGGCGATGTTACTGTAGCTGGTAATGGGGTCGTTAGACGCGGCATCGACATCCTGGGACCAGCTAGGTGTTCCGACAACGATCAGGTTATCTGGGTCGATGGCACGAATCGCAGAAATGACGGCTTCAGCGTAAGGCTTAATGGTTCCACTCCATGAGATCTGCAGAGGTTCGTTGTAAATCTCATACACAACGTTATTGTTGTTGCCGTAAGTACGCGCCATTTCTTCAAAGAAGGCAATTGCATCGGCTTGCTTATCTTCAGCATGGTGAGTGTGGAAATCGATAATAGCGTACATATCTTCGGCAATGGCAGCATCAACCAATGCGCGTACGCGGCTTATATTGCCTTGAGGATCTTCCTGGTAACTACCATCTTCGTCGGCTCCCATGGCGGCGCGAACAATCGTCGCGTTCCAATCGTTTTTGAGCCATCTTACGGTTTCAGCTGCGTAAAAACGCTCTTGGCCCCATCCGGTATTACTCCAGAAGAAGCTGTTTCCGGCAAAACTTTTTGCCTGTCCACCACTTAATATTTGATTTCCGCTTACTGTCAGCGCCGGTACGTCGGCGAAGGCTGCGGAGGTTGTCAATGCGGCGGCGGCGACCGCAGTAAGTAGACCTTTCATATTGGTATTTATCATAGTGAGAATCCCATGATTTATTAACGTTATTGTTTTGGGGTTTCGATACTTAGCCATATTTTTAAAAATAGAAAAATTGCTTAAAAATTCAAAGCACGAGTGATTCTAGGGGAAGAAAAATACGATTGAAAGTATTGATTAGTAAGGGATTTTCTTCCTAGAAAATGGCGATTGAAAATTTGCTTTCGAGTGTGTGGTGGTTATCGATACTCTTTTGAATAAAAGGTTGCGACAAGTTAAACCTTAGCTGGGTGGTCGGTGCTCCTGCCGTATACAATCGTATTCTGCTGGATCATTTGTATGTAACGGGTTCCTTCGTAAAAAAGTATGTATTTTGCTGCACGTGCAAACCAATCAAATTGTTGGTTTTCGAAAGAGTTGCATGAGATCGCTTGAATTTATGGTGTTGTTTGACTATTTAGCACTGAAAATCCAGTTTGCTTTTTATTGAGTGTTGTTTTTGCTTTTTTATAAGTGTTACTTCCGAAAGGTGTACTTAAGTTGCTTATATTTAAACTAAAAAAAACGTTGGTTTGTGAGAAAGTTTTACTTTTATTGAGGTGATTCACTAAGCCTTTTCGCGATATGCTCGGATTTATACTTAATTTTGGGTGTGAGTCGAGTATTTATGTGGGTGGTATTTGTTGGAAGCGGGTTATTTAATGGTGATACGGAATATCTCAGCATTGAGTTTGGCAGAAGCTTTACAGGGAAGTTTTGGTAGAATCACTTATTAAAAAAAGGGGTATTGTGGGTGTAGTGGATGTCTTCTGTGTCGACGCGGTTAAATAATAAAGCCGCAGCAGTGAACTAATGCCGCGGCTTTTTCGATTGAGCCTAAAGCGAGCTACTTATAGCCCAATACAAATGGGTGTAGTGACATTTCCATCGGAATTTCCTTGTAAGCCAAAGCTAGTTGATCCGCCAGCACTTAGGTTGCCATTCCAACCGATACTGGATGCAGTGACTACATTTCCTTCGCTGGCAAGCTCGGCATTCCAGCTGTTGGTCACCTGTGGAGCCTCTCCAAAGTCTAATGCAATGGTCCACCCGTTGGACGTTGTGGTGGAATCGTTGGTTACCGTGACATTCATTTGATACCCAGATGCCCACTGGTTGATATAGGTAACCTCACAGTTAATACCGCCAGCACTGGAGCTTGAAGATGAACTGCTAGAGCTGGAGGAGCTGCTGCTAGAGCTGGAGGAGCTGCTGCTAGAGCTGGAGGAGCTGCTGCTAGAGCTGGAGGAGCTACTGCTAGAGCTGGAGGAGCTACTGCTAGAGCTGGAAGAATTACCCGTGCAAATCTCAATAACACCGCCGTCTCCGCTCTGGCTTTGGCAGGTGCTTAATCCAATACAGCTTTCATTGTTCTCGTAACCCCAGCCGCTATCTTGATTTTCACATAGCGGGCGAGGGTCGTCCTGGTACCATTTACACATATCGATACACTGGCCAATTTCAGAGCTACTCGAGGATTCGCTTGAGGAGCTAGAGCTACTGGAAGAGCTTGAGGAGCTAGAACTACTGGAAGAGCTTGAGGAGCTAGAACTACTGGAAGAGCTTGAGGAGCTAGAACTACTGGAAGAGCTTGAGGAGCTAGAACTACTGGAAGAGTTACTTGAGGATGAGCCTCCTATACCTGAGAATTCAGAATCTGAACAAGTTAACTCGTTAAGCAAGTAATAAGAGGGCTGCTGAGCAGGGCCGCTCTCTTTACTTACTTGGTAGTCGATGGAGGCCGTGTTGCCAGGCGCAAGAGTACCGTTGAAGTGGTCGGCATCCAGATGCGCAGTAATGGTGTCTCCTTCCTCGGAGAACCCGGTGGCATTGTAACCGCCACTTAAGTCTTCACTCTCACCGATAACCCAAGATAGGTCGTAGCCCGAAATTGTTTCACTGCTGTTATTGGTTACATTCAATTGCAGGTGAGAACCTGCGTCCCACTCTTCGTAGCGCACAAATTCTACCGAGCAGTAGGGTTTACCGCTAGTACCACCAGCTGAAGCTACAACCATTGTGGCAGTTGCTTCGCTCGATTCAGCTCCGTCGTCGTCGATGAGAATGTAGTTGAATGGGTCGATACCAGAAAACCCATTGTCTGGTGTGTAAGTTACCACTGGACCAGAGCCGCTTATGTTGCCATTTGCTGGAGCGGACGTAATGGTGGACTCAACCAGTTCCCCATCAATATCACTGCCCTGTAATGCAACTTCGACGGCAACTCCTTGAAGGGTGGTTTGAGAGAACGGAACGGATTGTGGTGGGTAGATTGGGCCTGCGCCGCCAGTAAAACAGGAGCAGGTTTGAGCTGTTGCGCGAAGACCATGCTCGCTGTTGATAAGGAAATCACCCCATTCAGACAAGTTGTTTACATCGTATTCGATGGTAATATCCAGCGATTCGACACCGCCGCTGTTGCCGGACCAGGACCAGCCAAGGTAGCCTAGGTTGTATTGGTTAGCCAATTCTAAAATGGAGGCTTCGTCCACCTCTTCACCCGCGTGATCTGCACCAAATTCTCCTATGACTAGTGGTAGCTTATGGTCGTAAACGAAGGTGCGTAGGTAGTTGTCGATGACATTACGGTTGTTGTAGATTTGGTACATGTGAATACTGAAAACGACGTTTTTCAGTGGGTCGGAAGCGAATACTTCGGGAGCATAAGTCAGCATGGCTTCCTCCCAGTCTTGACCCCAGTTGGCCGCATCGACCATCAAGGTGTGGGTGAAGCCTGCATCGCGTAAGCGCGTAATTGCATCAATGTGTGCGTCTACCCAGTCGCGAGCTTCAACACCGTTACCGAAAGGCTCGTTGGCGATGTTAATTATCACATAATCTTCTTCGCCTTTTAGCGCGTTTTGAATGTCAATCCAGTAGTCAACAGCCGTCGACATATGGGCTGCGCCGGCCTTTTCCGGGTAGCCTGTGGAATCGTGAACTTCCACTATGGACACCATTTGCAGCTCTTTCATCTGTGCGATGATTGAGGATACGGTTTCCTCTGAGTCGCGACCCCATTCTTCTTCGTGAGCGCCATTACTTAAAACAATGCGTACCGAGTTGGCGTTTACGCTGGCAATATCGGCCAGCGCTTGTTCGGTGGTATCTTCATACCAGGTATGTGCGTGGTTTACGCCGCGCATAATAAAAGGGGTGTCGTAATTGTCGAGCAGCAGGCCGTCTTCTACAGAAAATCCTGCAAATGCGAAGCTGGTGGTGATGGTTGTTGCTGCAAATAAAGCGGATGTTCCCGCCCATTTGCATAACTTTTTAACAAAATATTTGTTCATGGGGTTTCCTCTTTTCATTATGGTTGAGTGGCCGTTACATCTGGCAGCTAAATCGGTTACATCGGTGACTCAAAAAAAGACCTTTCGGTCAAGGATAAACGCAGCCTCCTTGTTGGGGAGGCTGCGTTTTGAATGGCTAGCGTGTGGGCTAATTTATGGGGTGGTTACTGTACAACTTGGTGTATTTAGGCTGCCGTCAGAATTACCCTGGAAACCGAAAGATACCGTCGAGCCGCTGACAATATTGCCGTTCCAGCTAATGTTGCTTGCCGTCACGATATTGCCTGAAGTGGATAGATCTGCGTTCCATGAGTTGGTGACTTCTGCGGTCTCGCCGAAGTCCAGCTCAATTGTCCAACCGTTGACAGCGGTGTTGCTGTTGTTGTTTACAGAAATATCCATTTGATAGCCGCTGCCCCAACTATTGACATAGCTGACTTCACAGCTTACTTCGCCCGTGGGGGTGCTGCTGGTACTGGAGGACGAGCTACTGGAGCTTGAAGAACTGCTACTGGAAGAGCTAGAGCTTGAAGAGATGCTACTAGATGAGCTAGAGCTAGAGCTAGATAACGAAGAGCTGCTGCTGGAAGATGAGGTGCCGGTACAAACCGAGACTACGCCACCGTCGCCACTCTGGCTTTCACAGGTTGTGATGCCAATGCAGCTTTGTGAATCTTCCCATCCCCAGCCACTGTCTTGATTGTTGCACAAGGGACGAGGGTCATCCTGATACCATTTACACATCTCGGTGCAACTTCCCTCGCTGGAACTACTGCTAGAAGACGAAACGCTGGAAGATGAACTAGAGCTGCTGCTAGAAGACGAAACGCTGGAAGATGAACTAGAGCTGCTGCTAGAAGACGAAACACTGGAGGATGAACTAGAGCTACTGCTAGAAGAGGAGATGCTGGAAGAGGAGCTTGAGCTACTGCTGGAACTGGAAGAACCGTTTTGCTCTGGCTCTTCGCCCCAAACAAGACCGTTGGCATCGTAGAGTGCAATTTTGGGTGCTTCAACACCGTAAGTTGCGTCTGCATCGCTGCCGGTATAGCTGGCATCGTAGGAGGGGTCGTTAGTGTCATCCCAGGTTACGCCTGTTGCAGTATCGGGTACAGCTACGCGAAATTGTGATTCGCGGCGGTGTTCGGATTGGCCGCCGGGGAAAATTACATCATCGAAAAACTCCACCTGCACGTAGTAAACGTCGCCACTCCATTGAACCGGGCCAGTGATGCCAGAACCCTGGTTGTAGCCGGAGCTGACAATAATGTCTCCTACATTTAAACCCGCTTCGAAGAGCTCAGAAAAATCGTACCAGTAGCGCAGATAAAGATCATCGTTGCCTTTTGCTGGAGTAGTGCTGTGGTTTTGAACAACGGCTTTGATTTCCACGTATTTACTGCTGGTAGAATTAACCTTGGCACCTACCAAGTATTCGACAGATTCCGGTTCAGCGGGAGGGAAGTTTGCCAAAGGTGCGCCGCCATACTGGCCGTAAAGCGCAGCAACTGCACTGGTGAAGCCCGAGTTGTAGTCTGTGGCCACCTCATTTAACACGTAGTCACCGCGGTCTTCTATATAGCCGGTATCTCCCTGCGGGCCGCCAACAACAGCGCCATACAAAATGTGGCGTTGCTGCTCTGGCACGCTGCTACTATCGGACCAGGAACCGTGAGAACCTCGGTGGTGAACGTTGGTTGGGTAGTTGTTACCGAAACCGACAACGTAGCTCTGATTGTCTGGGTTGGCGCCTAGGATATGGTCGATTTGGTATTTGCCGAAGCTGTGGTAGCGATCATACAGCGCGTGTCCGCTTCCCAGTTGATCGGCGTAGAAGAGGGCTAGGTAGCCAGCGTTCGCGGCGTAGCGGTTAACACCCCAGGAATCGACCAAAATCAGGCCGTTTGGTGTGCGAGAGCCTTCACCAACACTCCAGTGATCAAGGTAGCGCTGAGCGTCTGCGTGGTAAGTCTCATCGCCGTCTAATGCGGCCATCATTACATAGACCGCATAGGCTTTATCGTTCCAGCCTTGAGACCAGCTATACACCGGAGTTTCAGACTGATTTTCTGTGCCCATTTGGGTGTAGTACTGCTTGGCTTTCACGAGGTACGTTTCGTCACCGGTTGCACGGTAGAGCCAAAGCGCACCCCAGGCTAGTTCATCGTAGTAAACGCCATCGGTAGCGGTGTAAAAACCTTGCGCGCCGGTAATGCAATTGGAGTAGGCGGTATCTTTGCCATCTGTTCCCTTGGTGGAATCGGCAAAGTTGTACAGTTCTTTTGCGTGTTGAATCAGGGTTGAAGCGTAGGCTGAATCTGAATCCTGGAATATCATTGCAGAGGAGGCCATGGCAGCAGCTGTTTCTGCAGCGAGGTCCGTACCTGGGCAACTGGCATCAATTTTCATTGATATGCGCGACTCGGGGATTTTGTAGTGTAAAACTTCGGCGGGCCCCCAGAATGTGTGGTCTGCACTACCATCGCCTACCTGGCCATAAAAAGTATTGGCGGATGGGTGAGCATTAATAAAGTAATCGTTTACAAAGCGAAGATTGTTGCGCAAGTGAACCATTTGGCCTGACTGCTCGTAAGCGTTTGCATAGTCAACACCACCCCAGGCAACCATGGTGACGGTCGCGGCCATGGGGAATCCAAACTTTACGTGGTCACCGGCATCGAACCAGCCACCGCGAAGGTCGAGCCCCACATCGGCACCATCGTCGGGTACTGAGTCGCTGCGCCAAGCGACACGGTTCCACTCGGGCAGTGGTCCGGCCTGTTGGGCCTCATAGAAGTAAAGGGATTTTTGTAAGGCTTCGCCGTAAGCAAAGCTGGATTGCGCGTTAGCACCGCTACTGGCGAGTGTAAACGCTGCAATGCTGGTTGCGAGACACAATTTTTTTATCATTTTCTTGCTCTCCATAGGTTAGAAACAAATCTTAGCATTTGGTCTAATAGGCTTATTTCAGCAGGTACAGATACAACACAGCTTCCGCAAGTGCTTAATGAGTTGTCATTTTCAGTGGCTAAAAATAAAAATAGGGATAGTGATGTGTACGCTTTCGGTGCTGGGATGTTATTTTTATTGTTGGTTGGTTGTCTAAAGACCGTTACGCCGAGAAGTTGCATATTTTTATTTTTTTGCGAAGCACATTAGACGCCGCCGACATAGGATAGTCCAGACCCAGATCAAAAATTTAAACTAACCAGTTAAAATAAAATGAACAACTAAACGTGGGAGTTAAAACAAACTGGTTTTAAGATAATACTTTGGTTGGGCTTTTGTGCGGGAGGCTCATGCGAACGTACTTATAGCGGGAGGGAGTACTAAAATTCATTATGGGGAGTGTTGGTTGCGGCCACAATTTTGATATTGTTGAGCTGGGAATACCGGCAGAGCATAATCCTGCTGGTTGTTAGTTTAGGTCTAGAGGCGTCAACGCTTTAGGGTGTTGTGATTTTTCGAGAGTATGGCAAGTGACGTTTTCGCCAGCGTTAGGGACAGGAAATTTTTTTTCAGCTAGTGGGTTTTCGACGAAAATTTTTTGTTGGGGTCTATGGCTTATGCGAGGGGAGGTGTTACTCGAAAATGCACTGGGGAGAACTTAAGTTTGTGGGCGATAGTGAGAAAATATCCGCAGTTGTCTACCTTCTAAATTTCGGTTTTTTTGGGACTGTATTCGGATATATAAAATAAAAACAGTAAGAGCGACCCCCCTTTTCAATAGCTGGGAATGTCGTGTAATGCCCGCTCAGACCAATCCAAAAGCAGCGCAGATTAATCTGTGCCAGATGATCGTCTAGCGAGGGCATTTTAGATCGCGTAAACGGTCGAAATGATGGTATGTCAGCCACTTTTCCCGTCTTGATTATATGCGTCTGTATCTTTATCGATTGCGGAAGTCAACGGGTAGCTTCGCCCTGCCGTGGTTAGCTGGAAAATGTGTAGGGAAAATGTAGTTTCGTTGCACTACCCCAAAGAACGGCAAGTTTGTGCTCGTATACTTTTGTCCGCGGGTGAGGTACTTCTGAGCTGGCGGTATAGTATCGAAAGTGAACCACATCGATCGGTGTCACGGTTTTATTCTGGTTATATATCGTGTCTATTTTCGCTTCCCGGTTAAGCGTGTTTTTGTTTTTGTTTTTGTTTGTGTTTTTGTTTGAGTTTAAATATCACTTGACGCATAGTGTTGTTGCGCCTGTAAACGGGGCTGTAGGACGTGCGATATAGTACAAGCGCATATTGCAATTGGTTATATTGGTAAGCGTTAAAGGTGCGTATTGAAGAAAGGTATATGGAGATGGGAAAGGCGAACCAGGCACGCTGGGAGTGGCTTGGAAATGGATGAGTTGTATGCAAAAAGAGTTGGCTAATATACTAATCGTTGAGGATGAAGCGGTAGTTGCTCGAGATATCGAACAGCAACTAAGTCTTGCTGGCTATAATGTCTTGGCGCGGGTCGCAAGCGGGGAGGACGCGCTTACTGCGGCACAGGAATTGCGGCCTGATCTTATTCTGATGGATATTCAAATACATGGTTCTATGGATGGAATTGATGTTGCGCAGTTGATCAAAAACAAATTCTCTATCCCTGTTGTTTTTTTAACCGCTTACTCTGCAGACGAGGTAATTTCACGAGCTAAGCTCACAGAGCCCTATGGCTATATTTTAAAACCGTTTTCCAGTAGGGAGCTGTATACGGTTATATCTATGGCGTTGTACAAGCATAAAGCAGAACACAAGATTCTTGAGGTTGCGCAATACAGCCAGATTATTATGGAAAACATGGTAGAGAGTGTTATAACTACCGATAAGTTTGGACAGATTAAAACGTTTAATGCAGCTGCTAAACGGGATTTCTGTTACGAGCTAAACGAGATCTCTCAAAACAGTATTGCCATACTTCTTCCTGAAATAGAAAAATTTATCTCGATCAAAAATGGCCATGCAGACCTTAAGCCGTATCTAACAAATGAGAGTATTTCGTTTGAGACGGTTGGTTACAGAAAGGGGGGAGTCAGTTTTCCGGTGGAGCTGTCTGTTTCCACAGTTGAAACGTTTAGCGAGAACGTTCTGGTTTTTGTTGTGCGCGATAATACAAAGAAAATACAGGATGAAGAAAAAATAAACCGGCTCGCTTTTTATGATCCGTTAACCGATTTACCTAATAGGCGATTGTTGAGTGATAGGTTAAATCAGTCTAGGTTGAAGTCGTCTCGCCGGGGGCGTCACTGCGCTTTAATATTTCTCGATCTTGACCACTTCAAAAAATTGAATGACAGCTTGGGGCATCATAAAGGCGATGTGCTGCTTGTTACAGCAGCGAAGCGATTAAAAACTTGCCTGCGGGAAGGTGACAGTGTTGCCAGGTTTGGAGGGGATGAATTTATTATCCTGTTGGATGCTTTGAGTATTAATAATACTGAAGCTGCTGCGCAAGCGGAGCATGTGGCCCATAAAATTATGGAACAAATGCGCAAGGGGTATGATCTTGGTGACCACCATTATCATACCTCTGCGAGTTTGGGAATTGTTGTGTTTAAAGGTGATTCAGAGTCCTCAGAAGAATTGCTAAAGAAAGCCGATAGCGCTATGTATCAAGCTAAATCTGCGGGTAGAAATAATACAAGGTTTTTTGATCCGGTGATGCAGGCTTCTGCTGCGACGCGAATAGAATTGGAACAGAGTATTCAGAAGGGGCTGGATAATGGCGATTTTTCACTGCATTTTCAGATTCAGAAGGACGCGAAAGGAAAGAATATGGGTGCGGAAGCTTTGCTGCGTTGGAAACACCCCAAGCATGGTATGATTCCCCCGAGTATTTTTATTCCGATCGCAGAAGAGACAGGGATGATAATTGCGGTGGGTCGGTGGGTCGGTGGGTCGTAGAGGCTGCTTGTGAGCAGCTCGTTACTTGGGCCTCTGATACAGTTTTGGCAAAACTATCTGTATCCGTAAATATCAGTACCGTGCAGTTTATGCAGCGAGATTTTGTCAGCGAGTTACAGAATGTGATCGAGGAAAAAGGAACTCAGGCGAATAGGTTGAGGTTGGAGTTAACGGAATCTGTATTGGTGGACGACTTTCATGATGTCGTGAAAAAAATGAGTGCTCTTAAAAAAATGGGAGTCACGTTTTCTCTAGATGATTTCGGTACAGGGTATTCTTCTTTAGCTTATTTGAAACAGTTGCCATTGGATGAACTGAAAATAGATGGTTCTTTTGTTAAAGACTTGGAGACGGATCAGAATGACGCCGTTATCGCGAAAACAATTGTTGCTCTGGGGCATAACTTAGGCTTGAAAGTGATTGCTGAAGGTGTTGAAAATGAAGCTCAAAGAGTTTTCTTGGAAAACGTGAGTTGCGATGCTTTTCAGGGGTATTTGTTTAGTAAGCCTTTACCTGTCGAGGAGTTCGTCGATTTTTGTAAGCGCGCATAGCCTTGGTTAGTATAGATATTATGTTGTCACAGTGTATAAGCTTTGTGGAATCTCCAGGAAATGCGCGGGCTACCCTTCGACATTGAGGCTTGTGAGTCGGCGAAAATATCGAAACTATTGCGTTATCATCAAAATAGACTTTTAGGGTGAAGTATGGCTGGTGCAAGTTTATTGGCATTGTTGGACGATATAGCAACAGTGCTCGACGATGTCAGTATATTAACCAAAGTTGCGGCAAAGAAAACGGCGGGTGTGCTTGGAGATGATTTGGCTCTTAACGCAGAGCAAGTCAGTGGCGTGCGAGCTGAGCGAGAGCTGCCAGTGGTTTGGGCAGTGTTTAAAGGTTCTATGGTCAATAAGCTGATATTGGTTCCGGCAGCTTTGGCTATTAGTGCTTTTTCCCCTTGGCTGGTGGTCTATCTATTGATAATCGGCGGCTTGTACCTTTGCTTTGAGGGTGCGGAGAAAGTGTGGCACAGCTTTACCCATAATCACACTGAAAAAGCCGAGCTTCGCAATGCGTTGCTTGATCCGTCTATGGATTTTAAGGCCTTTGAGAAAAACAAAATCAAAGGAGCAATCCGTACGGATTTTATTTTATCAGCTGAAATTATTGTTATTGCGCTAGGGACCGTTAGCGATGCGTCACTGGGGCAACAGGTTGCTGTGGTGAGTGTTATTGCGCTTGTTATGACATTGGGGGTTTATGGCTTTGTCGCATTGATTGTAAAGCTTGATGATATGGCACTGCTTTTGATGCGGGGTGAGCGCGTCTCCCTGTGGGCTAGACTTAAGTACGCTATTGGCTATGCGGTACTGGCGTTTTGCCCTTGGTTAATGAAGGGACTCTCGGTTGTTGGTACAGTGGCGATGTTTTTAGTTGGCGGCGGAATTTTCGTTCATGGTATACCGTGGCTACACCATCTTATAGCCTATGACTCATTTTCTTTTCCGGGCGTGGTGTCGGTTCTATTCAACCTATTAATTGGTGTGATGGTCGGCGTTGTTTTAGTTTTTATTGTTGCCTCCATTCGGCGAGTGGGTATGCCGTCTAGTTAATTGAAGCTGTATCCGCGAATTATTGTAAACGTCTCTTTTATGGTGATTCTTTAGGGGTGTCTTTCTCGTTATTTCCTCTGATTTCTTTTGCTCCCCTCTTCTTTTATTTCGTTCAGCTCTAAGACTCCTCGGTTTATATTTCAAACTTATGGTCGGTTAGCGTTTCACTTGATCATATAAGTGGTCATTTTTACATGCAAAAACTATAAATAAAAAACATTTACATATGAATATGATTTGCGAATGTTTTTTCGTCTGATTTTTGGGTTGGGGTTTTTGCACGTCTATATGTTGCGCGTTTTGTTTGTTTTTAATTCGGGTTTTGGGGCCGTATAAATCGACTGAATGGGAGTGTGCGTCAGTATTTAATTTGTCTACTGATGCTTGTGTTCATATTTACTATAAGATCACCTGAAATACTAATTAGCGTGCTGTGTCGCGTATAAATGCTTGGCTGTTTTGGTTCGGTTCGTTTTGCGCAATAGGTAAGCGTTGTATTGTAATTATAATAATAATAAGTGTCAGTGGGTAATGTTTTGTTGAAGTGAAAAGTTGAAAAATAATTATAAAAATAGATGTATTTATCAGCCTTCCAGGGAAATAGAAGTCGTTATAAAAAAGTAATAATAAAGCATATCCAATAATCAACTCTTTAAAGAGGTAGGAGATATTATGTTTAAACTTAACAAGCTATCTAGCGCAATCATGGGAGCGGTTTCAGCTTTGGCTGTGATGCCGGCATTGGCGCAGGAAGAAAATATTGAAGAAGTATTTGTTACTGGTATTCGTGCTAGTTTGGAAGCCTCGATGGATGTAAAAAGGGAGTCGTCAGGTGTTGTTGACGCTATTTCCTCTGAAGATATCGGTAAGTTCCCAGATACCAACTTGGCAGAATCCTTACAACGCATAACCGGTGTTTCTATTGATCGTGTAAACGGTGAAGGTTCACAAATTACGGTGCGTGGTTTCGGACCCGCAAACAATATGGTGACGTTGAATGGCCGTACAATGCCCGCAGGTTCCACCTTCGGCGGTGGTAGCGGTGCAGGGGGAACTACCGGTGGTGCAACGCGTGCATTCGATTTTGCTAACTTGGCTTCCGAGAGTGTTAACGGCGTGCAGGTATATAAAACCGGCCGCGCAAGTGTTTCTTCTGGAGGTATCGGTGCGACAGTTAACATTACTACCTCTCGTCCGTTAGACAAAGAAGGTATGGCGGTAACTATTGCTGGTAAAGCTGTACATGACACAACGACCCGTATTGGAGACGATCTTACTCCTGAGCTATCAGGCTTGGTAAGTTGGAGTGATGGAACCTTTGGTGCCGCATTATCCGGTAGCTATCAGGTGCGGCATTCCGGTACTGCTGGCGCGCAAGCAAACAACTGGAATATCGCTGAGTGGGATTCAGAAAATATACCTCTGTACTCTTTTACCGACGACGTAATAATCACGAATCCACCGGAGAATGGCCAGTTGTTCGGTCGGCCAAATGATTTCCGCTGGGCATACTCGGACAAAGAGCGCGAGCGTGTCAATGCACAGTTAACCTTGCAGTGGGCTCCCAGTGATACCGTAGTAACAACGCTCGATTATACCTTTGCCGAAAACGATCTGTGGGAGCACCGCGGAGAGTGGACTATGTGGTTGAATAACGGTGACTCTATCGATGCAGTAACCTTTGACGATAGCGCTGTCGCCACCCCAATTTACATACATGAAGTCCAGAACGGTAATAAAGATGTTGGCTATGAACAGCAGCTCCGTGAGCAAACGAATACGCTTGACTCGATTGGTTTTAATGTTGATTGGCAGGCAACGGAAAGTTTGACTCTGAATTTCGATGTGCATGACTCCTCCATGGAAAGCATGCCTGCCGGTATTGGCGACAGTGGTGAGCTAGCGATTAGTCTCGGCGTGCCTGTATCTAGTTCATTCACGTATGACTTCAGTGGTGATATGCCCGTTGGCAGCTTTACCATTGATGATGCGAATACCAATGGCAATGGCTACCTGGATGAAGATGACGTGGGTAGTGCACAAGGCCGGGTAGCCTACGCTGCACAAACTATGGACATTACCCAGTTTAAGATGGATGGCACTTGGGAATTTGATAATGGCCATTTTGATTTTGGTTTTTCCAGAACTGAAATCGACATGCTGCAGCAGGCTTCGAATCGACAAGTCGGTCTAGGTAATTGGAATGTCACCTATCCTGGCGAATTTGACGAAGGAACCTTTTCTACGTTCAACTTTGCCGACCAGTATGATGACTACGATATGGATGGTTCTTTCCAGTCGGGAATACGAGCTAACTCGGTAGCTGACCTTTGTCGCCAAACGGAAGCGATGTACGGCGTTGGTGGCACAACGGATGATCAAGGTTGGGTCTGTGAAATTGAACGTAATTTCAGTCAGGATAACCGGGTAGGAGAAGACGTCACAGGACTGTTCTTCCAGGTTGCTCTAGAGGGCGAGTTGGCCGATCGACCATTCCATGTGCTTGCAGGTTTACGCTACGAAGAAACAGATCTGACTTCCACGTCTATGTTGCGTCGTCCAGAATATCGAGTCTGGCAAGGCAATAACGACTTCCAGGTCACCCACTATGCGGAAGGGGATAAAATCCCTATTACTATAGATAATTCGTATAGCAATATGCTGCCAAGCTTCGATTTCGATATCGAGCTGTTGGATAATCTTGTTGGCCGTTTCTCTTTCAGTAACACCATTGCCCGCGCGAACTATGGAAACCTATTTGCGGGAGCTAGTAACTTCCAGCAGACCGACCCGACCGGATTCGCCGGTGCACAGCCAACGGCTAATCGTAATAACCCGGAGCTTTTGCCCCTTGATTCCGATAACTTGGATCTGTCGCTGGAATGGTATTACCAGGAAGGTAGTTACGCCTCTATTGGTTTTTTTGAGAAGCGCGTAAACAATTTTGTAGGTACCGGCCAAATCGTCGAGACTCATTACGGCATGGTGGACGCTAGTACGGGGCCACGTATGGATCAAGCGAGGGCTGACCTTGAAACTATGGGGTACGCTGACCCTAACGCCGATCAGTTGTTTGCTCAAGCGGTTTGTTTGACCTATACCGACGAGTATATGGGTGATTATAGTCTTCCAGAAATAGAAGACCTTCAATTGCAATGTGGAAACGCGGCATTTTTCGATCCCAACAACGACGTTACATTTACACCTGTTGATGAAAATGGTGATGCTGTAATGGTGCAGAATCCTGCGAACCCTGATGATCCCAATGACCTTATACCTCAGGAAGTTATTTTCATGAACTGGGTAGAGGGGCCTTATGATGTCAACGGTTTGATGACGGATGATGAGCATCCAGACTTTAATGCTGATTCTGAAGCTGAGTGGTTAACTGCTTTCCCAACCAATAATAAAGAAGCTAAAATTTACGGCTCTGAATTGGCCGTTCAGCACTTCTTTGGTGATTCAGGGTTTGGTTTACAGGCTAACTACACTATCGTAAATGGTGATGTTAGCTTTGACGATTTGGCCTCGCCATCGGAAGAGCAATTTGCCTTACTCGGTTTGAGTGACACAATGAATATTGTTGGGATTTATGAGAAGTATGGTTTCCAGGCACGTCTCGCTTACAACTGGCGTGATAGCTTCTTGCGACAAACCAATCAGGGTGGCTCCAGAAACCCGGTTTATGTGGATGAATATGCACAGTGGGATTTGAACGCTTCCTATGATATCAACGATAGCTTTAATGTGTTTGTCGAAGCGCTGAATATTACCGGGGAAAATGTCCGTTGGTACCAGCGTTCCGATAGGATGACCCGCTATGTGGAAGACTTGGGTTCTCGTTACCAAGTGGGTGCTCGTTACACATTCTAACAACAGCTCCATGTTGTAGGGAAAGGGAATTCCTATTCGTGTGATGAAGAGGCCGTAATCGAACGGTTCTCGATTGTTTATCTAGCCCCGGTCTTCCTCCGGGGTTTTTTTATATGGGTAACAATTACCTGATCGGTGTATTCAGTATTAGCCCTTGAAAAAAGGCCACAGTTCAACGCAGTCACCCTTGTCTCGATAAAGTTCGCGAATTTCAATAAAAACCGTTGTTGGTGTCGCTAGTCTATGTTGGTTGCAACCCTTTCGTGCTGAAATACGCTAAGTTCGCAAGCGTTAATTTTCAGCTCCATCCCCATTACACCTGACGCCTATCTGCAGAGAACTGAGAAGTTGTGATCTCTATTGTCGAGGCGTTATTGAGCGGCATATGTAAAAGTAAATGATGAGTGGTGCCGGAGGTACCACCATTACCTAGGCTTTACTTGGCGTACTTTCGCCTATTCATATTAGGTTTCGGACGTGGTTTTAGGTGCTGGCATCGATGATAGAGGAGGTTTTTTGAGTTGCTGCCTCAATTTAGGCTGGCGTTTAGCTAAAGGAAGGAAAAAAAGGGGAGCGAAGCTCCCCCAAGCAATCATGTTCGCGAAGACACTCCAGGTGAGAGGAGTGTGGTTCACGAACAGGATTCTACCAGTGACGCGTAAATCTTAGGTGAAATTACAGTGACAGCGCTTCAGGTTTATCCAGATCATTTATCACCAGCCAGCTTCCACCGCCATTCGTAACACGGTCACTCCACTGACTGAGTCGGTCTAAATATTCCTGAGGGTTTTGATTGTCTGCACGGAGTTTTGTGACATTTAGGGCTTGAACGGTAAAACCATCCAATACCAGATCGAAATTGCGCACATAGCCGTCGGGTAACTCTTCCTTCAGGTCCGAATAGATCATGATGGTTTTGCTGCCAACTTTAGCTTCGTTCAAATATTCAACTCCTTGCAGTAGTCCGCCGGAGATATCGGTATAAGCGCTACTTTTTACCGATTTAACAAATTGTTCTACCTGCAAAGCAAAGCCCCGTTTTTGCTTGTTGGCAATGGATGGGCGTGGGTCCAGCACAACCTTGGCAACGATATCTTGTTCACTAAAACTGCTGCTGTCGATACGGGCCACAGCGAAGGTGTCGCCGGGCTCCAGCATGGCCAACATATAGTTGATAAGTTGCTGCGCCTTGTTCAGCTCCTTGGTATAGGTGCCAGAGGTATCCAGAAGTAGGTAAATACCTCGAGCGTAGTGCCCCTCGGGTTGGGGGTCTCCACAGCCGGTGAGAGATAGCATTACGGCCAATACCGTGGCCCCTATCATGTTGGTGGTTCTGTTAAATTGCATGGTAAATCTTCTTTTATTGGTCTTGCGTTGTTGTGAACTCAGCCACGGGGTCGTAGTCGTTTTTTATGGTCGTTTTGCGGCGGCGAACCTGGCTTTCGATCCACAGCGGAGCGGCAATTAAGAGATCGTAAAAGCTGATAACCATTCTTCCCAACTGACGCATAATATTGGCGAGTATTCGTAGTAGGGTGGCTAGTACACTTAGCAGAATTTCGAGTAAGCTCCCAATCACGTTGCGGCCCGTTTGTAGTAGGTATTCCAGAGGAATGGCAACCATAGTGAGGGCCAGCGGTAGAATAAAGCCCAGGATCATATTGGCGGCCAGGGGGATCCATTGGCTGATTGTTGGCGTGGTAGCTGCTGCATCTGATTCCACGCCTGCAAGGGATGCACGTAGGCTGGCGAGATCTCCAGCAATCTGGTCGCGCATAAAAGCGAGAGCAGATTCAGTAGAGGCGAGTACCACCAGTACGATGGCCGCGGTGATCATAATGGTGCGGCGGATACGATCATCCATCGAACCGATAAGTGGAAACAGCTTGGTTATACGCAGGCTTTCCAGCAGAAATATACCTGCAGTCACCTCCAGGCAAATAATCACCAGTGCAGCAAGGTTGGCGACCTTTACTCCTCCCACTCTTTCAACCGATCCGACCATTTCCGACATAGGTAAGGCAATAAGGTGAAAGTTGAAAAATGCTCCGCCAACGGCAATAGCAATGACCAGTGAAGCGATTAAAAACTGTGTGATTGCAGAGGCTTTCAGGGCACGCTCGGCCCTGTCGGTGCCTGCAATGATGTCGTTAAAACGAGCCATATGAGTGTCGATATGCTGGCTGCGGGTGATGATTTCTTTCAGTCTGTCTCCAACCTCGTCGACGCTGTAGGCCAGCTTGCGCCAGAAGGGGGTCATGGTTTTAAGGATACGATGGCGTGTGCCGGACTCTTTTCGGTAGGCTGCTAGATTTTCTTTGTGTTGTTGTTCCGCGGAGGAGTGGATCTGCTCAAGAATCTTGCCGCCTACAGCTGTTGCCTTGTCGCCACCTTTCAGCTTGGCAATGGATTCCACGGCCTCCAGCCAATCAGGTTCTGAGACAGGAGCTTCGCGGCTGCATTCGTAGTCGTCTTGTATTTGGGCAACCTGTTCTTGAATGCGGCGTTGTAGTTGTGGATATCCGCCCAGGTCGTGCTGCACAAATTTGTTGATTTCAAAGAATTCCTTTTCTAGGTCGCGCTCTGCTTGTTCGCGTCCCTGACACAAGAGTACATCGCGATTGCGAGCGGCAACAGAAGAGCAGGTTTTCTGCAGTGCTTTTGCCGCTAGTCTAAAGCCGCCGTATAAGCCGTGAAACACGGCATGGAGCGCGCGGTGAGCTGGTTCGCGAGCGAGGTACAAAATAATCGTACCGCCGATCAGTAATACCAGGAATGAGCCCCAACTATTTAAGGCGAGCGGTGTATCTATAGCCATAATGCATTCCACCATCTGTGGTTAAAAATTAAAAATTAAGCCTGGCACACAGCAAAAGTGACCAGTTTGTATTCAATGTATCAATGATGGCTGAGCGACTGTGGACACAGTTCACGCTTTCACGGTGATCAATCCTGCCCAATTATGGCGAAATGTGGCAGCTGTAACTCGTTGATTCGTATAAGAAAATAATTGTCTTCTGGGGAGGAACTTATTAGCCGGGAGAGGTCAAATCGGAACGGTGTAAAGGCAATTGTCGGAGGCGGGCACGGGTTACAAGTCTCTACTTTACTAAAAGAGCGAATACTAGTACCGTGTTGGCCCTGCTTTTGTGGCCTTTACGCCATTAAAAATAACAACGAGTGGAACAAAAACGGGTGTTTTATTTCCTATTCCAAATGCTTACTTTTGGGTTAATTCAACGAATGTTACGTAGTAAATCCTTCTTCTTTATATTCTTCTCCATTATTTCTTTGACCTTATTGCAAGGTTGCGGTGACGATAGCGGCCGAAAAAAAGGTCCTGTGACTGATTACGCAAATTATACGGATTTGCGTTTGTCACAGCTCGGTTTCAGTACTGGCACTTTGGTTCCTGAGTTTGATCCGGATTACACCGGTATATACTCACTAATGCTCGAGAGTGACGTGGCGGGGGTTGATATCACTGCTGCTCCAGCGGACGAAAATGTACAGTTACTGATCGCAAAAAAAGAACTGCAGTTGGATGATAATGGCAATCCGTTACTCGACGAAAATGGTAATAATCTTTATACCTCCGCGGGTGAAGCAAATATTATTGAAGCGGGTGAAGTCGATACCAAAAGTTTACATAACGGCGACAACATAATTGAGTTTCGCCTTTACTCTCCAGAAACTGGAACATTTCTGATATACACCGTGAATGCTCATCGCTTAAATAGCGATGCGAAATTGCTTGGTTTGTTCGTCAGTAATGAGGGTTTTGTTACTTCTGGCGAGGGAACTCGCGTTCTCACCTTAACGCCAACGTTTGATGCAGCTGTTAGAGATTATGCCGCAACGGTTCCTTATAGCGGTTGCATGCTTACCGTGGGAGCCCGCACAAATTCGCGCTATGCCTCGGTAGAGATTAATGGCCATTCTGCTCTCCATATGACTCCTATACCTCTGGATGTAGAGGAAGGGGATAACCTAGTTGAGCTTGTCTCAACGGCAGAAGATAACGAATCTACCGAAACCTACCGCATTACTATTACGCGAACGGAAGCTACCGCAGAGCAACTGGCCGCAGATGCAACACTGGATTCAATGGAGCTTGTTAATGCCGACTTAACCCGTGGTTTCGGCTGCCTGACTGATTTTTATCAAGGGGCTTACAATAACGATGTTACCAGTGTGCTTCTTAACGCGACCCCCTCGGTTACGGGGGCTACCATGCGAGTCGGTACTCCGGAATATGATGACGATGATGTTTATACCGGTATTACTGATGCCGTTACGCTTGCGGCAGGCACTCCTCTGGATATTGCTCTTGCAGCAGAAAGCGAGCTTAACCGCGTAATTGAAGTAACAGCAAGTGATGGCACGACTATTAAGTACTACGGCCTGAGCCTGTCTCGAAGGGATACCAATTGGGTTACGGCAGAAACGGTAGAGGAGCTGCAGACCGCACTGTTAAATGCCGAGCCCAACGACGAAATTTTTGTACTGCCGATAACTCATGAAGGTGTTGCCTCTTTGGAGACTAGCGGCCATGTAGATGCGTATTTCTATAGTGCCCAAAGTGGTACGGCTGATCACCCCATAACGCTTCGTGGAGCCGTGACAGGGGCCTTCCCTGTTTTGACCGGTAGCGATGGGACAAAAGACGTACTTCGTCTCGACGGCAATTACTGGGTTGTTAATAGCCTGGAGATTACTGGTGGTCGTAATGGCGTGGTTTTGGATAGAGCCAGTCACAATACAATTGAAGGCTTGAGTGTTCACCATGTTAATGAGCGTGGGGTACTGCTTCGCAACGGTAGCTCGAATAATACAATTCGCCGCAACCATATCTCCCATACTGGGCTCTCGCCACGGGAAAATGTGGAAGCTTTCGGGGAAGCCATTGTCGTTGGTTCCAGTGCAGATGATTGGAGTGCGGCTCCAAGTGGTACTTTGGACGAGAAGGATTACGAAAACCGAATTCACAACAATCTTATTGGCCCCGGTGTGCTCGCTGAAGCTGTAGATATTAAGGAAGGTACGCAGCAAACAGAGGTGAAGTACAATATCCTCGACGGTAGCAGTACTGGCAGCGAGGAAGAGGGCGCTTTGATTGTTGTTAAAGGCTTGAGTGCTGAGATAAGCCATAACGACGTGATTAATACGTCTGCCAGCCACTTACATCACCTCTTGGTGGTTAAAGATGTAGAACGGGATTGGGTGACCGATAGCTCCGGTAGTGACATCATCGATTTCTACCAGAATATTAGTGATCTCGGTGGCGCAGAAATAGCGCTGGCAAACAGTCTGGGCGAACATACCGTGCGTGTTGCAGATAACTTCCGTAAAGATGCTGTTGACGTGAGTTATACCGGCCAAGGTATCGACGATTCGTTTCAAACCCCCGCATTCCAGCTGCAGGCTGGAACGGAGAATCCGCTTTGCCTCGAAGAGGAGCGCCCATACCCTCTGGTGGAGGAGGTGGATACTACGTTGCGCCCGACATTACCGCTGATCTATATGCGTGCATGTGATACTTCTGTTAGCGCGCAACTCTGGAGATTGGTTCAAGCCGAAGAGGGTTATGTAAGAATAGTTCCTGCAGATGACGATAAGCGAGTGCTGGTACCTGCTTCTCCATCTTTCGTTGGATCACTGTCTATATTTGCAGTAACAATGAATCCCGAGGAAGACTTTACGCGTATTATTAATCCAGAAAACGGATTTTATATGCGCTGGCTGATGCGCCACGACGAAGATGAAGTGATCTTTATCAATAAGGGCGATTGGGGGCGGCGATACGTGCTTTCGGGTAGTGATGATGTTGACGGAACGGTTAAAACTGCTATTAATACAGGAGCCGATTTTCAGCGCTTCCGACTGATTCCTCAATAAGCGAATTTAACGGGAGCTCAGCTCCCGTTTCTATATCAGGGCTATGGTTCTCGCCGGTATAGCCAGTTTCTTTTTACATTGTCACACACTATTAAATCCGCGTTGGCCCGCATACATTGCTGAATGGTTGATGGCAGAGTGCTGTCGTAACGCCGTTTGATGCTGTTGTTGGCTTTTTCATTCTTTAAATGCTCAAACATCATACCGAAGCGCAGCTCAAAACTTTCTCCCTGCTGAATAATCTCTCGATAAGTTGCTGCATAACGCGTAAACGACATGGTTGAGTCACCCAAGCCAATGGATAGCATTTTGTCCAAATAAAGAGGGTATGTAAGACTAAGGTAGTGCAAATCACTTTGGCCTGAAAAACGCGGGTGATCGCGGCTTGCTAGGTTCAGGCTGTTCGATTGGCTGAACACCGTGGTGTTCAGCTCCTGGTTTTGGCGGTTGGTTTGCAATTGATAGTGATTCGTACGACAAATGATCCACTGCTTTTGTAATTTACAGTTATCTAGGGAAGTGCTTTGCTCCTGTTTTATTCGTTGGGACGGCTTGTTAACGGGTTTGATTGGCGCTGTCGCTGATTTTTTGGGGGCGGCTGGCGGAAGAGATAGCCCGGCTTTTCGCGCTGGCGTTTTGAGTAAAAGCCGTTGGATATTCTCGGAGTTTTTGCGGAACTCATTTAATGGTGGCAGCTGAGCACCCTTGCCGCGGGTCTTTAGCTTACAAAGAACCTCTTCTAATGCTGTTTTTGCCTGCTCCTGGCAGCTAAGCGTATTGGAACTTGCGCCAATAGCGGAAATGGCAATTAATGCCAGGAAAAAGCCCTTGGATTTCATTTTGAGCTTAAACCCTTAAAAGTGTTTTTTGCGTTTTGATAGTCTTCGGGCGTATTGATGTTCAAAAACAGGTGCGGTATCAGCTTGCTGGGCGCCTCTACTTCCTGCTCCGTTAAAATAAGAGGTTTAGCCTTGAGTTGTTTGAGCAGGCCCTTTGCCGACCTTTTGCCGCTATCAAAATAGGACTGCAGGGTCGCTAAACTGTTGACAGGCCAAATAGCGGTCAGATAATGATTCCGCTGTTGCCACTGAATATAGTGAACGGTTTCTTGTTCGGCATTTGCCGCTGAGCAAAACTGTTGTACTAGGTCTGTAGGCAGGAAAGGCGTATCTCCCGGCAGGGTTATCAGCCACTGACAGCTTGCGTGGTTTTCTTTTAGCCATATTAGCCCGCTTATCAGTCCCGCGAGGGGCCCTTGCCGTTCGCAGGACTGATCTTTGATAACGGGTAAATTTTGTTGGAGAGCTGATGGAGGCTGGTCGTTATAGCTTAACGCGACCCTACCTGTGCAACCGTGAATGCAAGCCAGAGTGTGTTGAAGGAGGCTGCTTTCGCCCAAGGGCAAAAATATTTTTGCTTGCCCGCCCATACGTCGATTTTCGCCACCGGCCAATATTACAACGCCAGTGTTGTCTGATGTTAAAGTGGTAGGTGCCATAATTGGATTAAAAAGGTAATATCCCTGCCCCGGAAAACGTTAATACTCATCATAACCGAAATATGAAACTAGAAGACATTCGTCGTGAATACCTGGCCGGAGGCCTGAGTCGTGAAAACCTGCTGGCTGATCCGATCGCGCAATTCAATGTGTGGCTAGATCAGGCAATAACGGCGCAAATTCCAGACCCTACGGCTTTTACATTAGCAACAGTTGGCTCCGACGGTAGGCCAAGTCAACGTATTGTGTTATTGAAACAATTGGATGAACAGGGATTTGTTTTTTTTACCAATTACAGCAGTAAAAAAGCCGTTCAGATGGAAGCTAATAGGAACATCTGTATCCACTTTCCTTGGCATGGTATGGAGAGACAAGTGGAGGTGGAGGGTACCGTGGAGCGTATTTCCATAAAGGATTCACTGAAGTACTTCTTATCCCGCCCACGAGACAGCCAAGTGGCTGCTTGGGCTTCACACCAAAGCCATCATATAAGCTCTAGAAAAGCACTGCTGATGCAATTTGAAGCGATGAAAGCAAAGTTTGGTCAGGGCGATATTCCTCTCCCGGATTTTTGGGGCGGCTATCGTGTAACCCCCGCGAGTTTCGAATTTTGGCAGGGCGGAGGTAGCCGTCTGCATGACCGTTTTCAGTATTCCAGAGTGACGAATACTCATTGGGATATAGAAAGGTTAGCACCTTAACTGAGCTCGTTTATCCCGATGCTCGTCTGGAAGTGCGTATAGAAAACTTCTGAATCGAAAATCGCCAAGGCTCGTCGATTGAGGGTATATGACTTTTATATTTCTGCGACCTATTTATTAGTCTCCTAAAAGGTTAAAACCATCGGCTTTAGCTACAATGCTGGAATCGCAAATAAAGCTGGGGAGCAAAATATGAATTATCGATATGGCAGCCATACAGTCTTTAAAATTCAATATCACTTTGTGTTTGTCACTAAATACCGCTATCGGGTTTTGACGGGGGATGTTGGGTTGAAGGCCCGAGAGCTGATTCGACAAACGTGGCAAGCTTTTGAGATTGAGATATTGAAAGGAGTGGTTAGCAAAGATCACATACATCTGCTTGTTTCAGCTCCGCCCAATATGGCCCCGAGCGAAATCATGCGTAGGGTCAAAGCTATTTGAGAGTTTCCCTGATCTTAAGAAAAGATATTGGGGTCGTCATTTTTGGGCAAGAGGATACTTTTGTGTTACTTCTGGGGAGTTAACTGAAGAGATGATTAAAAGTTATTTAGAACACCACTTCGAACCGAAAGTTGAAGACAATTTTCGGGTGGAGGAATAGACGGGTCTTCGACCCGTATCCGGACTTTCAGTCCGTAATGCTAACCCACCAGCTTTAGCTGGTTGTTGAGTTACACTGTCGGCGCTAGAGCTGGTGAGCTATCGATATCTCATGAAATCTCCTTTTGGCTGCTCTAATCAGAGCGCAAGAGCTTGAATACCCCCCCTGTCATTGAACTGTCACGAGCCTGACATAGGCTTGCTTTCGAAATTGTCATAAGGGTCAGTTAGTATGATTAAGAAGAACCGCGGCTTTACCCGCGTCGTCAAGGCTGGTATGTATTCATACAAGGGATTGATTGCGGCATTTAGAAATGAAGCTGCGTTTAGACAGGAGTTGGCGATTGCGGTTATTCTAATTCCCCTCGCTTTTTGGCTGGAAGTAACCAAACTCGAGAGAATTGTCCTTATTGCTATGGTGATTATGGTACTGATTGTTGAATTGTTGAACAGTGGTATTGAATCGGTGGTGGATCGGGTGGGCTACGAACATCACGAGTTGGCGGGGCGGGCTAAGGATATGGGTTCTGCGGCGGTCCTGCTAAGTTTGGGGTTGCTGTTATTTGTATGGATAGGCATTGTCCTTTTTTAGCCAATGGTAAAACGAATAAACCAACAATCAATAGTCCTTATAGGGATGCCTGGTTGCGGCAAAAGCACTTTGGGCGTACTGCTTGCCAAGGCTCTTGCCAAACCTTTTGTGGATACTGACTTGCTGATTCAGGAGCAGATGGGGGCCACCCTTCAAGATTTTCTGGATGTTCACGGCCATATGGCGCTTAGGCAGCAGGAAGAGCGCGTAGTGCTTATCTCGGACCTTGAGAACAAGGTTGTTGCGACGGGAGGCAGTGTTGTATACAGCTCCGCTGCCATGGCGAAGCTAAAGCGGTGCGGTGTTTGTGTTTTTCTTGATGTGCCGCCTGAAGAACTTTACAGACGAGTTGCTAATTTCTCTTCTCGAGGCATTGCCAGTGCGCCAAATACCACTCTCGAAATGCTCTATCGGGAGCGTTTACCGTTCTATCGACAGTATGGAGACTACTGCCTCAGAGTTAACGGCCAAACTCCCAAGCAAATGATCGAGCAGTTGCTCGAGCTTTTGAGCGTCAATTCTCCCCTCTAAATTTAAATACCGATACTCAATATTCCTTTTTAAATAAGGGGGGAGCAGGGTATCTGTATCGAGTATGTCGCTCAAATTTCAATTTCGCGCAACAAAACAGCTTCCAGAATAAAAAATATTTTATTTTTCGGGAATTCATTAAAAAATATGAAGTCCTATGAAGTGTATTTGTTGGAATACTGCGCCATATTTACAGGCGGAGCCGGAAATGCCGTGAAAAACCAAAAACTAATACTTTAAGATTAGCTAAATGAATGATATTCACCATTCTTATTACGTTTTTGTCCTTCATATTTAATGCGTATGTGCTATATTTTGAAACAAGTAGGTTGATTGCTCTTCTCTACAAACGCAGTTTTTATGTTTGTTGTGTTGTTTGTTTTTACGTTTGTTTTTTTTAATTGTGTAATTGTTATTCGCTTAATTTGATGTGTTTTATGTGTAACTAGTCCCAGCCCGCCTTCGTGCGGGCTTTTTTTTGCCTACAGGAAGTAGGTATGCCGTGCAGGCCAAGGAAGGCCGAGAACGCTGGCCTACAGGAAGTAGGTATGCCGTGTAGGCCATGGGAGGCCGAGAACGCTGGCCTACAGGAAGTAGGTATGCCGTGTAGGCCATGGGAGGCAGAGAACGGTGACTTACAGGATGCAGACCGAAAACTGCTCCTTGTATTTTCTGTGTTTCAGCCATCGTTGGTGGTCGTATGCTTTAGGGAATGCATCATCAGAGCGGGGAGCGACTAAACCCCCTTTTTACGGTAACGGTAAGGCCGTTGTATATTTAACCTGTTTCAACGCGAAAACCGAATTTACCGAAGCAACATTGGGCAGGTGGACCAGTTTACTTTTCAATAGCTGCTCATAGTGGTCTACGCTTGCAACAATGACTTTCAGTAGATAGTCCTTATCGCCGGTAATGGAGTAACATTCGACAATTTCTTGGATGGTTTGTACCGAGCTCTCGAAAGCGAGCAGCGATTCTTCATCGTGGCTTTTTATCGTGATGTAAGCATGTACAGCGACGCCTAAATTGAGTTTTTCCGCATCCAGCAGCGTCACTCGGCGCTTAATATAACCGGCTTCCTCCAAACGCTTAACCCTGCGCCAACAGGGAGTATGGGAAAGACCGATGGCATCTCCCAGCTCTGCCATTGAAACTTCAGCGTTGGCTTGCAGGCATTTCAAAATTTTTATATCGTAATTATCCAGTTCAGTAGTGGTCATAACGGGCCCAAAGCTAGCAAGTTATAGGGTAGAATCGCGATTTCGCACGACTTTACACTGTGTTCCTTTCCCTCTCAAATGTAATAGCAAGCATGTTCAATAATTTATCGACTTTACCACCGGACCCGATTCTTGGGTTGATTGCCCAGTTTAATAACGATTTACGCGACAGGAAGATAGACCTCGGCGTCGGAGTGTACCGAGATAGTAAAGGTGAAACCCCTATATTGGAAAGCGTGAAGTTGGCTGAAAAGCGCATTCTCGAAAGCGAGCGCTCCAAAGCGTATGTGGGGCCGCTGGGTAATGCAGAATTTAACCGCGCAATGGCAGTGTTGGCTTTAGGTAAACACCACCCTCAGTTGGAATCTCTGGCTTTGGTGCAAACCCCTGGGGGTTGCGGTGCGTTGCGTGTCGCCGCGGAGCTGATAAAACGAGCAGATGCTAACGCCTGTATCTGGGTTAGTGATCCGACCTGGGGTAACCATGTGCCATTATTGGCTGGTGCGGGGGTTACCATCAAAACTTATCCCTACTATGACTTCAAAAATCACAGTATTTGTTTTGACTCCATGATGGATGCTTTGCAACAGGTCCCCGCGGGGGATTTAGTTCTTTTACATGGTTGCTGCCACAATCCGACGGGTGCCGATCTCTCTCCGGCTCAATGGCAAGCGATTACCAACTTGTCTGCGGAGAACGGTTTTGTACCCTTTATCGATTCTGCGTATCAGGGGTTTGGTAACGGTATCGCCGCCGATGCTTATGGTATCCGCTTAATGTGTGAGCAATTACCTGAAGTGGTACTTGCGCTGTCCTGCTCAAAGAATTTTGGTTTATATCGAGAGCGCGTGGGTGCGGTAGGCGTACTCGGTAAAGGCAAGGCGACCGTCAGTTCTCATATTGCCAGTATTGTGCGGGGCATCTATTCCATGCCTCCATCGCATGGTGCAACAGTGGTTTCTGAGATATTGACGGATGAAGCCTTGCGTCGGGCGTGGGTCAGCGAAGTGGACCAGATGCGCGGAAGAATTGACTCTATGCGTAAAAAACTCGTTGAGGAGGTTAATGCCTTAGGTGCCGCGGGCCGATTCGATCATATTGCACAGCAGCAGGGAATGTTTTCGTTTCTCGGGATTAATAAAGGGCAGGTCGCCCGTATGGCCGAAGATCACGGGATCTATATGGTTGATACCAGCCGCATCAGTTTGGCCGGATTGAACGAATCGAACATGCAGACATTTTGTTCTGCGCTGATGAATGTGATCTAGGCGTCAAAGTTTCGATAAAGTCCATCGGGGCGAAGAAAAGCCTTCTATACTGGCGCAAAGTATCGCCTCAATTTTGTAATCGAGGCGAACCCAGTTGAAGAAGATTTTTTTCTGAGTGAGTTGGTTAGTTTTCATGCCAAATAATATCAAAATGCATGTGGGTGAATTAAGGGTTGGTATGTATGTGTCCAAGCTAGATAAAGACTGGCTGGACACGCCTTTTATCATGCAGGGATTCTCTATCGAAGAGCAGGACGATATCGATATCGTTTCCGAGTATTGCGAATATGTGTGGGTGGATGTCGACCATTCACGGAAACTAAGTGTTCATAGCTCTGGTACTGGCTCGGCGTCCCAAGCACGCGCTTCAGTCAATGCCTTCGCGCCAGAAGTATCCATTCAAGAAGAGCATCGTAAAGCCTATAGAACCTTCCGGAATGCGCGTTCCCTGACGAAAACTATGCTGGACGATATTCGTCTGGGTGGTGCCTTGGATGGCTCCAAAGCGCGGGAAATGGTAAACGATTGTGTGCAATCGGTCATTCGTCACCCGGACGCGTTGCTGTGGATGGCAAAGATTCGCGATGAACGTGCGTACACTGCAGAGCACTGTTTGAACGTCTGTATTCTTGCTATCGCCTTTGGTCGACAATTGAGCTTGGATGAGAGCGGGTTGCATGACCTGGGTATGTGTGGGTTGCTGCACGATGTGGGGAAAATGCGTGTACCGGAGGAAATAGTCGATAAGCCTGCGAGCCTTACGCCGAAAGAAATGCGTCTAATGAAAGCGCATACTGTCCATGGTCGAAATTTATTACTGGCCAGTTCCAATATTTTTAATGGTGCTATCGACGTCGCTTACAGCCATCACGAACGTATTGATGGAGTAGGGTACCCACGTAAGCTGCCTGGCCACGGTATTTCACGATATTCCCGTATTATTTCTATTGTCGATGCTTATGATGCTATGACGGCAGACCGCTGTTATTCGCGGGCTCGAACCTCCACAGAAGCTCTAAAGATAATATACGAAGAAAGAGGCAAGCAGTTCGATGAGGCGCTGGCGGTAAAGTTTATTGAAACCATTGGACTTTATCCTGCGGGTAGTATTGTTGAACTCTACAGTGGTGATGTGGGTATTGTCTTGGAATCCAACCAAAAATATCGTCATCTCCCCCGTGTTATTTTACTGCTGGATGAAAATAAAAAAGCACGGGAGAAAGAACTGATTAAAGATCTTGTTTACATCGAGAGTGGTGAAATACCCCGTAAATACCTGGTGAAACAGGTTTGGCGCGATGGCAGTTTTGACATACGCTTACGCGAATACCAGAAGAAGGGGCTGGTGTTAAAGCACTAAAGCGAACCAGCAAAACGGTCGACAAGCTGAATAATTTTCCGCAACCGCACTAGGCGCCAGTTCGTGTCCAAGCTACTACATTTAAGATAGAAGTAGTGGCCATTAAAAATAGTACATGTACTAGCGAGCCAGATTATTTTTCATACTCTATTGCATTGATATACCAAATCATCGCTCCAGCCTCAGTTTTCACTTCAGCCTCATCGTCCACCTCTTTTTTTAACAGAGCTCGGGCCATGGGCGAGTCGATGGAGATATAGTCTTTACGGTTGAATATTTCGTCATAGCCTGTAATCCGGAATTTAAGGCGGTCACCCTGCTCGCTCTCGACTTCTACCCACGCACCAAAAAACACCTTTCCTTCTTGTTCGGGGTGATATTCAACTATTTTAAGGTGCTCCAGACATTTACGTAGGTAGCGAACACGGCGGTCCACCTCTCGGAGTCGCTTCTTGTTGTATTGATAGTCGGCGTTTTCACTGCGATCGCCTAAGCTTGCAGCCCAAGAGACTTTCTTCGTAACTTCTGGGCGCTCAATACGCCATAGCTCATCGAGTTCCTTTTCAAGGTCGTTGTAGCCTTGTTTGGTAATTAATGGCGTTTTCAAATCTTGTCTCTCGTTCTTAGTCTTTTCGTCAATTGAGTGATGTGGGATAAGTGATACCCCAACAATTTAGTTACTTTAGTTTTCATCACCGTGCCAAGCAAGGCGGGTAGGGGCTGCAAGTGCCAAATAATTCAGAAATAGAAAATTTATGGGGCTGTACCTGTATCGATCGATTATTACTTACTTGGTGGAGTAAGGAGCCTCGTGAATATTTTGCTCTTTAAATATGGGTGAATAAAGGCTGCTTTATCCGCCTTTTATCAAGCGGCACCCAGGCCCGATAATGTGACTTCTTCCTCCACTACTTGGGGCCACTTGTATTTGTGTGCCGATTCTTTCTTTTAAAGCTGAAACATGTGAAATAACGCCGATCAGCTTCCCTTCCTGTTGTAGGCTCGAGAGTGTTTCAAGGGCCGTGTCCAGCGCTTCTTCATCTAAAGTACCAAAGCCTTCATCAAGAAAGAGAGAGTCGACTCGAACATTCTTGCTTGCCATATTTGAGAGCCCCAAGGCTAGGGACAGGCTGACAATAAAACTCTCGCCTCCGGAAAGATTTTTGGTGGAGCGAATCTCGCCAGCCTGATAGTTGTCGATCACATTAAGTTCAAGCGGTTGGTTTTCATCTCGAACTAAGAGGTATCGGTCGGTCATTTTTTGCAATTGCCGATTAGCATGGCTGATCATTATTTCAAAGGTCATCCCCTGGGCAAAATTCCGATATTTTTTCCCGTCTGATGAACCGATAAGCTCGTGGAGAAGATCCCATCTTTCGCATTCTCTCTTCTGTAAATTGATGGCCTTGAAGCGAACTCTCTGCTCTTGTTTTAGGCTGTCGTTGTCCGTAAGTTTTCGCTGAATACCGCCTATTTCTTGCTGGAGCTCTCGCAGATTTTCCATCGAGTCAGCCAGTGCTTTTTTGAGATCGTCCAGTGATTCATCCGTAATGTTCTTCCCGCTTTCCGTTGCCAATAAACTTCTCTTTTCTCGCTCTCTTGAGCCAATCTCTGCCTTCTCGTCCGAAAGTGCTTGTGATTGTAGTGTCAAATGTTTGCGTTCGTGTTCTTCGAGGTAAGCCGATTGATAGCGTTCTTCATCGCTAAAACCGGCGGTGTTTAAACGCCCGCGAAAGCAGGTCTCCGTATGCGTTAACACGATCTCCCTAGCATCGATCGCCTTACCCCATTCGCTGATCTTTGTTGTTAGTTGAGAGAGATTTTGGCTCGCCGTTGATAAAGCTCTGCGGGCACTGTCCACTTCGTTCTCCGAAGCTTCTATGCACGAGGAAAGGCGAGTTTCTTCTTGGTTTGTATCCTTGTTTCCAAATATCTGTAGCCGTTCCAGGGAAAAGGACTCTCTTTCCCGCTGCAATTCAGCAAGGTTTTTTCGATAGCTATTAAGGCTTTCTTCGGTTTGAATAAGCGCGTTTTCTCTATGGTGAATTTGTATTTCAAGTGCGGATATTACTTTTTCAAACAGGGCTCTTTCTTTACTTCTTTCCTGCCACTGGTCTCGACGCAGGGTCAGTTGCGCCATCGTTGCGTCGATGTGTTCTATCAATAGCACTTCCATCCCGAAACGCTGTATTTTTTGCTGTAATTCTTCGTGTAGCTCTTCCTGTTGCTGGAGACTGTTGCCAGTTTCTTTTCTCAGCCGTTCGAGTTCTTGTACGGCTGAATCCTTTGTGTGGGTGGCAGCCTGAGCTTCGCGTTCGCTATTGGCGACGACATCTCTGGCATTGGTAAAGGATTCACGTAGTGCGTGCAACTCTTTTTCAATTAACTCTGCCGCTTGTATGGTGTGGGTGGTGAGAGAGAGTTGGGCCTTGTTTTTCTCCAGAAGAAGTTTAAGTGCTTCCTTCCGGTTGAGGTCTGCGGGAAAAGCTTCTGGTGCGAAAGGTAACTCTGCACAATTTCGGTGAATTATCTGGCTGGCATTGTCAATTTCCCGAAGGCACTCCTGTTGCGATGCGGCAATTTGCTCAAGATCTTTTTCCTGCTGAGCCAAGGTTACGTTGAACTCGGTAAGTTGGTGCTGTAACGTTTTTAGTTCAGCCCGTACGGCGCTTAGTTGCTGCTGGGTATCGTCAGGCTTGGGAACATTCCCTTCGGCATAGGGGTGGGATTCTGCACCGCATAGGGGGCAGGGATCACCGTCGTTGAGCTGGTGGCGGGCAGCTTCCAGGTCATCGATTTTCTTGAGTAATACTAGCTGGGTTTCCAGGTGTTTCAGCTCTGTTTCCAATGTTGCTTGCTTGTGGGTTTGAGATATCAGCGTCGCTTTTATCTGATCCTGCATGCTTTGGAGTGAGTCTTTACGTTGCTCGAGAGTTTCATTCCTCTGCTCAGCATTTGCGTGCGCCTGAATAGCGTCTTGCGCTTTAGCAATAAGATCATTTTGCGCAATTAGTGACGTTTGTTGTTCTCGCCAATGGGCTGAGTCTTTCCGTTCAAGGGTATCGAGTAACTCATTTTTTTTCTCTTCCCCTTGCTTTTTGATCGTGTCCAGATCTGTTTGTGCTTTTCCTAGTTGAGCATTCCGGTTTTCGCAGGCTTTAATATTGGTCTGACACCGAGTCTCCGCTTGTTCAGCCTCTTGAGATTTTCTGGAGAGCTGATCCCTATTGGCTTTTAAGGTTTCAAACCGGCTATGTAAAGCTGCAAGTTGTTCAACTAGTACGCTATCCTCTTTGGAAGCTTCCAGTAGCGACTTTAGTTCTTCTGTTGCACCTTGTTTATTGATTAATTCATTGGTGTCGATTGTCTGCTGCGTTTTCAGTGCATTAAGCGACTTTGACAATTCTGCGATGGAGTCGTTTGCTGTTTTCATTGGCGAGCTTTTCTCGGCAATTTTTAAATCCAGCTCGCGAACCTTACGTATGACCGGCAGCGCTTGCTGCTGTTCCGCCTTCCTTGCTTCTAGGTGTTCCGTTGTTGTTGCCATTGTTTCTTCCGCTTGCTTTGCGATATCGGCGCAAGTGGGAAGGGCATTCTGGCAGGTGCGCAGTGAGCTTCTGTCAACATCTTGTTCCTTGCGAACAGCGGTTAACGCTGCATAATCGGCCGCAAGTTCGAGCGCCATGTTGGCGAGCCGCAGGCGTTCTTTCTCTGGCGCAAAAGCGTGCAACCGGATCTGTAATTCGTCCTTTGCCAGATCGAGCTGTTTTATTTCTGATTCAAGCTGAACCATACTTTTCAACCAAGTAATGGCCGTATTTTTTTGATTAATCGAATTGCCAAGCTGTGTGTCCTGTTGTGCTTTTTGATCCAGGCTCTCGCTAAGTTGATGTTCCTCTTCCGGTGTTAGGAGCTGTATTCCGGCCAGTTCTGCCTGTAGTGTCTCCAAGTTTTTGCGCTCTAGCGCGCGGCGTTCATGAACGTGAATGGATATTTGGCTGTAAATCTCTGTACCGGTTATTTGTTCCAGAATTGGCGCTCGGTCATCAGATGTAGCCTGCAGAAATGCAGAAAACCCGCCCTGGGCCAGTAACATGGACCGGGTGAAACGGTCGAAATCCATACCAGTAGCAGCCTCGATCCGATCGGCTACGCCCTTAATCTTGGCTTCAAAAATTTCGCCAGAATCGGCGTTTGCTATCTCATGCTTAGGGCTCTGCAAATCACCTTCTGGCTTTCTACGCGCTCGGTGCTGACTCCAGTGGCAACGAAAATGCCCGGCCTGGGTTTCAAAAGTGACTTCAGCAAAGCACTCACCGGTTTGGCGGGACATGATCTCGTTCGTGCTTTTGGTAACTTTGGCGAGACGAGGGGTGCGGCCATAGAGCGCGAGGCAAATAGCATCGAGAAGGGTTGTTTTTCCCGCACCTGTAGGGCCTGTAATAGCAAAAATACCATCGGAGGCAAACGCCGGGTGAGAAAGGTCGATCTCCCATTCTCCCAGCAATGAGTTTAAGTTTTTGAATCGTACCTGCAATATTCTCATCGAAAGTCTTTTCTAATCCGCTCGCACATCTTGTTCGTAAAGAGACGTGAGTGTTTCCTGGTAAGCTCGGAGTAATTCCGGCCGCTGCTCATCGGGCACGCCATGTACGGCGAGACACCTGTCGAACACATCGTTTACATTCAAATCATCCAGGGTTTCGTCTTCTTGGGTTTTGCCCAATATACGGTCGATGATGCGGGCATTCTTAACACGCAAAATTTCGATTCCCGTACTGGCGATCACGGTATCTAGGCGATCTCGTAAATCCCCGATGATTTCATCGCCATCGTAGATGATCTCGATCCATGTCTGCGAGTTTGTTAACGAGAGTTCGAGAATGCGTTTTTCAATGCTTTCCCAGTCGCCCTTAATACGCTCAAGCGGTTGAAATAGGGGTACGTCAATTTGTTGGATTGGCACGTTAGTGCTTTGATAGTCGGCATGATGCTCCAGTTGGATTCGGCAAACGCACTTTTGCTGTTTTGCTTCACCAAAGCCCATGGGTATCGGCGAGCCGCAATAACGAATATGTTCAAATCCACCGACTTTTTGCGGTACATGTAAATGCCCAAGCGCAACATAATCAAATGAATCCGGGAAAATAGTTGCGTTGACATGCGCTAGCGAGCCCACGTAAAGCTCGCGCACGCCGTCGCCGTCAATGGTTTGTCCACCAGCCGTGAAGAGGTGCCCCATACCCACAATGGGTACTTTTACTTCGAGTTCATTGTTTTTTTGATCTGCTACAGCAGCTATAGCGCTGTAGTGGCTACGAATGCCTTCGAGCAATTTTTGCTCTTTATCTTCAATGCTCTCGCCGGCCTCGGCTATTCGAATATCTCTATCCCGCAGATAGGGTACAGCGCAAACGATAAGTTCTGGCTTACCCTGAGCATTGTTAAGAACCAGTACTTCCTCTTCCATATTCTCCGATAGGTTACCGATCACATGTACATCCAGCACTTTGAGCAGCGCCTTGGGGGCGTTGAGAAATGAAGGTGAATCGTGGTTGCCAGCAATTACCACCACATGTCGACAATCGGAAGCGGCTACGCGACACAAAAAGCGGTAGTAGAGTTCCTGGGCGCGATTGCTCGGGGCGCTGGTGTCAAAAATATCACCGGCAACCAGGAGGGTATCGATTTCGTCGCGCTCAATTATCTCTGCCAGCCAGTTTAGAAAGGCTTCAAATTCCTGGTAGCGCTTTTTGCCGTAAAGAGTTCGGCCTAGGTGCCAGTCGGATGTATGCAGAATTCTCATAAATATCGCAGTTCCAATGCATCGAGATACGGATTTATTAAATGCTTAATTATTAAACCTAGACGGTGGGAGTTTGAACTCACAGTGATATGGACCTTTTTCAAAAACCGGGCTGTAGGTTTAGCTGCAACCAAGCCTGAATATTGTTTTATTAAATTGCGGGGATTTGTCTAAACCCTACAGCTTTTTTTGCACTAATTTTTCAGGGTGTTAAGTGTGTGTCTATAGTGCAAATACCCGCTGGTAAAACCTAAGCTCTTCATCGAGCATGGTTTTTATATTGTGCGCATTGCGAAAGCCGTGGCCTTCATCGGCAAAGGTGATATAGCGGACTTCCAACCCTTTTTCTTTTACGGCACTCACCATGGCTTCTGCCTGATTTGGAGGTACGACTTTGTCTTCCAGGCCCTGAAAGACCAGCAGTGGACAGTTTATCGTATCGACAGAATGAATTGGTGAAAGTGCCAGATAGCGTTTCTTCTCTGTTTTGTAATCACCAATAAGTTTGTCGAGATAGCGGGCCTCAAATTTATGGGTGTCGCGCACAAGCGTTTCTAAATCGCCAATACCATAAAGACTGACTCCAGCATTGAATCGGTCGGTAAAGGTGAGCGTGGCCAGAACGGTATAGCCGCCCGCGCTGCTACCTTTGATTATCAGCTGCTCAGGGTTTGCCCAGCCTTGCTCAACGGCATAGTCTGCGGCGGCACAAACGTCTTCCGTATCGAAGACACCCCAGTTGTAGTGAAGGGAATGACGGTACTCTCGGCCGAAGCCGGTACTGCCCCGATAGTTGACGTCGATAACGGCAAATCCTCTGCTCGTCCAATACTGAATTTTTAGATTCAGCGAGTTTTCTGTTGCGCCTGTTGGACCTCCGTGACAAATAACGATTAAGGGTGGTTTTCCAGTGATGGAGTCGTAATGTGTACTTGTCGGGGCATAGTAAAAGCCGTAGGCCGTTTCGGCTTTAGTGTGGCCAGTAGCAAAGTGTATGGCTTGAGGCACGGAAATATCTGAACGGTTTAGCGGTAAGGCCTGATCGATTGCGCTACGAAGCAGACCGTTTTTAAAATGATAGATGTTCGGCAGCGTGATTGGAGAGGCGCCAACAAAGGTTGCCTGACCGTTGCTACAATCGACGCCGTGGATCACACTGAGTTCGCATGCTTGCTTGAGGAGCAGATATTCTGTGCTGGGTGGTGAAACGGCGAGATTTATTTTTGCCAGTTTCCAACTACCATTCGCGCTAAAGGTGGCCAGTATTTCACTGCCATTTAGGAAATCGTAGGTGGACATACGAAATGTCCACTGTGGGGTAGCGCATTCGGCCTTCTCTTCGGTAACAGCCGCAGCCACTACATGGTTATGATCAAAATGTACGGCGGCAATGCGGTAAAGGTTCCACCAATTGTTGCGGTCGGAAGCAAAAAACAAATCACCGTTAGGGCTAAAGCGAGGTTGGAAAATACTTTCGTGATGGTTGCCAGCAATTTTTTTTGCGTTGGCCTGACTAAACTGGCCCTTGCTGTCGCGTTTACATAACCAAAGCAGGGTTGCATCCCAGGGCATATCCGGGTGGTTCCAGCATAGCCAGGCGAGGTAGTTGCCACAGGGAGAAACAATGGGGTTTGAATAAAAGTCATCGCCTTCGGCAATAATACTTAATGGCTGGCTGCGATCGAAAGGAATTGCTGTTAGCCGCGTGACGGGCTCTTTGTCGCTTTTGTTAAAATGCTGTTCGCAAACAGCCAATAGCCGCTCGCCGTTGGTGTCTGCGATAATATCGGCAAAACGTAGGCTGGAGGTCTCTTCATCGCTGAAGGGAGTGTTGCTAGACGTGAGGGCTTCGGGTGTAAATGTCGATTGCTCAAGATTCGTCCGATAGATCTGTTGGTCATCGGCTAATACAAAAAAGAGCGAGTTCCCTTCCAGCCAGTAGCTGCCGCCTCCATATTCATGCACCTTCGATTTTGCACTGAGAGGGCGAGGTAAAAGACACTTTGCCGGTTCAGATTGTGGCGCATCGAGAGCTTTTTGCATAATCGCCACTCGGCCTTTTTCGTCCGGCAGAGTTTGTAGCCAGAAAAGCTGGTTATTGTGAATACAGGGCTCACTCAAGCGCGGCGTTTTTCCGGCAACTATTTCTGCTGAAATGTCTGAAGGCCAGCCGCCGTAGCTGCGTTGTTGTTTGGAATCCATAGTGATCGAGCCCTTAATTGCGGGTATATTGCCTATTTAAATGACAGGAAACACACTTTTCCATTATGGCTTCCGTTTTTCAAGCACTGGAACATCTTAAAGCACAGCTCGGCAGCGCTCGACACCTGTGGGTAGGTTACAGCGGTGGACTGGATTCCACTGTTTTACTTCAGCAATTGGTGCAGCTCGGTTTTAAAAATCTTACAGCTCTTCATGTTCACCACCAACTGTCGGGACATGCCGATAGTTGGGCGGAACACTGTCGCAAACAGGCGGAGCAGTGGGCTTGTGACTTTAAGAGTGTTCGAGTAAGTGTTGATCTTCAAGGGCGTGGGCTGGAGCAGGCGGCTCGCGATGCGCGCTATCGCGTATTTAATACGCTGGCCCAGGCGGGCGATATTGTACTGACGGCGCATCATGCCGGTGACCAGGCGGAGACCTTTCTTTTTCGGTTGCTGCGTGGCGCCGGGCTTAAGGGCTTGGCCGGTGTGCCGAAGCAGCGGCCGCTTGACGCTAGGGATAAGAACAGTGCGTTGCTGCTGCGCCCTTTCTTAACGATGCATCGCTCTGCGATTCTCTCTTATGCCCAGGATAAACAGTTGCGCTGGATTGAGGACGATAGTAATTCCAATACTGACCTGGACAGGAACTACTTAAGACATAAGCTGGTTCCCGTAATGGAGCAACGCTGGCCCAATGCGGTGGCGCGTATCGAGGCGAGTGCAGATTTACTACAGCAGAGTGGTCGGTTGCTGGATGAGTATTTGGCCGAAGACCTCAATGTTTGTGATCTTCGGCCGGAGAGGCTTGGGTGTAGCCTGAGCCTTGATAAGTTCACAGGCTTTTCCTGGTTGCGACAAAAACACCTGCTTCGCTACTGGCTCGTTCAGAATCACTATCTCTTGCCGGGACAACAACAACTTGAACAGATTCAGTATTTAATTTCCGCCGCCGATGACGCCAATCCTGAGGTCAGCTGGGGCGGCTCCTCGACGGCGGGCTCACCAGGCTGTAGCTTTTACCGTTTTCAATTGCGGCTGTACTTGTTGCCGCGAATGCAAAAGGCGGGAAAAAACACATTTTCATGGAATGGTGAGAGCATCTGTGGATTGGGTGGTGGCTTTGTGCTGGGTGGAGAAAAAGCCGCGTTCGGCTTGGCCGCAGGAGACTACGAGATTCGGTTTCGCAGCGGCGGAGAGCGCTGTCGGCCCGAGGGTAGAGATAAATCGCAAACGCTAAAGAAGTTGCTGCAAGAGTATCGCCTGGAGCCTTGGCTGCGCGACCGGGTGCCGTTGATTTATCACGAAAACATGCTGGTGGCCGTAGGAGATTTGTGGTTGTGTAAAGGGGGCGGTGAGCCGGGCGGGTATCAGCCGAGATGGTACTATCAGCCTCAATCTCATGTATAAATCACATTGAGTCAAAAGGCACTTTCTGGTAATCTGGCGCCCCATCTCGGGGGCACTCTCCGTTTGCAAAAAAGTTAGCCAAATCCATGCGCTATACTTCTGCAAACAATCAATTTAGCTCCCTCAATTCCGTTTCAAAAGTGCTTAGGCAGTGCGTTTATGTGCGATCATTTTTCACCGGTCTTTGTGTGTAAAAGTGTGCCTGTGCCAGTGATTTAAACAGTCGATTTAAGGGTTTCAATGACTCAGTATATATTTGTTACCGGCGGCGTTGTGTCGTCATTGGGGAAAGGTATTGCATCTGCTTCGCTGGCAGCAGTACTCGAGGCGAGAGGCTTTAACGTCACCATTCTAAAGCTGGACCCCTATATTAATGTCGATCCAGGGACTATGAGCCCTTTCCAGCACGGTGAAGTGTATGTGACTGAAGATGGTGCCGAAACCGATCTGGACCTTGGGCATTATGAGCGTTTTATTCGATCAAAGATGACTAAACGCAACAATTTCACCACCGGACGCGTCTATGAGACTGTGTTGCGTAAAGAGCGTCGCGGAGACTATTTGGGTGGAACGGTGCAGGTCATTCCACATATTACCGACGAAATCAAACGTCGCATTCTCAGTGGTGGTGATGGTTACGATATTGCACTGGTGGAAATCGGTGGAACTGTGGGTGATATCGAATCACAACCGTTTCTGGAAGCCGTGCGTCAGTTAAAAGTAGAAATGGGCTCTCAGCGTGCTTTGCTGATGCATTTGACCCTGGTGCCTTACATCGCTACGGCCGGTGAAACCAAGACCAAGCCTACTCAGCACTCGGTCAAAGAGCTGCGTTCTATTGGTTTGCAACCGGATATTCTGTTGTGCCGTTCCGAGCAGGAAATTGATATAGATTCACGCCGTAAAATCTCCCTGTTCACCAACGTTGAAGAGCGCGCAGTTGTACCGCTAGCTGATGCCAAATCTATCTACGCCATCCCTCAAATTCTGAAGAGTTTTAATCTCGACCAGATCGTCCTGGAAAAGTTTAACCTAGATGCCCCGGAAGCAGATTTGAGCGAGTGGAACCATGTGTTGGAGTTGGAACTCAATGCCACGAAAGCGGTTACAGTGGCGATGGTTGGAAAGTATATGGATTTGCTGGATGCCTACAAATCCTTGAATGAAGCGCTAACACACGCCGGGTTGCATGCTGGCGCTGATGTGAATATCAACTATATTAATGCTGAAGATATTGAAGAGCAGGGGACCGGAATTCTTGCTGATGCAGATGCCATTTTGGTGCCTGGTGGTTTTGGTGAGCGTGGGCTGACAGGGAAATTAATGTCTGTTCAATATGCACGCGAAAACAACGTGCCCTATTTGGGAATCTGCCTGGGAATGCAGTGCGCGGTGATTGAATTCGCACGAAATGTGCTGCAACTGGAAGCGGCTAATAGTACGGAGTTTAACCCGAAAACACCTCATCCGGTTATCGCCTTGATTACCGAGTGGGTTACGGCCGAAGGCGATAAGGAAACCCGCGACGAATCATCTGACCTGGGTGGCACCATGCGTCTGGGGGCTCAGGAATGCCACCTTGAAAAAGGTTCAAAGGCTTCCACTATCTACGGCAAGGATTTAGTTGTAGAGCGTCATCGCCATCGTTTTGAGGTAAATAACACCTATCTGGATCAGTTGCGCCAGGCGGGACTGCGTATTGGCGGCTGGTCTGCCGACGATACTTTGGTCGAAGTGGTCGAGCTACCAGATCACCCCTGGTTTGTCGCTTGTCAGTTTCACCCGGAATTTACGTCCACTCCGAGGGATGGTCATCCGTTATTCTTAAGTTACATCAAAGCCGCCATGGTCGCACACGGCTAAAATCGCCGCCCAGGAGATACACACTTGCAACATAAAACCATTAAGGTTGGCGATATTGAGGTCGCCAACGATAAGCCTTTTACACTCTTTGGCGGCATTAATGTACTAGAGTCCAAAGATATGGCTCTGAAAACTGCAGAGCACTATGTAAAGGTTACTCAGAAACTTGGTATTCCTTACGTATTTAAAGCCTCTTTCGATAAGGCTAATCGTTCCTCCATCCACTCTTATCGTGGGCCGGGAATGGAAGCCGGGTTGAGAATATTCGAGGCAATTAAAGCCGAATTTAATGTTCCGATTATCACCGATGTGCACGAGCCTAGTCAGGTCGCACCGGTGGCGGAAGTGGTGGATGTTATACAGTTGCCCGCTTTTTTGGCTCGCCAGACTGATCTGGTTGCGGCCATGGCAAAAACTGACGCGGTTATTAACGTGAAGAAACCGCAGTTTTTAAGCCCGGGGCAAATGAAAAACATCATCGAGAAATTTGCAGAGGGTGGTAGTGAAAAGCTTATCCTTTGCGAACGCGGAGCTTGCATGGGCTACGACAATCTAGTTGTCGATATGCTGGGTTTTCGCACCATGAAAGAAGTGAGTAACGGTCTGCCCGTTATTTTTGATGTAACCCACTCACTTCAATGCCGCGACCCTTTGGGCGCAGCATCCGGTGGTCGTCGTCACCAAACAGCTGAACTGGCTCGCGCCGGTATGGCGATTGGTTTGGCGGGCCTGTTTATTGAAGCCCACCCCAACCCGGCAGAAGCGAAATGCGACGGCCCAAGTGCGCTTCCTCTGGACAAGTTAGAGCCGTTTTTGGGGCAAGTTAAAGCAGTGGACAATCTAATTAAAGTGTTGCCGCCACTGCACATTCAATAGTTTTGTAAACAAAGAGAGACAGTCACTATGAGCAAGATTGTAGACGTAGTTGGTTTTGAGGTAATGGACTCCCGCGGTAATCCAACCGTGATGGCCGAAGTTGTTCTGGAAAGCGGTGTAGTAGGCAGCGCCTGCGCACCATCCGGTGCTTCCACCGGTTCTCGTGAAGCCTTAGAGCTACGCGATGGCGACAATAGCCGTTACTTGGGTAAAGGCGTACTGAAAGCCGTAGCTAACGTAAACGAAGCCATCAAGCCTTTACTGGTTGGTAAAGACGCTGCTGCTCAGCGCGAGCTGGACAACATCATGCTTGAAGCTGATGGTACGGAAAACAAAGGCACCTTGGGCGCCAACGCTATTCTGGCTGTTTCCCTGGCTGCCGCCAAAGCTGCCGCTATTGATAAAGGCATCCCCCTGTACGCTCACATCGCTGAACTTAACGGCACTCCAGGTAAATACACCATGCCTGTTCCTATGATGAACATTGTTAACGGTGGTGAGCACGCCGATAACAACGTCGATATCCAGGAATTTATGATTCAGCCTGTATCTGCGCCTAACTTCACTGAAGCACTGCGTATGGGTGCCGAAGTATTCCACAGTCTGAAAAAAGTATTGTCTAGCCGCGGTTTGAACACTGCAGTTGGCGACGAAGGTGGCTTTGCTCCAAATTTGCCATCCAATGAAGCCGCTCTGGAAGCGATCGCCGAAGCCGTTGCTAACGCAGGCTACAAGCTGGGCGAAGACATTACCTTGGCCCTTGACTGTGCATCTTCAGAGTTCTACAAAGACGGCGTTTACGATATGAGCGGTGAAGGTAAGACCTTCTCTGCTGTTGAATTTACAGACTATCTGGCAGATCTGTCCGCTAAGTATCCTATCCTGTCTATCGAAGACGGCATGGACGAAAGCGATTGGGCTGGCTGGGATGTACTGACCAAGAAAATTGGTGACAAAGTACAATTGGTCGGTGACGATCTGTTCGTAACCAACACTAAGATCCTTAAGCGTGGTATCGACGAAGGAATCGGTAACTCCATCCTGATCAAATTCAACCAGATCGGTTCGTTGAGCGAAACTCTGGACGCCATTAAGATGGCTCAGGATGCAGGTTTTACAGCGGTTATCTCTCACCGTTCCGGTGAAACTGAAGACACCACTATTGCTGACCTTGCTGTTGCGACTGCTGCTGGCCAGATTAAGACAGGTTCTCTGTCTCGTTCTGACCGTGTCGCCAAATACAACCGTCTGCTGCGCATCGAAGCTGAGCTGGGTGCAGCGGCCCCATACCGCGGTCGTGCGGAATTCAAATAAGCACTTATTAAAGTGGCACCCGAAAGCCGGCTGATTAGCCGGCTTTTTTATTTACCGGGTGAACGCAATGATACCCCCGCTCTAACTGTGCTTTATTTATTCTATAAGAGCGTAAAACATGCACTCCAGTATGTTCGAGGTTTTGTGGGCCTCCCCCCCCCCGCTAGTATGCAATCCCCTGCAATCGTTTACATCTTTGCTAAACTCAATAGGAAAAATTGAATTCATTCAAGGTTCCTGCGCTTTTGCCGATGGGTTAGTAGGGTATTTCTTACGGGAGATTTATTTGTATGCTGCGAGTGATTGTACTGGTGTTACTAGTATTTAGCGTTCCTGTCTCTGCACAGGTGGCCGGAACGATTTCAGTGTTTACCAACAGGGGAGACCTCGTTCGAAACGGGAGCTTTAAGCGTTGGGCTGCCGAGTTTCGATCCTTGCACCCTCAGGCATCTGTAAAAGTAGTGTTGGTGGAACGTTACGGTGAGGAGATGGCTGCACGCTTTGATAAACGAGACTATGGCGATGTGGTCCTAGTTCCGACTGATATGCCAAAGGAAGCTTATCCCAAATTTTTTCTTCCATTAAATGAAATGGGCCTGTCAAACAAAATTTATTTTTCCGATAGTTGGAGCCTTGATGGAAAAGAATATGCCTACACTCAGGGGGTTAGCGCAGAAGGGCTTATCTACAATAAAAAAATTCTAAACGATTTGGACGTTAAAAGTCCACCCGATAAATTGTCGGACTTTTATGCTCTGTGTGAAAAGATAAAGGCCTCGGGAAAAACACCTATCTATTTGAATGTTGGTGCCGGTTGGCCTCTTCAGCAATGGGACAAAGCCGTTATGGTTTTGGCCGAAGATGGTAATTATTATCAATCCATGCTGAATCAACAGCGTCCGTTTGCATCGGGGATGCCGTATACGAAGTCTCTACAAATAGCGAGTTCAATTTTCAAAAAGGGCTACAGTGAGGAGGAGTTTATCCTCGACCAATGGCAAGAGTCTAAAGTAAATTTTGCGGAACACAATTCGGCGCTTTTTTTTCTTGGAAGCTGGGCAATACCACAGTTAATTGAATCGGGTATTCCCTCTCGCCATGTGGGTTTTGTGCCTTTTCCTCTGGATGATACAGGTGTAAGCAAAGGGATTCTTAACTTCGACTGGGGGATCGCCATTAGTCGTTATAGTCGCAACCCTAATACAGCGAAGGCGTGGTTAGACTTCTTGCTGACCGAATCAAATTTTGCCGACGTGTCAGGCTTTATTCCAACCGTTAAAACTCGAAAGTCAGGAATGCCCCAATTGTCGGAATACATGAGTTATAAGCCTCAAGTGATTCAGACTGCCTCCTACGATGCAGATTTTTTACGGAGGGCAAACAAAGCGGGTATGGATTTTTTGGGAGGCAACTATATTCGAAATATTTTGCTTAGCCCCGATTTCGACGGAAGTATGGAATACTTGAATAAACGCTGGCAACAGGCTGGTTCAAACTTTTAATCGAACACTTCTTTGTCCATAGGCTAATCAATGAACATGACTCTTGTTTCCAAAGTAATCTCTGGCTTTGTGATTGTTTTGGGATTACAGTTTTTGGTAACAACATTCGGGGTGTGGAGCCAAGGCCGCGCGTATAGCCAGTTTTCACTGTCAAACAACACTGTTTTTCCTATGCTCCAGCAAAGCGCACAAATGATGTTGCATGCACAAAACGCAGCTCAAGCGGTAGGTATGCATGCCGCAGAAAATGAATTGTATCGCTTGAGTCCTCTCAAGGAAAAGTACGAAGATGCCGTTCAATCTTATCAAATTGATTCTCAAAAGTTGATATCAATTGCGAATAATCAAACGGCGTTTCAGCAAGAAATAGAAAGTACCATCGAGGCCACTGGGAAGGCGTTTGAGATTGGTCGTCAGCATCTAGATTCCCATCGGAAAGTCACGAATACCACGGAGCTGGAATATCAGGCTCTGGCGGAGTTTGAGCAAACCTGGCAATACTTTACGGCGGATCTAAAAGATGTTCGTTTTGTTTTAACGGATGCGGAGCTGCCTGCTCGATGGTTACTCGATGCTTTGGAGCAGGATGCAAATGATGCCGCTGCTTTATTGTCTCGTGTACCTTCCTATCGGCTTAATGCGGAGTTGGAGGACGTTGCGCGCTCGCTACAGTATTTCTGGGTCAATATTGAGGCTAAGCACAAGCTAATGTTGGAACGCTTTCCCATTATGGCGGCAAGGCTGGGAAAATACATTGCGTTATTGCGTACGCATGTTACGGCGGAAAGCGGCGTGCTCGAACAACAGCGAATGCGACTTAAACTATCAGCAGAAAGTCGTGAGTTGATGCTGAATTTATCGCAACAGCTCGAGTTGAGTACTGGGATGTTGGACACGATGCATGGAGATCTACAGAACCTTGCTGATGAAGCCAGTCTGGATATTTCAGGGGTGCTAGAAAACTCGCGATTCATAATGGTTGCGAGTCTTGTTGTCGCGGTATTCGTCGGTATTGCGGTTGCTTTTCTTGTCGTGAGTGGTGTGAGAGCGCCTTTGGCGCAGCTAGTGAGTCGCTTGGATAAACTGGCGAACAATGATTTGTCCGATACGGGAGATCACTATGCTAGTGGTGAATTTAATAGTATTTCACGCTCTTTGGATAAACTTGTAGACGGTTTGTCGGGCACCATACGCACTATTAAAAACCAAAGTTCGGAGCTATCTGGTTTGGCGGCAAATGCTTCTTCTATGAGTTCAGACTCAAGGCAGGATATTGATCAACAAAAAGAACAAACTACATCGCTTGCGGCGGCGTCAACGGAGCTCGAGTATACCGCGAGGGATGTTGCAAACAATGCCAAAGAAACCAGCGATGTTGTCTCTCGCTTGCATAGCTCGGCGGAAGATGGACGAGAGATAGTTTCCAATAATCGATCGTTAATTGCTTCGCTCGACGCCGAACTTGATAGTGCTGCAAGTGTTATCGAAATGCTGCGCAATGAATCGGACAATATAGGCTCTATCGTCTCAGTCATTATGGGGATCGCAGAACAAACCAACTTGTTAGCATTAAATGCGGCAATTGAGGCTGCTCGGGCCGGTGAGCAAGGGAGAGGGTTTGCGGTAGTGGCTGACGAGGTAAGAGCCCTCGCAAATAAAACGCAAGCATCTACAACAGAAATTACTCACATGATTGAACGGCTACAAAGCAAATCCACCGAGGCAAACTGTATTATGGATAATAACCGTAAGACCGCAAATGCCTGCGTGGAACAATCGGATTTAACGGCTGAATCATTGTCGGGTGTTCTTTTGGGGTTGGAAAAAATACGGACGATGACATCCTCAATTGCCTCAGCAGCGGAAGAGCAGAGCCGTGTTACCAGCGATTTGGCTCAGACCGTTGTCTTTATTTCCAATGTGGCCGAAGGTGTTCAAGATCGAGCTGTGACTATGGAACGGTCGAGTGGGAAGCTGCGTGAAATGGCACAAAAGCAAAATGACTTGGCTGAGAAGTTCAAACTATAGGTATCTCCTGAGCACGGAGGGCTGCTGACAGCAAACCAACAAGCTTGTCACAGGATCGTTAAAGCAGAGAAACGCGAAAGCAGGTTTTGTCGCCGATAGGGTGGTATGATTATCACCCGATTATCATTTGGGCAATGATCGTGAAGGCTACCTACGTCTTTCTTTCCCGGTTGACTCCTCGTTATTATTGCCCCCATTGTACTTTTCCTATCGCAAATCTCCGACTCTGGAGAATAAAATCTATGAGCGTTATCGGCTACAGGAGGCAGCTATGAATTTTCTGTTTAAGTTTGTCAAAGTTATCAGTTCGGAAACCAATCCCTGGCAAATTGCTATCGCCATTATGTTTGGCATGGTTGTTGGCTTTACACCGCTGTTAAGGTTTCACAACCTTATTATTTTGTTCGTTGTGTTATTTTTCCGGATCAATATTGCTAGCTTTCTGCTGGCCCTCGGACTGTTTACTGGGCTCGCGTTTGCTCTTGATCCCGTTATGCTCCAGGTTGGAGAGGGTGTGCTTAGTTCGACTGCTACCGAGCCCTTATGGCAAGCATTGTATAGTTCAACTGTGGGGAGAATCTCTCAATTTAACCATACGCTAACAATGGGTAGTCTAGTGGTTAGTATAGTTTTTGCTCCCGTTGTATTGATTGTCAGCCGAGTTTTAATTGTGCAATACCGTGTGAAAATTATGGCTGCGCTTAATAAATTACACATTGTACGGGTGTTAAAGGCCAGTACGATAGTCCAGCGTTTTTCAGGCCTGGGGGGGTAAGAAGATGAAAGCTATTCGTTGGAGTGGGTTTCTTGGGTTTATCGTTGTTGTTACTTTGATATTTGTCGTCACACATTTCTTTGTCGACGGTTGGATCAAGCGGGGTGTGCAATCGCTAGCCTCTGAAGCAGTTGGGGCCGAAGTTAATGTCGGTAGTGTTTCTCACTCCTATATGCCCTTTGGCGTGACATTGCAGAGAGTGCAGGTAACTGACCCGGAAAATCCAAGCCTCAATAAAGTGGAGTTAGCTGAAGTCGCGGCAACTCTTGATGTGTTACCACTGTTAATGGAAAAGGTCATTATCGACGAGCTTACGGTAAGTGAATTACAGTTTGGTACAGTCAGAGCGAAGCCTGGGAAAGTGTATCGGGGTACAGCAGAAAACGAAGGGGGCGAGAAGGAGAAAGGGGAAGGTTTGAATATCGAGCTGCCTAGTGTTGATGAGGTATTGGCAAAGGCAACTCTAAAAACCGAAACCGCCAGAACGGCGTTACAGCAATCTTATGAGGAGCATGATACGCAGTTGAGGGACAAATACGCGGCACTGCCCAACGAAAAAGTATTGAAATCTTACGAAACGAAAATTAAAGCATTGCAAGCCCGAGATGTTAAAAATCCGCAGGATTTCCTTGCTGCGCAAAAAGAGCTAAAACAACTTAAGGACGAGTTGAAAGCAGAAAAGACTAAACTGAAAGACTTTAAGCAGGCTGTTGATGGCGCCAAATCAGGGGTAGGCTCAGACATTAGCACTCTAAAAACGGCTTCAAAAGAGGATTACGATAAGCTAAAGGGCTTGCTTGCCGGCGACTTGGCCGCGTTTGGTGAAATTACGTCGCTACTGTTTGGTGAGCAGGCGAGGGTCTGGTCTGAGCGGCTATTTTCTGCCTATGAGTTGGTTGTTCCTATGTTGGAAGGAAAGAAGGAGCAGGTTGTAGAGGAAGAACGCGCTAAAGGCCGATGGATAGAGTTTACTGATGCAGAATTTCTGCCCGATTTTTTGGTGCGAAAGGCCAATGTATCCCTTTTGTGGGATGGCCAGAGTTTCGAATCTATTTGGCAGGATATTACAACGGAGCACGATTTGCTGGGGAGGGCAACGCAGTTTAGAGTGGCTTCCCTGAACACGAAAAAATGGAAAGCGTTAAATGTTGATGGTGATTTTTGGTTGGCAGAGGCAGGCGTAAAAGCTAATCAAAAATGGAAGTTGCAGGATGTCGTTCTCAATAAGCTGCCATTGGCCGCCCAGGATATATTGACGGGGCAGTTGGAAAAAGCGAGCTTGAACAGTTCTGGTTCGTTAAGTATTCGCGATAATATGCTGGATGGTAAAGGTGTTATCGATTTGGTGGATCTTGTCCTGCAAATGGAGGGGCGTAATACTTTTGCATCCAATGTGGCAAAAACGCTTAATCAACTAAAAAACATAAAAATGGATGCAGGGCTAAGCGGTATGCTGGACGAACCAGAGTTCAATCTGGGCTCCGATCTTGATGCTCAAATACGCAAGGCATTTGCCTCTGGCGCTGGAGCAGAGGGACAGGGAAAGCTGGATGAATTGCAGCAGAAGCTGAATAGTATGGCGGCAGATCAACTGGGTGAAAGTGGTGCTAAGCTTGCTGATTGGAAGCAGTGGCAGGATCTGGCGCAGGGTAAAACTGGTACTATAGAAAAAATGCTGGAAGCTGAAATGGAAAGCAAGGTCGACAAACAAAAAGATAAGCTTAAAGATGAGCTAAAAAAACGACTATTTAATTAATCGTGAAACATAAAAAACCCGGCAAATTCAGCCGGGTTTTTTATTGCCTACAGAAAAGACCTAAGCCAGAATCGCCAGCATCAAAATTGCCACAATATTGGTAATTTTAATCATTGGGTTAATCGCTGGGCCAGCGGTGTCCTTGTAGGGGTCGCCAACGGTATCGCCTGTTACTGAGGCTTTGTGGGCTTCTGAACCCTTGCCTCCGTGAGCGCCATCTTCAATGGACTTTTTGGTGTTATCCCAGGCTCCGCCGCCGGATGTCATGGAAATTGCGACAAATAGGCCAGTCACAATGGTTCCCAACAACATTGCACCTAGTGCGGAGAAGGCAGCAGCCTTACCTGCGACGAAGGATATTACTACATAGATCACTACGGGGGCCAATACGGGCAACAGTGACGGAATGATCATCTCGCGAATAGCTGTTTTAGTCAGCATGTCCACGCAGGCGCCATACTCGGGCTTTGTTGTACCGTCGAGCACACCTGGTATATCACGGAATTGGCGACGCACTTCGTTCACCACTTGCCCGCCCGCGCGACCAACAGCCTGCATGGCAATGGAGGCAAAGAGGTAAGGCAGGAGGCCGCCGATAAATAAGCCAACCACGACATAAGGATCGGATAAAATAAAGCTTACATCCAGGTCCGGGAAGTAGTGTTTGAGATCTGTGGTGTAGGCAGTAAACAGTACCAGTGCCGCCAAGCCTGCAGACCCAATCGCGTAACCTTTGGTGATGGCTTTGGTTGTGTTACCTACAGCATCCAGAGCGTCAGTGGTTTTACGTACATCGGCAGGAAGGTCAGCCATTTCGGCAATACCACCGGCATTATCGGTAACGGGACCAAAGGCATCAAGCGCTACAACAATTCCAGCCAGTGCCAGCATTGTGGTAGCAGCAATAGAAATACCATACAGGCCAGCAGCGAGGTAGGAAGCGATAATGCCTGCACAAATGGCTAATACTGGCAACGCTGTGGATTCCATGGATATGGCCAGGCCCTGAATAATATTGGTTGCATGGCCCGTGCGTGAGGCTTCTGCAATCACTTTTACTGGACGATGATTGGTACCAGTGTAGTAATCAGTAATCCATACAATTAAACAGGTAACACATAGCCCTGTAATCGCACAAATGATCAGAGTCTTACCCGTTAGCCCTGTATCAGCTATGGCTGAGTTAAAGCCAAATTGCCAATAGGTGGTAGCAATAATCAGTGCGGCGGAAATAAAGACGCTGGCGAAAAAGCCTTTGTAGAGAGCGTTCATAATATTTTCGCTTTTACCCAAGCGGACGAAGCTAGTGGCGACCACAGATCCAATAATACAGACGGCCCCTATCAACAATGGGTACATCATTAAATCAGCTCGTATCTCACCTGAAAAGAAAAGTGCTCCGAGTAGCATTGTGGCAACGATAGTCACAACGTAGGTTTCAAAGAGATCGGCCGCCATTCCTGCACAATCGCCAACATTATCGCCAACGTTGTCAGCAATAACGGCGGGATTTCGGGGGTCATCTTCTGGGATGCCGGCTTCAATTTTACCTGAAAGGTCTGCACCCACATCAGCACCTTTAGTAAAGATGCCGCCGCCGAGACGAGCAAAAATTGAAATAAGGGAAGCACCGAAGCCCAGTGAGAGAAGTGCTTCTAAAATATGGCGGGACCCCTCGTTCGTTGCTATATCAAATTGCTGTTGGAGTATTATGTAATAGACGGTAATACCTAACAGCGCGAGCCCCACAACCAGCATGCCGGTAACAGAACCGGATTGAAAGGCCATGGCCAGCGCGGGTTTAAGACCAGAGCTGCGCGCTGCCTCTGCTGTGCGGACATTGGCTCGAACGGATATCAGCATTCCGATATAACCGGCCACGCCGGATAGAATGGCACCAATAAAGTAGCCGACCGCAGCCCATGCATTTAACAACAGTCCAAGCACGATTCCGATCACTACGCCTACAACTGCGATGGTGCCGTACTGTCTGTTGAGGTAGGCCTGAGCGCCTTCTTGCACGGCACTAGCGATTTCCTGCATGCGCTCGTTACCGGCGGGTGAATTAAGGATGATACGGGTTGCAAAGACACCATAAAAAAGCGAGATGATCACTGCACCAAAAATCACGGCGTAGGTGATGGCCATAGGGGGAATCCTCCAAGTGTGGCGGTTTTAATCGCGTATTATAATTAGTTAAATTGTATATATTCCGCTTTAGGTCAAGTCGGGGTGACTTTCTCCAGTTCGATTCAACGCAAAAACAGCCCGACAAACCAGTAACGGCAATGTTATAGGGCGCGAATATTCTGGCTGGTTAAATGTTATTCAATTTATTGTGTACCAGACCAAGTATAACAATAGTTTTTTGTTTGTTGGTGTTATTTACAAGCTTGTTATTTCTAAACAGAGGTATGAGTATGGTGGGGTGGTGTATAATTTTACTACTAATACGCATTTACCTTTCCTCAAACCTTCTGCTGTTCAGGTGTCTGTATTATTAATGAATTGTTACTGTTTTTGGCTGTTTTGTCGTAATAGTTCAATTTTCTTAAAGATTGAACTACGCGCTAATTTGATATTGAAGTAGTATGTGACTCCATTGCTGTGCCCGGTAGTATTTCCACAAAGTATTTAGTGTTTTTAATACTGCGTTGCTATCGGATGAATGATGTACTGAGAAAAATAAGAATAATTAAAGGCACCATAGAATAATAAAAATGTATTCCGTTAATGGTTTTTCTCTGCAGTTTTTCTCGCGTTAACCTAATAACGGTATTGGGCCTTATTTGGAAACGAGCCGTTGCTTGTTTTCCAAGAAATTATTTAAATTTTTTTTGTACCATTCTTGTGCTGTCTATTTTTTGCACGCAGCGATAAACCGAAGTTCCCTCATTCTGGTCGATGGCCAGATTAAATGTTTCTGAGTTTCCTGTTTCGGCAGGTTTGCTCTTGCCCTGTGATGTTTTCTGGGCGGTTTTACGCGCCACAAGTGTTACCGCTTTCCCGCGGATGGGTGTGTCCTACAAATAACAAAAACTCCCATTTTTGGTTAGGAGAAATAACAGTATGAATTTCAAACAGAAAAAAAGCTTACGCTTAGCCAGCTTATTAAGCTTGGGTATTGCAGCGTCGGCTATGGGCCTGAATGCTCATGCAGCTGACTGTACTTATGAAGTGACTAATTCGTGGGCTTCCGGCTTTACCGGTGCCATTCGAATTACCAATGATGGCTCCAGCGCAATTGATGGCTGGGAAGTCAATTGGTCTTATGAAAACAATGCTATCTCTAACTCATGGAATGCTAACGTTAGCGGAAGCTATAGTGCTAGTGATCTAGGTTGGAATGGCACCATTCAGCCTGGAAACAGTGTTGAATTTGGTTTCCAGGGAACCACTAACGGTGGTAACGTTGAAACACCGATTGTTACTGGGGATGTGTGTTCTGGTGCTACCAGTAGTTCTTCTAGTAGTTCCAGTTCTTCTAGTAGTAGTTCAAGTTCCTCCTCTAGCTCTAGCTCTAGCAGTTCCAGTAGCTCAAGCTCCTCATCTAGTTCTAGTAGTTCAAGCTCTTCAAGCGTTGGCGAGTGTGAAGAAGTTTGCCAATGGTACGGTGAAGGTGCTTACCCACTGTGCGAAAACTCCTCTGGTTGGGGTTGGGAAAATAACCAGAGCTGTATTGGTCGCACAACCTGCGAAAGCCAAAATGGCGGTTCCGGTGGCGTCGTGAGCTCCTGTGGCAGCTCAAGCTCCTCCAGCAGTTCAAGTTCATCGTCTAGTTCAAGTTCTAGCAGTTCAAGTTCTAGCAGTTCAAGCTCTAGCTCTTCATCAAGTTCTAGCAGTTCAAGCTCAAGCTCCTCTAGTAGTGTTGGTGGGACTTTCCGAGTGAACGATGCTGGTCATATCACCAAGAATGGAGACGAGCTCCCCATTCAGTGTGGTAGCTGGTTTGGTCTTGAAGGTCAACACGAGCCCAAGGATGCCGACAATAATGCCGATGGTGCTCCAATGGAGTTGTACATTGGTAATATGTGGTGGTCCAACAGTGGTCAAGGTACTGGTCGAACCATCCAGCAGACTATGGATGAAATTAAAGCGCTGGGTATCAACGTTGTTCGTTTCCCCATCGCGCCACAAACTCTGGATCCAAACGATGCACAAGGCATTGGTTCTGTTCAGAACGGTGGTGTATTGAAGAACCACGATGATTCAATTCAGGATAATGCCCGTCAGGCGATGGAAGACTTCATCAAACTGGCCGACCAGAACGATATCGAAGTTATTATCGATATTCACTCTTGCTCCAACTATATTGGTTGGCGTGCCGGTCGCCTGGATGCCAAGCCTCCTTATGCCGATGCGGAGCGTGAAAACTACGACTTCACTCGCGAAGGTTATTCCTGTTCTGCATCTGGAAACCCTGATAGCGTAACGACTGTTCATGCCTACGATGAAAGTAAGTGGTTAGATAATCTGCGTGAAATCGCTGGTTTGTCTGCAGACCTGGGTGTTGACAATATTCTCGCAATCGATATTTTCAACGAGCCTTGGGATTACACCTGGGCAGAGTGGAAATCTTTGTCTGAAAAAGCTTTTGTTGCTATCAGCGAAGTTAATGACGATGTACTGATAATGGTTGAAGGTATTGCTGGTGGTACTGCAGATGGAACTGAAGTTCCTCACGGTAGTACAGATACTAACCCGAACTGGGGTGAAAACTTCTATCCAGCAGCTGACGAGCCTTTAGATATTCCAAAAGAGCGTTTGATCATCTCTCCACATACTTATGGTCCTTCCGTATTCGTACAGAAGCAGTTTGTTGACCCCTCGCAGCCAGATTGTGTTGGCTTGGAAGGTAACGAAGCTGGTGATGCCGATTGTAATATTCTGATTGACTCCTCGGTACTTGAGCCCGGCTGGGACGAGCACTTTGGCTTCCTACGTGATCAGGGTTACGCCATGATTATTGGTGAGTTCGGAGGCATGATGGATTGGCCTGAAGGTGCCGCTGCACACGATCTGGAACGCTGGGATCACATTGTTCCTGGTGTAGATGAAGATTGGCAGAATGCTTTTGTTGACTACATGAAGAAGAAAGACATTCAAGGTTGTTACTGGTCTATCAACCCTGAGTCTGCCGATACTGGTGGTATCTACAGCCACGCCTACGACGCACAAAGCAACGAAAGTGGCTGGGGCGAGTGGCTTGAGTTTGATACACGCAAAGTTAACTTACTGAAGCGTCTCTGGGGCAATTAATTTCCAACAGCCCTAATCTGAAAACCCGAGACTGAAGTTGTCAGTCTCGGGTTTTTTTATGCCTTAATCTTCACAAGTAAACGTTATAGATGTTGCGCTCGAGATTTAAAAACCTTGTGGAAATAGTGAGCTAACTTTTGCGGGGATTCCTCCAGCAGAATATCGATTTTGCGAGTTGTTGGATTTGCATGATGTTCCTGCTCACAAAAATCGATTGCGGCCATCTCTAAAATGGTTTCCAGATTAATAGGGCCATTGAATTGTGCCGTTGGGTATTGCTCATGGAAGGTGGTAAGGGCAACCAATCCTTCGACGAGCGCGCTTTTAAAATAGGGGGGATGGAGCTGAGCCAGAGCATTGTCAATCAGCTGAGCAAAAATTTCTTCCCCAGGCGTCATGGAGCTTTGTATAAGGCTGCTCTGAATGACACAGTTTGGGTTGTATGTGTCGCCAAAAATAAGTTGTGGTGCAAGGCTTAGGCATTTCCATATATTTTCCAGAAAATCGCGGTTTAAACTCATAATCATGCCGCGTTCAAAGCGCCATTCAAACCAATCCATATCCATTGCGCCCATCTCTTCATCACCAGATGCAATAGCTAGGTTTTTCTTCAAATCCGCAGAGAATTTCAAATGCATGGATTGGAATATGTCATTTAACTTTTCCAGTAGCTCGTGAGGACTATAGGTTCCGACCGTGAGTACCGTTTGGATATGGTTGTGTTCCGCACGCTGCTTATCGCAAAGGCGCAAGAGATTGTGAAGATGTATGGACCGAAGACCATCGAAAAACTGGGGTTTTGTGCGTTGGAATACACCAATAAGTTCGAGGATTTCCTGCAACAAGCTGTGTTCAACCGGATGGTTGCTCGCATCGCAGAGTACTTCTACTATTTCATGGTTATTAAGAGCGGGGTGGAGACCGAATTCGCAATTCTTATTTTCACCCACAATAACTGAAAAATGTCGGGCGGATAAAACTGATAAATAATCTGCCAAGTCGGATTTTCGACGGTGCGATAAAGCGAAGGTGGCTCGTGTCACCAGCCAGTGGTGCTGCTCCATGGCTTGTTGATATATATGATGAAGTAAATCGAGAAGGGTTAGCTTTGTATTGCTGTCGCTGGCGGGAGAAGCAAATTCCTTTTCGTCGAAAAAGTTCAGCAGTTGTGCAACCTGTTCGCTTTCATCACCTTTCAGTTTGTGGAGAAGTGCGGTGGCGGCATTGTTCCAGTCTATATGTTCTGGGCCTGGGCGCGCGGTACTGGCCAGCGGAGTAATACACAAGTTGGGGATTTGTAGGTGGTTTTCTCGTGAGGCAAGGTAGGCGAGGTTTGCTGAAGCGTAGCCGATATTTTCGTCTGCCATTCGCAGCTGGTAATTTTTGATGCAGTCAAATAGCAGGTGAGAATCGGGCGCACGACACAATTGTTCGCTCACCATAAAGGTGAACACCGCCACTTCTGAATTCAGCCAATGCTCAAGGATATGGGATATTTCCTTTTTCATCATTTTTGCGACTAGGCCGGCGTCACGCAGGCTGTAATCGTCGCTCTGGTCGCCTTGAATCCAAGATAAACACAAGCATTGCTGGTCATTAAGGTTGTAGGTTTGTGATGTTGCGAGGCTGAGTAGGCGACGCTTCGGTCGGCCACTGAGGTTTAGCTTCTGGTTTGCACCTACTTGCCCATATGCTTCTACCAAATGTGGCGCTGAAATGGCGCGTATTGGCGATATATCATCAATGCTTTCTGCAATAACACCATTGCTAGCCAACTGATGTTTAACGTGTTCATTTTCTGCGAGCACAACAAGTGCAACCTGGGCGCGTGCAAATTGTGTTGTTTTACCACGCAGGCCCAAGGGGTCCAGATCGCCCGGGTACAGATAGCCTTCGTCCAGCAGTGTTGCGGTATAGTAAAGGCTTTGGGCCCATACCAGAGGTAAATTGTCGTTTGGCAATCGCGCCTGGCTTTTAGGGTTTTCTTTCTCCAGCTCAATATTTTCAGCTGCAACATAGTAAAGCTCCGGGATCAAATGAATCCCATCTTTTTCTACCATTAAGGCCTCAATTTTCTCCCGGTAGTGCCTTGCCGTTTTGTGGTTTCCGGAAAATAGGGCGTTGATGTAGAGATAACAAAAGAATAGGGGCCATTCGGACTCAACATGTTCAAAACTGGCGAGTTCCGAGTGCTCGTAGTAAAGGCGTGATGGATCTTCTATGGTGGTTTGGTGGCCATCCCATAAAAAGCGTTTGAGTCCGTAATTACCGCCTAACTTTTTTAATATCTCATCTCTGGTTCGGGTGGCCAGAGTGTTATCGCCCACGGCGAATGCGGGGAATCCAATAACGCTAAGCAGGGCACTATCTACCTCTTTAGAAAGGGATTCGCGTGGTAGTAATGCCGCTAGGTTTGTTCTGGCCATGGAGAGGGCATCGGCGACGGTATGGACAACGGATCGTTTTGACGCTTGCGTACCGAAGAGATTGAGTCCATCCAGGGCCTGAAGCGCCGCCTTTGCCATCCCCAGAGAGCTGGCATTGATCTCGGTATTGCCGTTATTGATTTTATTGCCCCTTTCCCAAATGCCGTAATCGGGTGTGCGAAATGCGCTGGCAATGTAATAAATGAGGTTTTGTACAAAGTCGACCTCATCATAGGTGTGGATCATCCGTAAACCGGAAGCCGTCATTTGAGCAAGCATTAGTAGGTAGATGGCGGTGGCATCTATCTGCAGGTGGCCCCAAGCATCGTCAGCGACGACCGTTAGGCCGGAATGGGTATCGTATTTTGCGTGCAGGGAGTCGAGGGGGTTGAGTGAATGTTTAAAGGCCTCGACTTTATTGGACTGGCGCATCATCGACTGCAGTAGGCCGCGCATCAGCTTAATCGTGGCCTGTTCTAACTCGTCGCTCTTATGCTGCTCGCCGCTTCGCTTATACGCAAGGGCTAGAGCCCAAGGAGCGATAATGGAGTAGACGTTGTCTCGAACCCAGGCATCGGTATAGTCCCCATGAGCATTTACTGCCGTGCTCGCGGGTAGTAAGCCCGTAACGGGGCTTTGGCGCGAAAGAATCACGGTTTGAATTTCGTGGTACAGTTTTTCCAGGTGATGCTTGGAAAGGTTTGGACTCATATTTCTTCCAGTCGTTTAGTCGCATACATGCGTATTGAGCAGTTATGTTGTTCCAAGCATATTCTATGCCTGTATCAGAATTTTTTATTGGGGAAGCTTGCCGACAGGCAGCTCGCCTTCCTCCACTAGCCTAATACTGGGTAAGGCTCCTTTTAGATCGATTTTTGTTTTAAAGGCGTAGTGAATTTTCTGGTTAGGTTTTTTCAGCAGGTTGTAGAGAATTTTAGGTGCAGAGAGTAGGTTAGCGCTTAACTGAAGCGCTATATCCTGACTACCGTAGGCTGGAATGGTGTCGATATTGTTACTCACGCCTCTCAGTAACCCCGTATCATTGATGGCAAATTCATAACTCATACCTTGAATTGGCAGGGGAATACCGTTGGGGTTGGCGATACGTACCTGTAATTCAAACAGTGCCTCCAGCCCACTGGTTTTGACTGGACTGAAGCCGATAATTGAAACCTGAGGTTGTTCAAGCTGCATAGATGCGCATCCGCTAAGTACGCACAGAAAAAATACAGCAACTAAAAGTCTTTTCATCTATTGTCTCCCTATGGTGTGTTTCGAGATCCCGCGTGCATTATAAGTGACCATCGCCAGATAATAGCTAGAATGCTTTAGCTTTGTGGCGGTTTCCTAAATATGGTACTTTTGGCGCACTATTGATGTGCCTCGGCCCCTTGTTATGAAATGGATACTCTCATTACTCTTCGTACTTCTGGGAATACTACAGTATCGCCTGTGGGTAGGAGAGGGCAGTATCGCTCAAGTTGTACGTCTGCAGCAGGAAATTACGATGCAAAGTGCCGAAAACGAGCGTCTGCGGGAGCGCAACCGCCTTCTTGCGGCAGAGGTGGAAGCGCTTAAAAACGGCTATGATGCGATAGAAAACCGGGCTCGTAGCGAGATGGGTATGATCAAAGACGGCGAGACATTCTTTATGATCGTCGGCGAAGAATCTAAAAAATAGCTTGCCAACAGGTTGGTGAGTAGGTGATAGGCTTTCGTGAATAATAACAATAAAATATGGGCCGTGGTGCCAGCCGCAGGGGTTGGCAGCCGCATGGGTGGGGAAACGCCCAAGCAATACCTTCCTTTAGCCAACAAAACAGTTCTGGAAACATCACTGGAGAAGCTGCTGGAAATTGACCAGCTTGAAGGTATTGTTGTTGCCCTCAATGCGGGAGACATCTACTGGCAAAAAATGGCTTTAGTGAATCACCCCAAAATTTTTATTTGTCTCGGTGGAAGCGAGCGTAGTGATTCGGTGTTGAACGCGCTGAAGTTTGTTCGGGAAACTACGCTTGATATTGAGCATACCTGGGTGATGGTGCACGATGCCGCCCGTCCCTGCGTCACGTTAGGGAAGATCCAGGCACTGATTGACCTGTCGTTTACAGAAAACAGCGGAGCGATTCTGGCTGCACCGGTTGCCGATACCTTAAAAAAGGTCAATCACAATAATATTGTGGTTGGTACGGAGGATCGATCTAAGTTGTGGCTTGCCCACACTCCACAGTTGTTCAAACTGCAAAAACTGAGCGCGGCTCTCGAATATTGTCGTGAAAAAGCCCTTTCTGTTACGGATGAAGCCTCTGCTATAGAGCGTGTAGGTGGCAAGGTACTGATCCTGGCGGATCGAAGGGACAACATTAAAGTTACCATGCCGGAAGACCTGGCGTGGGCAGAATTTATTTTAGCGAATCAGGAATCCACTTAATGAGAATAGGCCAGGGCTTTGATGTCCATGCATTTGGTAGCGGCGATAAAATAGTGATAGGTGGTGAAGTTATCCCCTACAAACACGGGTTAGTGGCACACTCCGATGGAGATGTTTTACTTCACGCGCTGTGCGATGCACTCTTAGGGGCCGCTGCGCTCGGTGATATAGGCGGGCATTTTCCCGATACTGATGCTCAGTATAAAAATGCCGATAGTCGTGCACTGCTTCGTATGGCTTATGCGAAGTTAAAGGCCGAGGGGTATTTGCTGGTTAATGCGGATATGACCATTATCGCGCAGGCTCCCAAAATGGCTCCATATATTGATGCCATGAGAGCCAATATTGCCTCAGACCTGGAATCGACTATCGGTACTATTAATGTCAAAGCGACGACTACAGAAAAATTAGGATTTAATGGCCGTGGTGAGGGTGTTTCGGCCATGGCGGTGGTGCTACTAAATGAACGATGATATTTCGACCATCAATACGCCTAGTATTGATTTCCCGTACGCCTACGGCGCCCCCCTTACAACTGCAGACTTTCGTAGCCAGCAGGAAGACTTTGTTGTTGACGAAGAATTAGACTTTTTACCTGATGGCGAAGGCGAGCACCTGCTGGTTCAACTGCGTAAACGGGGCGACAATACGGCCTGGATCGCTGAACTTTTGGCCAAGCACTTCAACCTTCGGCAAATGGATGTTGGCTTTTGTGGACTAAAAGATCGGCATGCGGTTACCAGTCAGTGGTTCAGTTTGTACCTGCCCAAAGCGGCACCTTCTGAAGATGCGCCTCAACTGCAGCAGTTTTTGGATAGCAGCGAGTCCAGCCTGGAGCTGTTAGCGCAGGGCCGGCATCGTAAAAAGCTACGTCGCGGTCAGCACAAAGCAAACCATTTTCGTATCACCCTTAAAAATCTGGCTAACACAGTAGGTCTGGAAGAGCGTTTGCAGCAGATAGCTGAAAACGGTGTGCCCAACTATTTTGGCGAGCAACGTTTCGGGCGCTACAGTTCCAACTTGCATTGGGCTATGCGATGGTTCGAGCAGGGAGAGACGATCCGCAATCGCAATAAAAAAGTCATGGCAAAATCGGCTGCGCGCGCCTATTTGTTTAACTTGGTGTTGGCCAAGCGTGTCGAACAGGAAAGCTGGAGCCAGTTGTTGGATGACAACCCTGAATCTGCTACGGGTCCTCTATGGGGGCGGGGACGTCCGGTTGTCGCGCCGGGTTTGGCTGAGTTGGAAGGTTCTGTTTTGAGCGCCTGGCAGAAATGGTTGGAAGCTCTGGAGCATGTAGGCTTGCAACAAGAACGACGAGCGCTGGTACTTAAGCCCGAGGGTTTCAACTGGCAAATGAGCGATGAAATGCTTGTGCTGGAGTTCGCTCTCCCGCCCGGAGCCTTTGCGACTTCGGTGTTGCGCGAGCTGGCGTTACTCAACAATATATCGGCCCAGCCAGAATCGGTGGACGCATAAAATTTAGCGACGCGGCTGTGGTATAGTTTTGGCGGCTGTTACTACCCCATCCTGGGCTAGGTCTGGCAGTTTAGACATTGAAATGCGAGTAGAAAAAGTGAACCCATTAAACCTTGAGGGCGTAGGTATGACGTCCAAACGAACTAGGGAAAGACTCGTTCAGCGACTGATGGAGCAGGGCGTTAGCAATCAATCCGTCCTGGAAGTAATGTCTAACACGCCACGTCACATCTTTCTCGACGAAGCACTCTCCCATCGCGCTTACGAAGACACGGCTCTGCCTATTGGTCATGGACAGACGCTCTCTCAGCCCTACATTGTCGCGCGTATGACGGAGATACTGCTGGGTGCCGGGGGCAAGATGTCCCAGGTTTTAGAGGTGGGTACCGGATCGGGGTATCAAACGGCCGTTTTGGCACAGCTTGTTGACCAGGTTTGGAGTGTTGAACGCATCAAGCCCCTGCAGGACAAAGCGCGCGAACGCTTGCGTTTACTTGGCTTACGCAATGTCCAGCTGCGCCATGCTGACGGCGGTTTTGGCTGGCCAGAAGAAAAGCAATTTGATGGCATTCTCTCTACGGCGGCACCCCGAGAAATCCCGCAGGGCCTGTTAGACCAATTGGCACCAGATGGGGTTCTTGTTATACCCGTTGGCGTTGAAGCGCAGTATTTAACGTTGGTTATGCGGGTGGGCGATACTGATGAATTCAAAACTCAGCGGTTGGAGCCTGTGCGTTTTGTTCCCCTTCTGTCAGGCATTACAAGATAAAACTCTAAAGTAAAACCAAACTGGCGCCATTGTGGCGCTTTTTTCTATTTAATCTGTTAACCAAAAATATAAACATGTTATGAAAACTACATCTGATCGGCGTGCGATCCAAGACTATTTATTGTTGTTGTTGAAAGGAATGTGCATGGGTGCTGCAGATGTGGTCCCGGGTGTATCGGGAGGCACCATTGCGTTTATTACGGGTATCTATGACGAGTTGTTGCATTCTCTAAAGCAAATTGGTCCACAGGCTCTAACGGTTTTGTTTAAAGATGGGGTTGCGGCTGCGTGGAGATTTGTGAATGGCAATTTTCTACTAGCGGTTTTCGGGGGGATTCTTATTAGCCTGAAAACTTTCGCCTCTGTCATTGGTTATTGTCTGGAGAACTACCCGCTATTGGTTTGGGCTTTCTTTACAGGGCTGATTATCGCGTCCATTGTGTTGCTTTGGAAGCACCAAACCCGGTGGCATTGGCCGCAAATACTAGCTTGTATACTGGGTGCAGCCTTTGTTTTTGGTGTATCTATCGCTTCTCCAACGCAATTACCGGGAACATGGTGGATGCTATTCCTCGGTGGCTTTGTGGCTATCTGCGCGATGATTTTGCCTGGTATATCCGGTAGCTTTATTTTGCTGTTGGTTGGTTTATACCCTGCATTTCTTGAGGCCATTACGGAGATGGATTTAGTTGCTTTGGCAAGTTTTGGCGTTGGCTGTGTGGCAGGGCTATTATTGTTTTCCCGCTTTTTGTCCTGGTTACTAGATAGCTTTCACCAAACGACATTGGCTACGTTAATCGGTTTCTTAATAGGTTCATTGAATGTTACATGGCCGTGGAAGCAAACGCTTGAAACTACGGTCGATCGTCACGGTGAACTTGTACCACTTGTCCAGCAAAATATTTTACCTGCTACTTACGAGATTGTTGTGGGCCAGGGCGCGCAACTGTTTACAGCGCTGTCTCTTGGTCTTTTAGGGCTAGCATTAGTGCTATTTGTTGAGTTGTTGTCGAAACGTTATTCAATTAACTAGTTAAAAACGTCTAGTGGCTTTGCTCCAAGAATGAGTTAATCTCGGAATATAAGACAAATTTATGGAAGTTTGCCTGAGGATGATAGATTTTTTTCTAATATGTTTGTCGTTCTTAGTTCAAAAACATCTAACTTTACTTGGTCTTTATGCATGTCTACTTGGTCGATAGATAAGGATTGTCCGCAAACGCTTGGTATACGGTTATATAGAGTGATCAAAATATTGATCACTCTGCTATTTGTTATTGCGATCAATAGCTCATGCTCGAACACGTCATACAGAGCCAATGTAGCTGATCGCCCAGCCCCCCCAGGAGAGAAGCTTACATTCCATATTGTTGCTAAGGGTGAAACTCTTTATTCAATTGCGTGGCGCTACAATTTGGACTACAAATTACTGGCTCGCGCCAACGGTGTGGCCTCCAGCTATAATATCTATCCCGGTCAAAAATTAAGTCTTAATACAAAACCAGCAGTGTACAAGCCGACGGTGAAGAAGGCGCCGGCAGGCGCCAAGCTACCTACACCTCAGGTTTCGAAAGAAAATACAGCGCCACCTCGTTCGATAAAAAAATCGCCAACCATGGCAAAACAACCAGCGAAATCTCCAAGCAAAAATCCGCAGAAATGGCAATGGCCAGCAAAAGGAAAAGTAATTGCTACTTTCAGCTCAAACTCAGGCCTAAACAAAGGTATTGATATCCAAGGTAAATTGGGGGAGCCTGTGCATACAGCTGCTGCGGGGATCGTTGTTTATTCCGGTAGTGGGTTGCGAGGCTACGGCAAGTTACTGATCGTCAAGCACAGCGATAAATACCTGAGCGCATACGCACACAACAAGCGTCTGCTCGTTAAAGAGGGCTCTCAGGTTAAAGTTGGCGATAAAATAGCCGAAATGGGGTCATCTGGTACCGATACCGTAAAGCTGCATTTCGAGATTCGATATGATGGTAATCCGGTCGACCCCCTTAGGTTCCTTCCTCGCAAGTAGTTAGTAATAAAGTAGTATTTTTTCTCCGAAAAGCTTAAAGATTTGTCATTGCTGCCGACATCTACTCTTACTGGTGGCGGAGTTATCAACGCATAAACATAACTTTTCGATAGAAACCAAAACCGGAGGGGGGTAGTAGTATTGCCCAACCTGCAAAACGGCGAGCATATGGATTCTCGCAACTATAAATCTCGGTAACAGGAGTCAGGTCATGGCGGTTCAAGAACTCGATGCAGTTTTATCTTATGCGGATTTAGAGCAGGACACGCTGGTACAACAGGGTACGTCTTTTGGTTCCGTGGATGATTCAAGGTCTGAAGAAATACACTCAAAACAGTCCCGTAAGCCCAAAAGTACTCGTGCTTCAAATACTAGTGATGTTGATGACACCTATCAGCGCAACCTCGATGCAACTCAGCTTTACTTGAACGAGATTGGTTTTTCTCCCTTGTTGAGTGCTGAAGAGGAAGTGTATTTTGCACGCAAAGCCCTCAAAGGAGACGATGCTTCACGTAAACGCATGATCGAAAGTAATTTGCGTTTAGTTGTAAAAATTTCCCGTCGATATGTTAACCGTGGGCTGGCGCTTCTCGATTTGATCGAAGAGGGTAATCTAGGCCTGATCCGAGCGGTTGAGAAGTTTGACCCCGAGCGTGGTTTCCGATTTTCGACGTATGCGACCTGGTGGATTCGACAGACAATTGAACGCGCCATTATGAATCAGACCCGGACTATCCGTTTACCGATTCATGTTGTGAAAGAGTTAAATGTGTACTTGCGCGCTGCGCGAGAGCTTTCCCAGAAACTTGATCACGAGCCTTCGGCAGAAGATATAGCCAACCTCTTAGATAAGCCTGTAGAAGATGTTGAGCGAATGCTGGCTTTGAATGAGCGTGTGACCTCAATGGATGTGCCTATTGGCCCATCTTCCGAAAAAACCGTGGTAGATACGGTGCCCGATCAGCAGGTTTCTGACCCTGTAGAGCTTCTTCAAGACCGAGATTTGTGTACTAGCTTGAATGGTTGGTTGGATGAGTTGAGCGAGAAGCAGCGCGAAGTTGTAGCACGTCGCTTTGGTTTGCGTGGGCATGAAACGAGTACGCTTGAAGAAGTGGGTCGTGAGATTGGTTTGACTCGCGAGCGTGTACGCCAGATCCAGGTGGAAGCGCTGCGCCGTTTACGCGATATTCTGGAAAAGCAGGGTTTGGATGCTACAGCCTTGTTTGGTGCTATGTAATTAGCGCGCAAAGAAATAAAAAGGGTTGCCTTCCAGCAACCTTTTTTTTGTTTCTCAGCTTTTCTGGCACTTGTTGATCGGAAGTGAACAGCTACCGAAAACGGTTGTTTAAGGTTTTAGCTCCAGCCACACCGGGCAGTGATCAGAGCCCACAATCTCGTTGAATATACCGGCATCGCTGTTGTGTTCTGCTATTTCTGCCGAGCACATAAAATAATCTATTCTCCATCCAACGTTTTTTGCGCGAGCGCCTGCACGATAGCTCCACCAGGAATATTTGATTTCTTCAGGGTAAAACTGACGGAAAGTATCGACAAATCCGGCATTGATATAGTTGTCCATACCGTCAATTTCCTCCTGCATGTAGCCAGCGGACTTATTGTAGTTTGGTTTGGCTCGAGCGAGATCAATGGCTTGGTGCGCAACATTCAAATCGCCACACACAATAACCGGTTTCGTCTTTTCAAGATTTTTTAAAAAGGCAAGGAAAGCGGCATCCCAACCTTGGCGGTACTCGAGACGTTTTAACTCGCTGCCACTATTGGGTACGTAAACCGTTACCAGAAAATAATTGTCATATTCTGCAGTAATCACACGTCCCTCTAGGTCGTGTTCTTCTTGGCCGATATCAAAGCTGACACTAATAGGTTTTGTTCGGCTAAGAATGGCTGTGCCGGAATAACCCTTCTTTTCTGCAGAGTTTGTATAGAGGTAGTAACCGTTAATACCCTCAAGAGCTTCCTCTACCTGATCATCTTGGGCTTTGGTTTCCTGCAGGCACAAAATATCGGGTTTCATTTGGTCTAGGGAGCCGAGGAAATCTTTTTTCATTACGGCGCGAATGCCGTTAACGTTCCAGGAAATAATCCGCATAGCAGTGTTCTTTTGTTGCCCGTTAGTGGTGGTTTTAATAGAAAACTAGCGCGAGATTATACCCGAAAGTATTTAAAACCGTGTTTTTATATCGTTGGAGGCAGGGCTTTGGGCTAAGTGGTACAGAGCGAAAACCGGCAAGGCTTAGCGCGAATTTGTGTTAGCCGAAAAAAAGCCCGCTTAAAAGCGGGCTTTTTAATACTGAAAAAAATCACCTTTCGAGATATTGCAGCTTGCCCTCTACTCCATCCCACTCTTCGGCATCGGCAGGAGCGTCTTTTTTCTCGGTAATATTGGGCCATACCTCAGAAAGCTCAGCGTTCAGCTCCAAAAACACTTCTTGGTCAGCAGGTAACTCGTCTTCCGAGAAAATGGCATCTACGGGGCATTCTGGCTCGCACAGGGCGCAGTCAATGCACTCGTCCGGGTGGATTACCAGGAAGTTCGGGCCTTCATAGAAACAGTCAACTGGACACACCTCTACACAATCTGTGTGTTTGCACTTAATACAGTTGTCGCCGACTACGAATGTCATGTGGGTTAACCTCTAGCTGAAAATTCCAAAGCGCGGCATTTTAGCAGGATAGTTGTGGGACGCATAGCCTCCAAATACCCGCATTTAAAGTAGTTCTTTTAGCTGGTAAACGAGTTCCAAGGCTTGCCTGGGGCTTAGCTCGTCTGGGTTTATCTGCTTCAAACGTTTGTCGCTTTTACTGGGTTCTGGTGCGGAAAACAGATCTGCCTGGGGGTTGTTGTATGTCGGTTCTGGTTTGACGGCTACGATTGGCTTTGGCGCTTCGTGGCTACCGGCTTCAAGCTTGGTGAGTTGCTCTTTTGCATTATTCAGCACGGCTGCTGGAATGCCGGCTAGCTTGGCAACCTGTAGACCGTAACTGCGGCTGGCTGGGCCCGCCTGGATATTGTGCAGGAAGACAATGTTGTCATTGTGTTCGGTCGCGTCCAAATGAACATTGCGTACGGTGGGTAGTTGCTCGGGTAGGGCGGTAATCTCAAAGTAGTGTGTCGCGAAAAGCGTGTAGGCTTTTAAGTTCTCGGCTAAATGTTCGACGCATGCCCAGGCCAATGACAGGCCGTCGTAGGTGCTGGTACCGCGCCCGATTTCATCCATAAGTACTAGGCTGTTAGCCGTTGCATTGTTGAGGATGTTGGCGGTTTCCGTCATTTCCACCATAAACGTAGAGCGGCCGCCAGCAAGGTCGTCAGAAGAGCCGATACGGGTAAATATTCTGTCGACCAAGCCCATTTTGCAACTTTGGGCTGGGATATAGCTGCCCACCTGGGCGAGTAGGACAATCAGCGCAGTTTGGCGCATATAGGTGGATTTACCGCCCATATTGGGGCCGGTAATAATAAGCATACGCTGTTGGTCATCGAGAATGACATCGTTGGGAATAAATGGGTCGTCCAGAACTTGCTCTACGACGGGGTGCCGTCCCTGCTCAATATAGATGCCGCTTTCAGACGTAAATTGGGGGCAGGCAAGGTTAAGTTGATCGGCGCGTTCAGCCAGTGTATTTAAAACATCCAATTCAGAGACGGCAGCCGCAGATATCTGTAGCGGTATCAGCTGCTCGTTTAAGGTTTCAACCAGCTGCTCATAGAGTGCTTTTTCTCTTGCCAGTGCTCTGCTGCGGGCAGAGAGGGCTTTGTCTTCAAACACTTTTAGTTCCGGCGTAATAAAACGCTCGGCATTTTTAAGGGTTTGCCTGCGAATATATTCGGCTGGCGCTTTTTCCGCCTGTGATTTACTGATCTCAATAAAATAGCCGTGAACACGGTTGTAGCCGACCTTCAGCGTACTTAACCCTGTGCGTTCGCGCTCTTGGGTTTCTAGTTTTAGCAGGAACTCTCCAGCGTTTGTGCTGATGTTTCGCAGTTCGTCGAGCTCGGAATCATAACCGTCAGCGATAACTCCTCCGTCACGCATCACCACAGGAGGGTTTTCTACCAGGGCTTTATTCAGCTCCTCGACCAAAACCGGGAATTCGCTGATATCACCGCAGAGCTTTTGAATTTTCTCAATGCCCATTTTTCGCAGTAGGTTCTGTATTTCCGGGTAGAGGGCAATAGAGCTGAGTAAGCGCGACAGATCTCTGGGGCGTGCAGAACGCAGCGCTATACGACCGAGTATACGTTCAAGGTCGCCAATATGTTTTAACGTTTGCCTAAGCGTATCGTACTGATAGTTTCGCAGAAGTTCACCGATAGCTGCGTGCCTCGCTTCCAAAATCTGTTGGTCCCGCAACGGTGCGTTTAACCAGCGTCTTAGCAGGCGGCCGCCCATTGCGGTGGATGATGTATTGAGTACGCTAAAAAGGGTGTTGTCTTCTCCGCCGGTAAGATTTGTATCGATTTCGAGATTGCGGCGGGTGGCAGCATCAAGCCTTACGCTGTCGTCTGGGTTTTCTACGGTCAGACTGGATATGTGGTCTAATTCGGTGCGTTGGGTCTCCTTCGCGTAACCGAACAGGCAGCCAGCAGCGCCCAAGGCAAGAGTTAAATCGGCACAGCCAAAGCCGTCGAGGTCTTTGGTTTCGAAATGGCGGGTGAGTAGGCGAATACCGGTTTCGATATCGAACTCCCACTCTGCACGGCCTCGGAACCCGGGTCGATTACTAATCTCGCGGGGCATAACTGTTGTTTCCTGCGCGAGAATTTCAGCGGGGCGCAGGCGCTCCACTTCTGCGATTAGCGATTCTTCACCAGAAATTTCGAAAACAAAAAAGCGGCCACTGCCCATATCCAGGCAGGCGATACCATAGTGCTCGTCGTGACCGCAGATAGCCATTAGCCAATTATCGCGATGCTCGTCGAGCAGGGCTTCGTCACTAATCGTGCCGGGGGTAACAACGCGAACAACTTTCCGTTCAACCGGGCCTTTGGAGGTAGCTGGGTCGCCAATTTGCTCACAGATGGCGACTGAAACGCCAAGCCGAACCAGCTTGGCCAGGTAATTTTCTGCCGCGTGGTGGGGCACTCCCGCCATCGGAATCGGTTCTCCGCCAGATTTACCCCTTGCGGTTAACGTAACATCCAAGAGCTTGGCGGCCTTCCTGGCATCGTCATGAAAGAGCTCATAGAAATCACCCATTCGATAAAACACCAACTCATTCGGGTGCTCGGCTTTAATACGCAGATATTGCTGCATCATGGGGGTGTGCTGGGGCGGATTTTGTTTTGTGTTATTCATTCGGCTTTTTGACGGTTTGGCTAATACGGATTATTCAGCAATCACTTTGTGATGCGGCCTTCTGGGGTGGCAAGGATACAGGGTAACAATAGATAAGGGCCAGCCATAAAGTTCTGTCGTGTGGCGCAAGAAATTGCATGTTGAATAAGCTACACTTGGCATTTGTAATGCCATTAGCTTTATGGCGTGATTCTGCTTACGGATGATAGATGATGATTCCCAATATGACGGATTACAGAGTAACGGCGACCCGCTATGTGGCGTTGGTTGCGGTTACGATTGTTTCGCCGTTTGTAGTAAACCATTTTTTGCAGGGACGCGTGGGCTTGGGCGTTCTCTGTTCGATTATTGTGGCTACGCTCTGTGCTAGCGGATACAAGGCCTATAAAGGAAAGCCTATATGTAATCTGTTGTTTGTGGGTTTTGTACCAACGGTAGTGCTATTGCTTGCCATATCGCTGCTTAAACAAGGTGTGACCGCTGTGTTCTGGGTCTTTCCCACCATCATGACGTTTTATCTTATGCTCTCAGAGAAGCGGGCCTGGATGGCGAATTTACTGATTTTGGTGGTGATGTCAGCCATGTCTTTCCAGTATCTGGATTTAGCCATTGCCCCCAGAGTGACGGCTTCACTGCTTTCGGTGAGCTTGTTCAGTGCAATCCTTACTCGTGTGATATCCGACCAGCAAATCCGACTGCATCGCCAAATTGTGACAGACTCGCTAACGGGCCTTACCGATCGAGTTCTACTGGCCAGTACGCTCCAATCCGCTGCTGAACATTGTCGGGATACACGCTCAATCGCGGCACTCGTTGCAGTGGATATTGATCATTTTAAATCGATAAATGATACCTATGGGCATGACGTTGGTGACGAGGTGCTTCGTCAGGTGGGTGCGGTACTTAGGAATAACGTACGTAAAGGCGACGTGGTTTTCCGCCTTGGGGGAGAGGAGTTTTTGGTATTACTCTACGATATGGCGACAAAAGAAAACCGCGCTGTAGCCGAGAAATTACGTACCGCAATCAGTGAAGTCTCAGTTATTCCGGACAGGAAAATTTCCGCCAGTTTCGGTATTGCAAATTATCGACAGTCGGAAGAATGGAAAGTCTGGATGAAGCGGGCCGACAAAAAATTGTATGAAGCGAAAAATCGAGGTAGAAACAAGGTTATCTGTGATGTTAGCGATGTGGAGAATAGCTCAGAAGCTTGCGTTAACTGATTTCAGCCAGTTTTTAAGGCTCGTTTGATCAGCCACCTTAAGGATGTATCCATCGAGCCTGCAGGCTAAGCTCCACGGTCCCTTGCTTGCAAAGCTGATATTACCACCCAGGGGCGTTCCACCTGCTAAAACTTTAACTTGTTAATGATGCTCTCGGTAACTAAATGCCGAGACTATCCAAATTATTCATTGTGTTGGGTTTCCGGGGGGCGGAACAATCTATCGAATTTATCGGCACATAAATAATGGACCTATGAGCCATCAATAATTTTTCGTTGTTGCTCGTGGCGGTCATTGAGTTTTCGCTGAACGTCTCGGGCGTCGTCGAGAAGCTTTTTCACACCTTCGGCATTGTACGGGCTGCTGATTACCGGCTGGTTGGATATCGGTGCGTCCGAAACTGTTGGGGTAGTGCTTCCCGGCTTCAAACCCTGAACCATATTGGTATCGGGGTCGACCACCATTTTCTCGGCTTGATCTTGCATGTGGGCCGGTGCTTCGGAGCCATAGTGAACCACGCCGTTTTCATCTGTCCATTTATAGGCGGTGTCTTTCGCCGAAGGGAATTTGGGCTTTAAGCCTGAGAGCGACGGTGTACTGATTTCAGCATCCATCAAGCCAAAGGGTGCTTTTCCCGTCATCAGATAGAACATGTAGTTCGATACGCCAACCACTATCAACAGTGTCATAACAAGCTTTATAAGTAACTTTGCTGCCATTTCCCTTTCCAGCCTTCTTTGTGTGTCTTGTCGGCATTGTAGGATAAACGGAGCATTGACGAAATCCCGTTGCAAAATTCGACAGATTGCCCTATTTTCCGCTCCATGAATAATACATTCCGCACCTCCCAGTTGGCTGAGGCCCTGGGGCATACTCTTATCGACCGCAAGCTACGTGTAGCAACCGCTGAATCCTGCACCGGGGGAGGCGTGGCTCAGGCCATTACCGCTATTGACGGTAGCTCTCAATGGTTTGAACTGGGCCTGGTAACTTATAGCAATTCAATGAAAGAGCGCCTGCTGGGCGTGAGCCCAGCACTGCTGGAAGCACATGGTGCGGTGAGTGAAGCGGTTGTGGCATCGATGGTCGTGGGCGCGATTAAAGCGTCGGATGCAGACATCGCTGTAGCCATCAGTGGTATTGCCGGGCCCACGGGCGCCGTTGAAGGTAAGCCGGTAGGGACCGTATGTATTGCATGGGGTAGCCGTGATTGTATCGCTACATCAACAGAGCATTTCAACGGTGATCGCGCGCAGGTGCGGGAGCAGTCCGTGATAAGCGCACTGGAACATCTCATTTCAATACTCCAGAATAAAAACACTGTATAAGTATATATTACTGTTTGCGCGTACAGTGTTTTTGCCGTATGCTGCACTCGTACTTTGGCAAGAGACATAGCTCTCTGCGGCAATAAATGAACAACAGCTGGCCGGATTCAGCTACAGAATGGCATAGAAAGGGGTGATTAATGGACGCGAATAAAGAGAAAGCATTACAGGCCGCGCTAACGCAAATTGACCGACAGTTCGGTAAAGGCACCGTTATGCGTATGGGTGACAAAGAGCTGGTAAAAATACCTGCAATATCTACGGGCTCGCTCGGGCTGGATGTGGCACTAGGTATCGGTGGTTTGCCAAAAGGGCGAATTGTTGAAATCTACGGCCCTGAATCTTCTGGTAAAACCACGCTTACCTTGCAGGTTATTGCCGAAGCGCAGAAAGCCGGTGGAACCTGTGCGTTCATTGATGCGGAGCATGCGCTAGACCCTATCTATGCGGGTAAATTAGGCGTGAATGTGGATGATCTGATTGTCTCTCAGCCAGATACGGGCGAGCAGGCGTTGGAAGTTGCCGATATGCTGGTGCGTTCCGGTGCGATTGATGTTCTGGTTGTGGATTCTGTCGCTGCACTTACCCCAAAAGCGGAAATTGAAGGTGATATGGGTGACCACCACGTAGGCTTGCAAGCACGCTTAATGTCCCAAGCCCTGCGTAAAATTACCGGCAATATCAAAAATGCTAACTGTCTGGCTATTTTTATTAACCAGATCCGTATGAAAATTGGTGTAATGTTTGGCAACCCATTATCTACTATTGAAAAATTGTACACACCTACTAAATCCCTTGCTACTATTGGCCTTCAGTCCGCAAATGACGGTCTGTACAGTTCTCACCTAGCTTCAGCAGCCTAAATTTAGCCAAAGCGTTGTAGTGAGTTGTTTAAAAAATACTTTAATTTTTGGTAGGAAATAATTATGGATGCGAATAAAGAAAAAGCTTTGCAGGCTGCATTAGCTCAAATTGATCGGCAGTTTGGTAAAGGAACTGCGATGAAATTAGGTGATAAGCCTATTGAAAGAATACCTTCGGTTTCAACAGGTAGTTTGCCACTGGATATTGCCTTGGGTATAGGTGGGTTGCCTTATGGGCGTATTGTAGAGATATACGGGCCGGAATCATCTGGTAAAACAACTTTAACGCTAAGCACTATTGCGCAGGCACAAAAAAGTGGTAAGACGTGTGCATTTATTGATGCGGAGCATGCGCTTGATCCTGGTTATGCACAAAACCTTGGGGTGAATACAGACGACCTTATTGTTTCTCAACCTGATACTGGTGAACAGGCGCTTGAAGTGACTGATATGCTTGTTCGTTCTGGTGCAGTTGACCTTGTAATTATTGACTCTGTTGCAGCTCTTACGCCGAAAGCTGAAATTGAAGGTGAGATGGGCGATCATCATGTTGGCCTTCAAGCGCGTTTAATGTCGCAAGCTTTACGAAAGCTCACAGCAAATATTAAAAACGCAAATTGTTTGGTTATTTTTATCAACCAGATCCGAATGAAGATTGGAGTTATGTTCGGGAATCCAGAGACTACATCTGGCGGCAATAGTTTAAAATTTTATGCATCTGTACGCTTGGATATTCGTCGCATAGGCTCTGTTAAAGAAGGTGACGAAGTTGTTGGAAGTGAAACTCGTATCAAGGTTGTTAAAAATAAAGTAGCCCCGCCATTTAAGCAATGTGAAACTCAAATTTTATATGGTCAAGGCTTTAATTATTTTGGCGAATTAATTGATTTGGGTGTAAAAGTTGGATTGATTGATAAAGCCGGTGCTTGGTACTCCTACAAAGGCGATAAAATAGGTCAAGGTAAAAAGAACGCAGCGGTGTTTCTAGAAGAGCATCCGGAAGCTGTTGAAGAGTTGGATAAGGCGATTCGAGGGGAATTTTTGCAAGTGCCTAGTTCAGTGTCGCCCGATGTTGAAGAAATAGAAAGTTAAATTCGGCTCGTAATGAGCTCGATTCTTTTAAAGCACCCCGAGAAAGATGTTGATCTTGGGGTATTCCTCCCATTTATTAGTAGGCCTTTTCTTACTGCTGTACAAAAAAGTTGTAGTGACGCAGCTAAGTATTCACTGGATCATTTTAACTCTATTTGGGCCTCAATTAAGTTGCTTTTTAAAGAACTTAATGAGCTTGCTGTTGGGTTGTTGGGTGAAATAAATAGTGGCGTTGCTACTTTTGGGGAGAAAATTTCATGGATGAAATTTATTGCATTGGTTCGTTGTCGGTTGGAACGGCGAAAGATTACATCTTATGCTAAGAACTCCTATATCTCTGGTATAAATTACACCCTTAATCGTCTCCAGTATTATGGGTATATCCCTAGGTTCGATGTTCTGTCGACATTTAAGCCAGAGAAAAAAGTTTCAAAATCTCTCCTTGAGTTCACTTTTGATGACAAAGAAATCTTTAGTGAAATTGTTGCGGGTGATGACGCTGCTGCAATTGAAAGGGTTATGCATTCATTGGCCGCAGAGATGAATGGAGAGGTTTATGAAAATATTGCAGATCAGTGTGCTTACCTCTTAAAAAAAAGACTGGCATTAATTCGTTCAGAAGCAGAGATGCAGTTCTCAAGATATGCTGTATTGAGGAAGTCGGGATTAGTTGCTATACGAAAATATCGCTCATTATTGCCAATAATAGATCGTTGGATCGAGTGGCGGCGCTCAAAGTCGACTGGCTCGATAAATCCTTACAACGATGAAATAAAGAAATTGTCAAATGAGCAGTGGTGGGGTGTATATCTCGCATGGTGCTGGTATAGAAATGGCGGTGTAGAGCCAAAGTGCAGCGTTTTGCCAACGCGTATTTATAACATGCTCCGAAAACAGTTTTTGAGTAGAAAGGATGCTAGGGCCGATGTGTCTACTGCTGAAGCGATTGGATGTAGTATGGGGTTTATCGCTTCCGCGAGTATTCTTTTAGTGCATGATCTTGTTGCAAATGTTGACTCGATCCGAAATATACTTGTGGATGCTGATTACATCACAGACTATGGCGTTGTTGATATTGAATGGGTTAAGCCACGGGCTAGAGGGTTTCTCACAGCTATCGACGAAGGCGAACAGAAGTACTCTCCATCAAAAGTAATCAGGACTATTAGGAAAGCAACTCGTTGTTACAGAAAAACGGCAACTGATCAGCACAAGGGAAAGCTGTTTTTACATCATCATTCGGCTAAGGGATCTTCTAAAAAGAACAGTCATCAGAAACATATTACTCCTATGGTACCTACTTCGAGTACTTTGCTTACGCATATAAAAAAAGTAATTAAGAGTGCGTCCGGGGGAGAATGGGGCGGGACCGCGCGATCAATTCGAGTAAGCTTATTGCTATATAAGGGGTTGACGGGCGGGTTGATTGCTGTTCAGCAAGCTGCTCAACACAATAGTCTACGGACTTCAATGTTGTATGCTAATTCAATTCCTATGCGCATGTCTTTCGATCAAAAAATGCGAGAGTTTAGAGAGTGGTTACAAGTTCTAGTCACTATTGATATCGAAAATGTGGCGATAAAGATTGGTCTAGATGAGGATAAGTATCGACAAGATAAAGAAAAAATAATTGCGTCCCAATTTGGTGGGGTTTATTGTCGTGATCCTATGGCGGGTGTGCAGCCAGGAACAAAAAAAGGCGAAGTTTGTTGGGCAATTAGTCAATGCATGACGTGTAATAATAAGAGAAATATATTTGTCGTCACAGAGGAGAATGTGGTTCACCTTTTACAGTGGAATGAGGCGTTAAAAAGTGCCAGTAGAGCAGGATATATAAATGTGATGAAAGAAGCCCCGTGGGCATTCTGGTGCGTGTTTATTGAGTCTGTTCTCGAGAAAATGTTTCAATCCGGAGAAAAATATAAAGCGATTTTGCACAGTAGCCAACGTAAGTTGTCTGAAATTGATAACCCCTATCTTAAAATTGATTTTCGTCTTATATGAATAATGTTTCTGTACTTCATCAGGTTTTAAATGGGGAGGCTGATACCAGTAAACTGGCAAAGGGAAACTATGATTGGCTGCTGTCAGAGTATCGAGAACCGATATGGAAGATCCAGGACCCTGGGAACTTATCGAGTCCTATTGTAGGTACAATTAATTTTGATGGTCCTTTGATTGGTGGTGGGAGACTAATTGATATTGAAGGGTTGGTTGATGATTTAAAGCTTTCTTTGGTGTTTGCTGTAGAATTTTCTGCTTTCAAAGATCAAGTAAAAATACGTAGCTGCTCTGCAATGAGAAATCATGTTTATATTTTGAAGCGGGTGTTTAACGAAATCTACGACATGCAAGGGTGTCGTTGGGATCGTTGGTTGGAAAAGGATCGTCAGGTTTTGGTTGAGCGGTTGAAATATAAGCCTTCCGTTTCGCAAAATTATCTACCTAGGTTGACAATGTATATTGAAAATGTCGGCATTGAAAATCTTCCTGTTCGTAAATATAAGGGGAGCGTCAAAATAAATTATGATGCCGTATTTGGAGAGATCGGCATAGATTACTACCAATTGCGAGGCGATCTTGAAATTCAAAAATATTTGGATGAAGTGTACGTACGGTACAACAAGCAATCAATATCAACTAAATTGAAGCGAGGTGAAAGAGCTCTTCAGATGAATTCTTCCGGAACGACTTTGAGCCGTGATCGTTACGAAGATGTTCTTAGGGCTGTTAAATTGTATCAGGCGCAAACCTCATTGATGCCCGATCAATATGTAAACGCTAGCAGATTAAATCTCGTTTATGATGCGTCATCAACACTTCGCAGTTCAAATTTAAAGCCTTCTAATCCATCCAGAACGCGAAATATTCCCGTGCCTGTATTTCTTCATCTTGTCGATGCCTCGATACGATATATTCTAGACTATGCAGATACGCTATTTGAAATCGAGGACAAACTCGCCCTCGAGCATAAAAAATTAACTTTGCAAACTAACAGCTATGAAGCAGGGAAAATTGTTAATGCTTATGCCCGCGAGCTAGGGGAAGTAAAAGAAGGTAGGTATTCCCCTTTCCCGTTAGCAGCCTATAAGCATTTTCAGATTCGAGAGAAAAATATTTCTGATGAAGATCTAAGTATCTTTCATGATATGGTTAATTCTGGGCTTGGTCGTGCTGAAATTAGAAAAATATTGGGATTGTCCAAAGGACAGTATGATTATCGTAGTAAGGTTATACGTAATATTCAGCCTTATGGAAAGAATTTACCGCATAAAGGTATCTCCCTGCAGAAAGCCCTTTATCAGTTTTTGCCGCTTAGCTGCTTAATTGTAATATTTGCTTTCTCTGCGCGACGTGAATCGGAGGTATTTGGTATGAGGGAAAACTGCTACCAAAAATTCCAAGATGGCTGGAGAGTTAAATTTTATGTGGCTAAGAGCCTTCGGCGTCATGAATGGTTTACAAGCGTTCCTGTTGTCATTAAAGCTATTAAAACACTTGAAGCGTTGAGCGAAGAAGGGCGAAAAATATCTCGGAGTGATTCTTTATATCGATTTAATGACACCTTCAATCGATCTCCGATTAATATGGACCGACTAAATATCGCAATGGAACCTTTTTTGGACTTTATTGGGGTTGAAAAAGGAGAGGGTGGAGAAAGGTTTAAATTCAGCGAGCACCAGTTTCGACGATTCTTTGCCATTATGTATTTCTATCGATACGAAAAGCAGGCTGACCTAGAAGCTCTGACGTACGAACTTCGTCATGAAGATTGGTCAAATACAGCCGTATATTTGACTGAGCAAGAAAGTGGCCGTATTTTTCGAGAAGTTGAAAAAGAGTATATGGCTGAGAAGCTAGTAGGCACGCTGGGTGCTGAGTCTGAACCTCGAGGCGTGTTGCGTGACTTGAGTGAGAGAATCAAGCAAACGGTTGATGTCGTTCCTGAAAATCGTTCAGCAATCGCGATGAAGTATATTGAAGAAAATTCATTACGAATGGATTTTATTAGTGAGGGGATTTGCTTCGGGAATACGCCAGGGCGCTCAGAGTTAAGCCGGTGTTACAGTGATGGTTACGTAATGTGTCATCGCTCTTCTTCGGAGGTGTGTACCGATTGTCCCAACCTACTCCCCATTGAAAACATTAGGAATGATAAGAAAGTGGCAGCGATTGAAAATCTCGAATGTGACAATGCTTCGATTCTCGATGCTGCAATTTCTTACTCTAATAAGGTTGGAGAAGGTGTAGATTAGAATGAACGATCATAACCAGATTAAAAAAGATGAAGCTCAGTGTCAGCTATTAAAGAAGGCGAACTATTTTAAGTCGGCTGTAAATGAACGTGTTAGTCATAATCTTTCTTTCGATGGTCTTCCTCGCAATATTACTCAGTTTTTACGTTGGTGCGAAGGTGATCTATGTCAAACGAATAGAACGTACTTGTACTCGAATTGTAATAAGGCCATTTTAGCGCAAGTAAAAACGCTAATAGCTGAAGTCAAAAAGCCGCCGACTAAAAGTAGCGATACCTTCAAGGAATTAAAATCTGAGATTAAGACGCTGAAGCAACAGGTCGCCGGTTTAGTCGACGCTAATCGAGATCTTAGGGGGCGGTTGAAAGAATATGAACAAAGGCTGAGTCATTATGAATCACAAAAGCTTTCAATGGCTAGGAAGTTATAGTGTACTTCAAGATATTTGGTTCGGATAATTATAAACACAATGGTAAGTATTTACCTGAGCTTCCTTTTATTGTGGATCGGGGCGGGAAACCTTTTGATGAATTGAATGATTACATCTTGTATTTGGCTGGTACTCAAGATAAAGACCTGGATTCTACAGTACGCCTAGCGGTGGTACGTATTTTGGTAGTATTGAACTCGCTGAGTACTGGGAACTCAAAGTTCCAGTGGCGTCAGGTCGTAGGGGCTCACCTTGAACTATTGATGAATACTTTAAAGCTGGATGGGCATAACAAGAAAGGTCTCCGGCGCGACACAATCAATACTTATATCAGTGCTTTTATTGCCTTCCTTTGGTGGGCAGAAAAAGAGGGGCTTTGCGATGGGGTTGTTGGTATCAATGATGTAGGTGTGTCTGATCGTCTTTACCAAATAGCACTTGAACCATCGGCCCAGAGAGGAAAACAGTACAAAATACCATTTCTGCTTTCTCGGGATAAAACGCAAAAAGGGAGTAAGCGAGAACACGATTCTAGGAAAGCGTGGGACAAAGCGTTGGAAATGGTGACTCAGTTTGATGCGGGTGGTTTAAGCAACAAATCAATCGCAATATTTCACCGAGATGAGATGATACTTAGATTGTTTTTGGAAAGTTCATTGCGTCGTGTCGAGCTGATTCATTTGGAGGTGGGACTTTTTCTCGAGCCTCTATTGTCCGGAGAGAGAAAGAAAATTATTACTTTGCCTAAGACTAAGATATACGATACCCGTGATGTCGGTATTCATTCTGCTTTGTATGCTGATATTCAGGTTTACATCGCGAGTTCAAGAAAAGAACTGGTTGCTGGGAAAAAGAAATCTCTTGCCCTAATACCGTCCTTAAAAACGGGCGGCTTCTTCAAACCAAACTCAATTACGAATTTGTGTCGAGAATACGGTGTAAGACCTCATGAGGGTAGGGCCCAAGGGCTAACGGAGCGGTTTATTGATTTGATTGAGTTGGGCGTATCGCAAATGACCGCAATTTTGACCGTGAGTCAGGAAGCAGGGCATAAAATAGAAAACCGAAATGCGGGTAATATCTTTCTAAAATATTATCTTAGAGCTGAACGGATTGTTGCGCGAGCAAACGCTGCGCGTGATAAAAAATTGAGTTTGGAAGAGGAAAACGCTGCTTTGAGGCAAAGCCTAAATAACGCAAACGCAGAACTCAGGAAGCTGGGCCGTGAAGCTGTGGAGGTGCTGTGAGTATACGAAATAAAGCGCTAGATTTATTGGCTCGTAGAGAGCACTCTCGGGCTGAGTTAAGAAACAAGCTACTTCATCGCTTTCGGAATGAAGAGCAATCGATTGATTCTATTCTTGATAAGCTAGAAAATGAAAACTTATTATCCGATCAACGCTTTACGGAGATGTATATTCGTGGACGTGTGGCTAAGAGCATTGGGCCCATTCGAATTATCTCTGAGCTTCGTCAAAAGGGTGTTGATGCATCATTGGCCGAATTGGTGCTCGCCGATTTAGGTATGGAATGGTGCGCTGCTTTGAAGGCGTTGTCATTGCAAAAGTATGGTGAAACAGCCGCGCAAGATGATAAAGAAAGAGCCAAGCGCATTCGTTTTTTTCAATACAAGGGTTATCCGCCTGAATTCATTCGTGAAGTAGTAACTTGGTGAGATTTGTCACCAATACCGCAGCCTGACGGATTACACTGTTTTCGAGAGCAGCTATAGAGGCGGTTTAAGCCGGTGATGCAAAGATAAATTGTTAGAGATGTTGAATAAGGCGTCTTGTAACATTTCAAGTAGAGGGTCATGAGAAACGATAATAATTAGTTGGTAGGTTGCTCAACAGTGATACAGCTGGTGAGCTTTGAAATTATCCGCCAGTATGCTTAGTATTTTTGGAAATACAGGTAGAAACTCTGCGATAATAGACATCTTCTACTAATGCACTATTACAGAGGGCGAACGGATGTATCCTGATATCAGGCCACCTCAAAACAAAGTTGATTGGCTAATTGCGGATTTTGCGAAAAAGGAAAAGCCCGGCGTGGCTGACTTTGCGCGCTTGAGAGTTATTGGAGGTCTTTACGACCGTCTAGATAGCTATCGTGTCGCCGGTGAATCCATGTCTCGCGGCGAGTTGTTGGCAGAATCACATAAATCCGATCGTCTTGGCCGGTACTTAACTAGGGCTGGTGATGCCCGGCCATCCACGCGATGTGATGCTCACGCCATCATCTCCGGAGGGCACCCTGAAACAATAGTTCTTAGGGGCATTATGGCTTGGGTGAAAATGAGAATTGATGACCCCCACAATGGGTGTTGGCTCCCTAGAGACTGGGATGATCGTGCGTATATGCCGAACCATTTACGAAAAGCAGTACCGCACCGGCGTATCCACACCAATGCATACTATGAATGGTTAAGTTCGCGGATTCGCCCTCAGTTGATTAGAACGTCGGAGCAGCTTATTCATGCGCTACGCTTTGCTAGGGTTATGCTGCAATCGGGCAGTGTGCCACCTAATGTAATGCCGAGGACGGGACGCTAAAAATGTTATATACGATAGTGCAAGATTCTAATCGGTATCGTTCGTTGGTTTGGGATGATGCGCAAATAACACAGCTGGTTGGTGAGTCCGACATGGAACTGCGCATTGATATGTGGAATTCTCCTCGAACTTATAAAGATGTATTTGATGAAACCTTACGTGTTAGTTTTAAACCATTATCTAAGCAAGCTGAGAAACTAGCAATTCCTGATGTGAGTGTGCTACAGGGGCGCCTGTTTCTAAGTTTGAAAGCGCATTCAGTACTATCGAATCTCATTAAACCTGATGGTGAGTTTTTAAAAGTGAATTTCGACGGTGGGGATGGATATATTTTCACTCCATTGTGTGTTGCGGAAAAGTTAGGTGGACTGGATATTCAATTGAGCCGTAAAAATGAGTGGGGTGATTTGGAAAACCTTGCATTTCATGAGGAAAAAGTTAAAGGCTGCGCCCTTTTTCGTTGTGAGTACGATATGTTCATGTCGCTTCATTGTCAGCAGATAGTGAAAGACGCTATTGAGAAGGCTGGACTCAAAGGTGTATTTTTTACCACTGATATTGGGAATATATTTTCTAACCAGTTCGACGGTAATATTCGAGATACAAATTAATTCCTTGAAAAACAATGAAGCGTGTTAATACTCGGTGTCTGAATTACAGTAGCGGGTAGTTTAATTAACTTTGTCTCCACCACTGAATCGAAAGATTTGTTTTAGCTCTTCGCATTGAAATTAGCCCACCGATTATCCAGCCGATGCATATGGGGCCGGCTAAAAAACCGAGCGCCATTGATAACAGCATCCAGCCAGATTCAAAGTAGATAGTTACAGCAAAAAATACTGCAAAAAAAGCAGCCCCAACTAAGCCCATTTTAACTTTGGTTTTACCGAGATCATAAACTTGTTGTCTGGTCTTTCCTGTTGAGCTTCCCCAGCGCGCGCCGCAGGCAGCACAAACAACGGCATCGAGAGGCACATCGGTTTTGCAGTGGTCACATTGGCCTTGGTGTTTATCTTCAGGTAATTTCAAAGGTCTACTCCTATCTTTTTGAAACAATTAGGTTGAGCTGTTGAGAATCGTGGGTTGAATTATTTGCTGTTTGAAACGTCCGAAAAAGTCGATCGTCATATTGTATGTGTCGGATAAACTTGGATAGATTCCATTGGCTATATCTGGTGTTAATGTATTCTCATTAAGAGGTGACCCGTCCAAATCGAATGGAACGTGTAAAAGCACTTCATCGATAGGTGGATAGTTAATCCCTAGTTCGTCGTTAGACTCGTTACTGGTGCATTCGGTGAAGGATGTTTGTTCTTCCATTACGTCAATGGATACGGTGTGTTCCTCGGGAACGTCTTCCGCTACTCGTTGTGCAAATGCAATTAAGTTGGGCTCTGCTGGCATAAATAGGTATCCGGGAGAGTCATGTTTTCCTGAAGAGCGGAGAACCCTTCCAAGCACTTGACGGAAGGCGAGTTCAGTTTTTATTCTGCTTAAATGGCAGCAGACACGAAGTCGAGGAATATCTGTACCCTCGCTGATCATGCCAACGGAAATAATCCATTTTTGAGTGGAAGATCGGAATTGTTGAATAATATCTTGAGCGTCGTCGTGTAAGTGAGTTACGACAGCACTTTCATCACCTGTAACCTCTTTGAGGATTTTAGAAATTTTTAACGCGTGGTTAATACTGGCTGCAACGATTAGAGCACCTGCGTCACGGTTTTGCTTGCGTAAAGAAGATAGCTGGGCCGATGCCTTTTTGATGACTTGGCGAATGAGGCCGGGATTGTCGAGTATTTGCTGGTAGCTGCAAGTCGACTCGCTAAGTAGTGATTCAAACGAGTTATAATAGGACTCCCTACCATTTTCTCGTAACGATATCTTCTCGTTGTCGATGGCTATAATTTTAGGGGCTCTACAAACATAATCTTTAATGGCTTTATTTAAACCGTAGCTATAGTCGCAGTTGACTTTTCCTTGCTCACAATAGTTAGAGAGTGCAATGGGTATGTTATCTGAACGCCAAGGTGTGCCGGTCAACGACAGCGTATAGGTTGCTCTACCTTGTATGGAGTTAACTATTGTTTGCCCCCAGCTATTGCCGTTGCCAAACGCGTCGCCGGCACAGTGGTGTATTTCATCAAAAATGGCCAAAACACGGTATTGAGAAAGAATTTCCCAATAGCTTTGATCAAGGCTTAGCATTGATTGATAGGTCATTACATGACCCTTGGCACCTAGCCGTCCGTTAATGTGATGTCCAATATGTTGTTCGAGAGAGTGCTGTAAGGCAGTAGCGATATTAATCGACGGTGAAAAACAAATGACCAAGTCAATCTTGTTGGATTGAAATAACTGTTTCGCCAAAATTGATGCCATGAGCGTTTTGCCCGCACCGGGGGTCGCAAGACAGAGAAAGTGTGATTGTCCTTGCGCATACTTTCGCCGAATTGCAGAAATCGCCTCTGCTTGCCACTTACGAAGCTTTAGCACTGCTCTGGCGCTTTGATAGAGATAAGTGTTTCGAGAGCCTTGATCTTGCCAAGGAGGATGGCACTGCGCTCCCTCGCTCGGTTGTAGAGCTCTTGAGTCTGTATTTTTAGCCCTGGATGAGCAGTGCACAGGGCGTGATATTCTTCGGCTTCCCCAACAGCACAAAGCATGTCCGATCTATGCTGGCTTAACCTTTCTGATAACTCTCTTATGGCTGTAGTAGCGCTAGGCTTTTCTGGAGAATCTTGTTTTCTGTATTGGCGTTGCTTATTAGTGCTTACTTTAGGGGAGACTTTTTTATTGTCGGCGCTCTCGCTAAAACGCTTAGCGAGCACATAGGTTGGCCAACCACCTTTCTTGATTTCGCGACTCATTAATTCAGCTTTCATCATTCGAACCATATTTCTATAGACAAATTGACGTGCTGATTTTTTGTTCGAATGTTTGCATGCTTTACTTTCTAGGTAGGCTGTTGTCAGTTGGTCTACCGTAAATTGCTGTTGGGTAAAGGATCTGAGGACAGCAAGTAGCTCAGGCTTGATTTCTATGGTCTTCATCTACTTCTTAGTGTCTATGTCTTTCGGTGTCTCGAATTTCGCGACATTCTATATTGTCTCTATCATCGAGACAATGAAAACATCTCCTTATTCACCTCACTACGATAGATTGCGCGCTTGGATGAAGCAGAAGCGTGAAGACAGTGGTCTATCTCTTCGAGCTGCATCTATTAAGATGGGGAGACATCATTCTGTGTTGGGGAAGATGGAACAGGATAGACGTAAAATAGAGATATTGGAGTTCATCCAATATTGCCATGTCATTGGTGCTGACCCACAAGAGGGGTTGGAGGTGATGATTCAGTCTTTGTCGGGTGAAAGCTGAAACGTAGATACTTAGATTTACAGAGTTGTCAAAATCGACAACGGTGGATTTTGAGCGTATTAGTCGTCGAGCCCCTGAGTAGATAACTTCTCGAAAGATTTAAGCTTGCTAATCCACTTCTTCGGCAAAGGTTCTTCTTGGAGTTGTTTAAGCATCCTTGCCATTTCTATACTGGTAATAGACAACCGGTTAAACGCAGTTTGTAGATCCTTCATCTCAATCGCATCTGCGTTTGTTGCGTAGATTGCTCGCAACAATCCACCAAGAGCTTGGCCAGAAAACTTAAGCTTCTTATTAGAAACTCGGCGAATAAATAACGTTGCGTTCCCGAATGTAAACTTCCTTGTAGGCCCATCACTCCAATAAACAGTTCTGACCGGTGCTTGCGTTTGAAAGCCAATTTTATAGGCTGCTTCGACCCCTTGACTGACTAAGCGATACCCATGTTTCTTTGCCCAAAGCCTGGCGATTTCTTCTGGGCTGGTGGTGATGACAATACTTGGGACGCTTGGAAGTGATTTTGGTGCTGCGTACATCCCTTTGCTAACGCGAACGACTTTGCCAGCTCGGACAAGCTTACCTATCGCTTTTTGAACAGCGCCCTTGGACGCGAGCTCGTAGAGCTCGTCTATATAGAAAGGCGCGCCACGTTCGAGGTTATTAATGTAGTGAAGGACAATATCTTGAGTGGTCATGTTTGCCAAAAGTTCTATGTGCCGAGTTTGTTTTGACGGTGCAGTATAAGACATGCTTAGAATCGCTAGGGTGTTGAGCCTCAGAAAATGGGTTGCTTGAATCGGTACGGTAGGTACAAGAAATACCTACCGTACCGCTGAGAGGGCGTAATTTTATCTAGTTTGTCGAGTCGTGCCCGAGTTTGAAAGTGACAGTCTGTTAGTAGATTGACGTAGATCGATTGCGTGATATGTAACATGACTTAAGTCAATCTATGCCTCTTGCTCGCTAGGCAAATTCGATATAAAATGCTATTGTTGACGATGTAATCTAAGTTAAAGATGAATATGAATTCGTTCCGAACCAACAAAAACACCCGCAAATGGGTGCTTTTCGCACTATTGACCTTCTTGGGTCAGGTAGTGTTGGCGGACGCGCATTCGAATATGATGTTCAGTAATACAGTCGCTGACACTGCTCTTCAGCCTGCCGTAAGCTCGACATGTCATGGTGACGCAGTTCACCATCCTGAGGCCGCAACTCATACCTCTGAAACGGCCACTACTAGTGCTGACAACGAGTGTTGCGATGATGGGTGCCCGATGACAGCATGCCACTCTGTCAGCGCGATTCTAACTTCCGTTCGACTTGAGACTCTCGGGTTTCGTAACCAATCTTCTTTCTTTTTAAGTCAGGCTGAAGTCATTAAGCCTACTAGCTCTCTCTACCGTCCTCCCATTCTCGGCTAATCACACCCTAATTGCGTCTGAAATTAGGCGTTTTTAAAGCCGAGGATCCCTTTGATCCTCATATTTAATCATTTCCGCAAGCGTTGTTGCTCGTGGATCTTAGAGGATTAAACAATGAAAGTTGTAACGCTCAGTATTCTTTCAATCATATTTATGGCCCTGGTGGCCTGTTCCGAATCGTCAGCACCTGAATCGTCAGAGGCTAAACAAAGCATCGCAATAGAGGTGTTCAAGAGCCCAAGTTGCGGGTGTTGTGGCCTTTGGGTTTCCCATATCGAAGAAAATGGTTTTGACCCTACCATCCGCAATCGTAACTCCCTCGATGCCATCAAAAAGAAGCTCAATATTCCCGCCAATATGCAGTCTTGCCATACCGGCGTGACCTCAGATGGGTATTTCTTTGAAGGCCATATTCCCGCCAAGCATATCACTGCTTTTATAGCCAACCCGCCGGAAGGTGCTATTGGTCTGGCAGTACCGGGCATGCCCGCCGGTAGCCCAGGCATGGAAATGGGGGACCGTTTCACACCCTATGAAGTGTTATTGGTAAAAGCTGACGGCAGCACCGAACCCTTCGCCACGGTGTCCAGCCTAGAGGAGCAATATTAATGCACTTTGACTACAAAATTTGGAGGCCCATGGTATGCGCCTCGCTGGTTGCCTTGTCGGCAACCTTAGCACACGCCGATTCTTACTCTCTTGAGAATGCGGTGACAACAGCCCAACGACAAGACCCATGGGTTCAGGGAAGTTTGAAGCGCCAAGAAAGCCTTGATGCGCTGAGTGTTGAAGCGGGCTCGCTTCCGGATCCCTCAGTCAGCTTGGGCGTGGCAAACCTTCCGATAGATACCTTTGATTTTTCTCAGGAGGGGATGACGCAGTTCAAAGTGGGTGTAAGCCAAATGTTCCCGCGCGGCAAAACGCTCTCACTCAAACGTGAAAAGCTACAAAAGTTGAGTGAGATGCAGCCCTATGCGAGAGCGGATCGAAACGCCCAGGTTGCTGTTACGGTTGCCCAATTGTGGCTGGATACCTATAGAAGTGAACAGACAATCTATTTGATAGAGCAGGACCGGGGGCTTTTTGAGCATCTGGTCGACGTGGCTCAATCCAGCTACACCACGGCTTCCGGAAGAACACGTCAACAGGACCTCGTCAGAGCGCAACTCGAACTGACTCGGCTGGACGACCGCCTCACGCGTTTATACCAGCAGCGGGATATGTCGCTCGCTAAGTTGGGTGAATGGTTGGGTGACCCGGTCATCACTCTTTCCGAAAACGAGAACTCAGAAAGCCTCATTGAATTGAAGGCGCCTGGCTTGATAAAAGAACGAGATCGCTCTACGAAGCTTCGTCAGTTGTCAGAGATCTTGAGTCGCCACCCCAAAATAAAACGCATTGACCAAAAAATTAACGCGTTTGACTCCGGTGTGAAACTAGCGAAGCAAAGCTACAAACCGCAATGGGGGGTTAACGCGAGTTATGGTTATCGGGATCAAACACCCATGGGCGATGATCGCTCAGACTTTTTTTCTGTTGGTGTGAGCTTCGATGTGCCCTTGTTTACGGGTAAGCGACAAGACAAAAAGGTGCAATCGGCTAATGCTGAATTAGAAGCCGTGAAAACCGAGCGTGCGCTAGTACTGCGACAATTGAAAGCCGGCTATGACTCGGCAGAAGCCATGTACCTCAGGTTAGTCGAACGGAAGTTTTTATTTGATTCCCGTTTGCTAAAAGAAATGGCCGAGCAAGCGGAGGCTTCTCTTTCCGCTTATACAAATGACGACGGTGACTTTGCTGAAGTCGTGCGTGCGCGTATTGCTGAACTTAATGCACGGATAGAAGCATTACATGTGGATATCGACATGCAAAAGAACATTGCCCAGCTTAATTATTTTCAGGCGGGCACCCCATCTACAAAAGAATCTAGCCGCGCTGCGCTTTAGTGAAGCGCAACGATAGGAGAAAAACATGAATACATCAGACATATTTAAGCCCGCAACGCTTGTTGCCGCAATTTCGGGCGCCCTTGTGGGTGGTCTACTGACCCTCTCTCTGGGCGGTGGAAATAGCAGTTCCGAGACGTCATCGGATGCCAAGCAAGAACCCTTGTATTGGGTGGCGCCGATGGATCCGAATTATCGACGCGATAAACCGGGTAAGTCGCCCATGGGCATGGATCTTATTCCAGTCTACGACAAAGGTGCAAAAGCCAATGACGAAGGCCCCGGAACAATCAGCATATCGCCCGATGTGATTAATAATTTGGGGGTTCGCACCGGCTTGGTTGAGCGTCAGCCACTTCATACTGAAATTGTCACCGTCGGATATGTTAAATACGACGAAGACAAGCTAATCCACATCCATCCTCGAGTCTCCGGCTGGGTGGAAAAATTATTTGTTAAGGCAGCCGGTGATCCGGTGCAACAAGGCGAGCCTTTGTATTCGCTTTATTCGCCGGAATTAGTCAATGCACAAGAAGAGTTGGTGCTCGCACTTAATCGTAAAAACTCACGCTTAATTCAGGCAGCGGAAGACAGGCTTAAAGCCTTACAAATTCCAGCGGCCTCCATTAAAGCGCTGAAGCAGACCTTAAAAATTCAGCAAACAGTGACGTTCTACGCCCCCCAAACCGGCGTGGTTGATAACCTGAATATTCGAGAAGGCTTTTACGTTAAGCCAGGCACAACGATGCTCAGTATCGGCGCATTGGATCAAGTATGGGTAGACGCGGAAATCTTTGAACGCCAGGCGGCCCTGGTTAAAGCCGGCGATCCTGTCACGATGAACTTGGACTACCTGCCGGGTAAAACCTGGTCAGGTCAGGTGGATTATATTTACCCAACACTCGATAGCAAAACACGCACAGTGCGTCTTCGCCTTCGTTTTGAAAATCCAGATTTTGCGCTCAAACCCAATATGTTTGCGCAAGTTGCTGTGCACTCCGATAGTGCTGAGCAATTACTTGTCATCCCAAGGGAAGCACTTATTCGTACCGGCAGCCAAGACCGGGTTGTATTGGCCTTGGGAGAGGGTAGTTACAAATCGATTGCCGTCAAAGTTGGGCGTGAAGATCAGTCAATTGCTGAAATCATCGAAGGCGTGAGCGAAGGGGATAGGGTAGTGACATCGGCCCAGTTCTTACTCGATTCCGAGTCTAGCAAAACCTCAGACTTTAAACGAATGCATCATGGCGAAGATCAGCCCAGCTCAGTGTGGGTTGCCGCCACGATCGAGAGCGTAATGCCTGATCATCGAATGGTGACGGTCAAACATGATGCGATTGACGCTTGGGAATGGCCTGAAATGACCATGGATTTTCAGGTTAACCCAAAAGTGAATTTTGAGGTGTTAGCACCCGGTACTCAGCTGCACATGGAAATTACCAAGCTCGATAATGGGCAGTATGAAATGACGGGTACACATATTATGAATGGTGAGAGTGAGAACGAAATGTCTTCGGAAGATGAAGAGAGCGTGGATCATAGTCAGATGAATCACGGTGAGATGGATCACTCCAAAATGGATCACAGCCAAATGAATCATGGTGAGATGGATCATTCTAAAATGGATCACAGCCAGATGAATCATGAAGAAATGGACCATTCACAAATGAACCACAATGGCATGGAAACTAACGCGGTTGATCACTCAAAGATGGATCACTCCAATCACCAACAGCACTCAGGTGACGGGGAGTAAGGCATGATTGAATCCATTATTCGTTGGTCCGTTGGCAATCGTTTTTTTGTCTTACTTGCGACCGCCATACTCGTTGGGGTCGGGTTGTTTTCCTTAAAGCGTACGCCTGTGGATGCAATTCCCGATCTTAGTGACGTACAGGTCATTATCAAAACGTCTTACCCCGGGCAGGCGCCTCAGGTGGTTGAAGATCAGGTGACCTATCCGCTCACGACGGCCATGTTGTCGGTACCTGGCGCTGTGACGGTACGAGGTTACTCTTTTTTTGGCGATTCATATGTTTACATCATTTTTGATGAGCAAACGGATCTTTACTGGGCGAGAAGCCGCGTCTTGGAATATCTGAGTCAGGTAGCGCCTTCGTTACCCCCAGCGGCGAAACCTCAACTAGGCCCTGATGCCACTGGTGTGGGCTGGGTCTATATCTACTCACTTATTGATCGAACGGGAAAACACGACCTGAGCCAGCTGCGAAGTTTGCAGGATTGGTTTTTAAAATACGAACTTCAGACGGTGCCGGGTGTTTCAGAAGTCGCGGCCGTTGGAGGTATGGTCAAGCAATACCAGGTGACAGTAAACCCAGAGAAATTACGGGCTTTTGGTATTCCCTTGTCTCATATTCAGATGGCGATTAAACGGGCAAACCAAGAGGTCGGTGCATCGGTCGTTGAAATGGCTGAAGCCGAGTACATGGTGCGTGCCTCGGGCTACTTACAGAGTGAAGAGGATTTGGCCAACATTCCGTTGGGTGTGAATGAAAATGGCACTCCATTACTTTTGAAGGACGTTGCGGATATCGGTCTCGGACCGCAAATGCGCAGAGGAATTGCCGAACTCAATGGCGAGGGTGAAACAGTAGGTGGTGTTGTGGTCATGCGTTTTGGTGAAAACGCCCAGACCACCATCGATGGTGTCAAAGCTAAGCTCGAGCAATTGAAACAAGGCTTGCCTGAAGGCGTAGAGGTTGTCACGGTGTACGATCGCTCCGGTTTGATTGAGCGTGCGGTTGAAAACCTATGGCATAAGCTTCTTGAAGAGTTTGTTGTTGTCGCGCTCGTATGTATGGCCTTCCTTTTTCATATTCGCTCATCCCTGGTGGCAATATTCAGTTTGCCGGTGGGTATTCTGACTGCGTTTATCATCATGCATGCTCAAGGCATTAACGCCAATATCATGTCGCTCGGAGGGATCGCGATTGCCATTGGCGCGATGATTGATGGAGCAATCGTCATGATTGAAAACATGCATAAACACATGGAAAAGACGCCGTTGACCAAAGAGAATCGTTGGCAGGTTGTCGCGGAGTCGGCCTCTGAGGTTGGGCCAGCGCTGTTTTTTAGTTTGCTGATTATTACAGTGAGTTTCGTTCCTGTATTTACTTTAGAGGCTCAAGAGGGGCGGATGTTTAGCCCACTTGCTTATACCAAGACCTATGCAATGGCCGCGTCCGCGGCACTGGCAATCACCTTGGTGCCGGTATTAATGGGGTATTTTATTCGCGGTCGTGTCTTGCCGGAACACAAAAATCCCATCAATCGCTTTTTAACTGCGACGTATATGCCCGTGCTGAAAAAAGTGCTGGCGTTTCCAAAAATGACGCTAGTGATCGCGCTGTTGCTACTTTCGACTGTCATGTGGCCCTTAGGAAAAATCGGCAGTGAGTTTATTCCGCCATTGGATGAAGGCGACTTGATGTACATGCCAACCACGTATCCCGGGATATCAATCGGTAAAGCTCGAGAGTTACTGCAGCAAACCGATAAGCTGATTGCCAGTGTGCCCGAAGTAAAAACAGTGTTCGGTAAGATCGGGCGAGCGGATTCTGCGACCGACCCCGCACCGCTCACCATGATAGAAACCTTCATTCAATTAAAACCACAAAGCGAGTGGCGAGAAGGTGTCACCACTGAAACGCTAAAAAAGGAATTTGATGCGTTGGTTAAACTTCCAGGTGTCACAAATGCTTGGGTGATGCCCATTAAAACGCGCATCGATATGTTAGCCACGGGCATTAAAACGCCGGTGGGCATAAAAATCGCGGGGCCGGATTTAACGGTGATACAGGACATCGGAAAGCAGTTGGAGGTGATTTTAAAAGATGTGCCCGGTACGGCATCGGTTTACTCAGAGCGCGTAGCTGGCGGGCGCTATCTCAACGTAGATATTAACCGGGCAAAAGCTGCGCGCTTTGGGTTGAATATTGCGGATGTTCAACAGGTCATCGCTTCTGCGATTGGCGGTATGAATGTCACGCAAACCGTGGAAGGGCTTGAACGTTACCCCGTGAATATTCGGTATCCTCAGTCGTATCGAGATTCGCCCCAACAACTTGCGTTACTGCCGATTGTTACGCCCAGAGGTGAGCGGATAGCCCTTGGTGATGTCGCTGATGTAAGGATAGAAGATGGCCCCCCAGGAATAAAAAGTGAGAACGCACGCATAAATGGTTGGACCTTTGTGGATATCGATGGCATTGACGTCGGTACCTATGTTGTGAACGCTCAGCAGGTAGTTGCAGAGCAGCTTGAATTACCAGCGGGTTATTCGGTGGGGTGGTCCGGACAGTATGAATACATGGAGCGTGCCAAAGCCAAACTGACTTACGTCATTCCTTTGACCTTGGCCATTATCGCCATATTGCTGTTTATGAACTTCCGAAGCTTTATCGAAGTGGCAATATTGATGGGGACATTACCATTCGCCCTGATTGGTAGTATTTGGCTGATGTATTTTGAAAGCTTTAATTTCTCTATCGCCGTTGGCGTGGGTTTTATTGCTCTAGCCGGTGTTGCCGTCGAAATCAGTGTGATTATGTTGGTGTACTTAAATCAAGCTTGGAATCGGGCTAAGGCTGATGCTGAGGGCGGGGTGCTGTCGTCTGAAGCACTCCGACAAGCGGTTATCGATGGGGCGGGTCTTCGTGTTCGGCCAGTCATGATGACGGCGGCTGCCGTGACCGTCGGTCTGCTTCCAATTTTATACGGTTCAGGCACAGGTTCCGAAGTGATGAGCCGGATTGCCGCGCCGATGGTTGGCGGGATGATCAGTGCGGTGTTTTTAACGCTGTTGGTGTTACCGGCCGTGTATTTCCTATGGAAGAAACGTGTTTCCTAATCTCTCATGCCGGCACTTGATTAACGGTGTCGGCAATTTTAACCTTCAAAAGGATGAAAATCTCATGAAAAATAAATTTTTTAAGTTTGGTGTATTGGGCGCTCTTATTTTGTTACTGGGTGCCTGCTCTTCGTCGATGTACCACAAGGCACTAATGAAGGGCCAAATTGTTAAGGTGAATGATCGTGAAGTCGTGATGTGTATTGGCAGTCGGGAAGGAGCGAAGGCGAACGATGAATTCCGTGTTGTGCGTTCGACCTTCCGTACAGATGTTGTCGAAGAGGGTGAATCTGACTACGAGCTCATCGAAGTCGGTCGTGTTGAAATCGTAAGTATCGTTGATGAACATTATGCGGTCGCTAAAGTGATTAATGGAGATATTCAACTTCACGATGTTGCTGAAAGAGCTAAGTAGTATGTGCCTTGAGCGATTGGGGCCTCACATCGGGCGCCAATCGTTTTCGTCTGGTTAAGTGAATTTCAAAATTGTAATGTCCGTGTCATGTTTGTGTTGGTTGCTGTCATCTACTGTTATTTTTGGTGCTCCTTTAAATTCGCTTGAGATATTAAGGGGTGATTGAAAATAAACACAAGGGTAAGGATGGCGTAGTGAAAATCGCATATTTCGGGGATGATTTTTTTATTAATTGTTTTTATATGCTGCGAGAATTTGGGCATGAAATAGCGTATGTATTCGTTTGCGCAGAAGAAGGGTATGGCGACAAGTTACTTGCACTGGCGAATGCTGAGAACATTCCCATAAGGTTCGATAAAGTAGAGGCTGGATTTGTAGATAAAATCATTTGTGAAGATAAAATTGACTGTGTTTTTTCTGCTGGTTACGGATGGAAAATCAAATTTGATTACGATGCTGTCATGTCAGTGAATGTTCATCCAACGCTGTTGCCGATGGGGAGGGGGCCCGACGCGGCGGCTTGGGTAACGCTCAAATACAGAGAGAGTGCAGGCGTTACTTTCCACAAACTGAATGGTGTCTTTGATGCGGGTGATATCCTATGCCAAAGGTCAATCGTGTTAGAGGAGCAGGATGGCTGGGAAATGTACATGGCGAAGGTCCAGATTGAGGTGGCTTGGGCTCTTCCTGAGTTGCTAGAGAATATTTCCGAGCTTTATGAAAAAGCAATGAGTCAGGAGTCAGGCGTTAATTGGCCACCGGCTACAATAGCTGAGCGATTAATCGATTGGGATATGACTCAAGATAAAATCAGAACCATCACAAAAGCGTTTGGTCGATGGGGCGTGATTGCATTGGTGGGCGATACGTATTTACTCATTAATGATCTTGAACTTAGCACTTATTCACATAGTTTTCCGGTAGGAAAACCATTAAACGAAGACCGTTATGCTTTCACTATCGCGACTAAAGAGGGGCTCGCGCTTTTGGCTAAAAAGAATATTCTTCGGACGCTTGACGTTACTGAAGCGCGGAATCTTGGTTTATCAATCGGTCATTGATTATCTTAATGAGTATTGAGCCCTCGTTGGTTTATGTATAACGGTTTTATGGTAGGAAACGATCCTAGTTGGTATCGGTTATTTGGGCGTCACTTGGCGCTGGTTACAACCGGAAACTGGATGGCAAATTCTGTTTTCCCTCTTTCACTGGTGCAACGTATGGTACCGTTATGTAGATCGATAATAGCTTTCACAATGGCGAGCCCCAAACCACTACTGCCTGAGTGCCGGGCGCCCTTTACTTGATAAAAACGATCAAAAAGTCTGTTGATTTCACTCGCCGGAATAGGCTCTCCCGTATTACTGATGGAGAGCCATACACGTGGTTTTTCTCTGCTATTTTGTACATTGGTTTTGAGCTGAATCGTAATTGACCCTTCTCTTGGTGTATGCCGGATAGCATTCGATACAATATTGTTAAGGGCGCGACGAATCATGTTTTTGTCGCCGTCGATACTTACAGGGTCTAGTGAGATGCTCAATTTAATCTCCTTCTCATCAAGCAGATCAGCAAAATAGTCGATAATGGATCTAACCTCGGTGTCGATAGCAAAAGGCTCATGAACAAAATCAAGTTGAGCATTGTCTGTCTTTGCCAGCCATAGCATGTCATTGACCATTCCGGTTAAACGCTCATATTCTTCGAGGCAGGAGTACAGTGTTTCTTTATACTCCTCATTTGTTCGTGTTTTGGTTAGCGCAACCTGTGTTTGCACACTGAGGTTGGCCAAGGGAGTACGAAATTCATGGGCAAGATCGGCTGAAAAATTGTTGAGCGTATCGTAGCCTTTTTCAACTTTTGTCAGCATGTCATTAAATGCACAGACCAGTTCTTTGAGCTCGGGTGGTGTGTTTTGCATCTGCAAACGCTGGTCTAATTCACTGGCTCCGATGTTGCGTATGTCTTGCGAAATTCGGTGGATGGGCCGAAGTCCGAGTTGTGTAAAAAAAAAGATGGCTGCCGCGCTGACAATGCATAACGCCAAGATGATGAGCCACAATGTTTGTCGAAAGCCCAAGATGAAGTGGTTGTGAAAGTCGAGTGAGGCGCCGAGGATTATAACGTAGGTTCGATTGTTTACCTGACGTGATAAACGGGTAAGGCGGTATTCATGACCTTCAAATACAGCATTAGAAAGTGTGCTGGCACTTAAATTCTGAAAGCTCGTCCCAATCGTTAAGGCATGCTCTGCAAGTGTATCGTGGTTACTGTACACCAGTTTATCTGGGGAGATAAACACACCGAAATAGATACCGTGGTGGCCGGCAACACTTAGTGCTAATTGTTTGCTCAGGGTGGAAGTGTCAGAGCTTTCCTGTTCCAGAGTATCGTCAATCGCCTTGAGGACCACTTGAAGTTCGTCGGTATCCTGCTCGATAAAATGGCGTTTAACGGAGTATTCAACGACGAGCCCCAGTAGCAGGAAGCAGATCAATACAATGCCCCAGACGGATAATGCAGTGCGAAACGTAATAGACCGCGGAAGATGACTAATCATCAAGTACATCCAGGGTATAACCCATGCCGCGCACTGTGTGAATCAGTTTTGTTGGCGCTGAATCGTCAATTTTTGCGCGCAAGCGACGCACGGCAACATCGATCACATTGGTGTCGCTATCAAAGTTCATATCCCATACATGGGATGCAATTAGGGCTCTCGTCAGCACTTCGCCTCGTCGACTGGCGAGGAATTCCAACAGTGAGAATTCTTTGTTGCTTAAAGCAATACGCTGATCACCACGATGCACCCGACGCTTTTTTAGGTCGATATGCATGTCATCAATGTCAATGGTCTCTGATAGGGGCGCAGACGTTCCCCGGCGTAACAGCGTTTTTACACGCGCGAGGAGTTCGGGAAAAGCAAAAGGTTTAATGAGGTAATCGTCACCGCCAAGCTCAAGGCCCTTCACACGATCATCGATGCTGTCTCTGGCGGTAAGGAATAGTATAGGCGTTGCAATAGCGGCTTCCCGTAGAGCGGTCACCAGACGAAACCCATCAATGTCCGGCAGCATGACATCCAGAATGATGATGTCGAAGGGTTCGGTTTTGGCTATGTGGTGCCCATCTAGCCCATTATCGCACCAACGGACGTTGTACCCCGATTCTGAGAGGCCTTTTTGAACGTACTGGCCGATCTTTGGCTCATCTTCAACTACTAATATTTTCATGATTTCTATTTAGTGCGGCTTCTAGGAGAACCAAGAGTACGTTGTCCTTTCAATTCGTGCGAGCGACATTACCATATTGTAATGTCGCAGTAATCGGTCTGTTGGTGGAAATGGGCTAACGTAGAACCTATCAATAAAGCACCCGAAACCGTCCAACCGACTGTTGGCTTGGAGTAGGGGTAGTAGTTAATCAACCATACAAAAAAAGGTTCTTGATATGCGCAAAATTCTAACTCGTGTTGCCGCTTATGGCGCACTGACCATTTTACCGGCTTTTGCGTTGGCTCACGAAGAGGCTGAGCATGCCAAAACTGCCGAACCCCCCAAATGTGAAGCAATGAGTGCCATGGATCATAGCAAGATGAAAAAGGATGATCCTGTGATGCAAGCGATGATGAAAAAGTGCATGAAAACACACGCCAAGCAATCTGAAACAGAAGGTGAAACATCACACCAAAAGTCAGAAGGCCATAAAAAACATGATTCGCACTAGCATTAATTTTGTGTGGCAAATTGGAGTTTGAGTCTTGTGAAACGCGTTTTATTTGCGATGATATTTTTACTCGGTATTGGTGGTGTAGGCTACGTGGTTTTGGGGTTGTATCCCATAGGCGCAGATGTGCCTCATACCAAGTTGACCTATGAGCTACTTGAGTTTGCACGTGAGCGTTCGATTTCACGCGCATCTCAAGACATTGGCGTGCCGAATCTAGAAAACCCAGATTGGTTGTTACGCGGTGGGGCAGACTACAACGATATGTGCGCCTCATGCCACTTAAAGCCAGGGAAAACAGAATCAGATTTGAGCGTTGGGCTTTACCCCAAGCCGCCAAATCTAAGTGTAATACACACAGATCATACACATGGCGACCCGTCCGTAGAGGGGCAAGCCAGGCGTCAATTTTGGATCATTAAGCATGGGATCAAAGCTTCGGGTATGCCTGCGTGGGGTCCGACCCATAGTGATGAGCGAATCTGGGCGATGGTGGCCTTTTTGCAGCGATTGCCAGGGCTGGACTCAGAGCAATATCAGATTCTCACCGCGCGAGGCGAAGGCCAGCATGAGCATCATTGATGAGACAGGGGTAGCAAGGTATGAGCTTGTTGAAAATATTGATCAAATGCGAGCGTTATTTCCGCTATTGAATGCACAATTTGATGAAGAGCAATGTCTTTTTGCGCATGCAGAATTACTAACGCATTTCAGAGGCGGCGAAGATGCCGTGAGTGCGGTGCTCGATTTTTGGGCAACGGATTTTGGTATTGATGTCATCGCAGCCTACAGTGGAAATCATAAAGTTGGGTTTATAGCGACTCAGGTTAAATGTGATGTGTATTATGGGCAAGAAATCAGTGTGGCAGAAATAGTTGCCGTGTATGTCGTAGAGATATTTAGAAGAAAAGGCGTTGCCACCAAACTCCTATCACTGGCTAGCGCGCGATTAACGGCGCAAGGCGTAAGCTTAGTGACGACTTCCTGGTTGATGGGAAATAATGCCTCGCGAAAACTATATGAAAAATTTGAATTTGAACCCGTGTGTGTACATGCGCGAAAACGATTGGTGTCTGACTTTGTTCGCTAATCTGTTAATGCTGGGAGCGTTGTTGAAAAGAAATGTTAAACATGACTGGTGTTCTGCTTCGCGCCTAGTCATCTATCTCGTATTGATCGGTGGCATTTTAAATAATATCGCATATGCACACAGTGGCGATGATCCCAATCGGGAATTGGAAAAATTAAATAACCAGGTTAAATCGCATAACGCAGAATTTAAATCGCTCTCCGATACAAAAGAAAAAAAGAAAAATATTTCTCAACAAATTAGAGGCGTTAGATCGACAATATTGTTGTTAAGGAATGAATTATCGGGGACTCGCGCAAATCGTTGTATTAAAAACGAAGATGAAATTGATTATTTTAAGGAGTTAGATAAAGCGCTTAAAGCGAGTGAGAAAGCGTTGGCGCAGTTGAATCAAGTCATTCATTAAGCGAGCGCGATCGGACTAGAGCAAGAAAATTCGGACTACTTTGAAAAATATAATGATTATCATTTGCATTTAATATGGCGGTTTTGTAGTGTGGCACCTTTCTGGTTGTTTTTACAAAAAGGTGTTTTATGTTCAAGAATTTTGGGTCAACGGTGTTTATTTGCAGTGTTGTTAATGTGTCAGCGTATGCCGACTCGATTGAGGAGGTGACGATCATTGGTAACCGAGAGAATGCTCAAACATTGCCGGGTTCAGCTCACGTTATTGATGAACAGGCCTTATTAAAATTTGAATATACGGATATCAATCGAATGATGCGTCAGGTCCCTGGTGTCTATCTTCAAGAAGAAGACGGTTTTGGATTACGCCCGAATATTGGTATCCGAGGGGCTGGGGCCGAGCGGTCAGAGAAAATTACGTTGTTGGAAGACGGTGTATTAATCGCACCAGCGCCGTATTCGGCCCCCGCAGCCTATTATTTCCCAACGGCCGGAAGAATGTCGGGTATCGAAGTATTAAAAGGGAGCAGCTTATTAAAATACGGGCCTTCAACAGTGGCCGGTGTCGTTAATTTAGTTTCTGCTCCGATTCCTGAAGACAGCAGTGGGGTATTTAATGTTGAGTCAGGAGAATATAGCAGTAACAAGGCACATATACGTTATGGAAATCGTGTGGAAAACATGGGGTTTCTATTGGAAACGTATCAAGCCCAAAGCGATGGCTTTAAGCGGATTGATCGATCACCTGAAAACAGTGGCTTTGATATTGAAGATTATATGCTGAAATTTTCTGTGAATGGTGGCGATAAAAATCAGGAAAACTACCAGCAGCTGGACGTGAAATTGCAGTATTCAGAGGAGTCGTCGGATGTGACTTATGTCGGGCTTTCTGACGCGGATTTTGATCGGGATATGAATCGGCGCTACGGCTTAACGGCTCTGGATCAAATGAGCTCACGCCATGTGGGTTTCAGCGCACGTCATTTATTCAAGGTAAATCCAAATCTAAAATTTACCACGACCGCCTATAGAAATTCCTTTGCCCGAGATTGGTTTAAAGTCGATAAAATAAATGGCAATGGATTTGGACGTGTCATCGATGCAGCCAATGATGGCGAGGCAAATGCACAAGGCATACTTGATGGTACTGTGGATGCAGAAATCAGTATTAAACATAATGATCGCGAGTATGTTAGTGAGGGTGTCCAGTCGATAGTGGATTGGCGTTGGAGAGAGCATGCGATTCAGGGTGGGGTTCGATATCACGAAGACAGCTCGGATCGATTTCAGCCGTCAGACATTTATTTTCAACGTGAGAGTGCATTAATTTTTGACCGCGTGAGCCAGCCTAGTGCGAGCAATAATCGGCTCGAGGAGGCTAAGGCAACATCGGCCCACCTGATGGATGTATGGCAGGTAAAAAATGACCTGGCGCTAACGCTCGGTGTTCGATATGAAAATATTCGAATGCAACAAAGACGTTACAGTGATACCGCACGCAGCGAAAGTACGCTATCGGCGACGAATCAAATTGAAGAAATCATGACAGGCGTAGGCGTGACCTATGAGCTCAATAACCAGTGGCAACTTCTCGCCGGGGCTCACACCGGTTTCGCGCCGGCATCACCAAGCGACCAGAATAATATCGAGCCAGAAAAAAGCACGAATTATGAAATGGGATTGCGGTTTTCAAATGCTTCTTTTGACGCAAGTGCCCTGACGTTTTACAGCGACTACTCGAATAAAGTCACGAATTGTTCAGTGGCGTTTCCGTGTGGAGAATTAACCACCGGCTCTGTCAGTGAGGGTGAAGCGAGTATTGCGGGTATTGAGCTTTCGTTAAGCCAAAACCTGGCAGTGACTGAGGGTTTAACGGTGCCTTTGTCTGTGGTGTATACCTATACTTTAGCGGAAATTTCTGACCCCGCTCAGTCCACGAGTCAAAAAGGTGAGGCGCTGCCGTACACGCCAAAAAACGTGTTGAATATTCAAACGGGGCTTGAATCGTCGTTCGGTTGGAACACGTATTTGAGTATGAGTTACGTCGATAAAATGTGTATTTATAACCGTTGTGGAAATGATTCACTATTTTCAGAGACCGAAGAAACGGTGGTGGTTGATCTTACTTCACATTACGCTTTTTCTGAGGGCTTATCGATGTATATAAAATGGGACAATCTGCTTGACCAACGGCAAATTGTGGCGCGAAGCCCTGGTGGTGCGCGCCCAAACAAGCCGCGAACGTTGACGGTCGGATTTAAACTGGATTTTTAACTGAAATACAGTGAGTCTTTGATCGATGATGATCGTATTGACTCCTAGGACTGGCTTGGTTGATTTAAGTCAATTTTGTAGGCGTGGTAATTTGAGATAATAACTTGTATGGCGCTGCCAAATTATGATGAGTGAGAGTGGTCAATGAAGTTGACGCGAGTTAAAGTAATACTGTTGGTTTGGGTGCTGTTATTTCAGCCCATGCTTTCGCTCGCGTCCAATGCTGAGGCGGAGCACGATCACAGTCAGCACGAGCATTCGGTGGAGCATCAGCACGTTGCACAAAATGACCACCATGCAAGTGATGCGCATCATGATCATTCTGCGCCGATAAAAACCATGGCCACACATGACTGTGGTCCATGTGTAAATGGTGATATGAGTCACTGCCAATGTGGTGCTGTATTGCCGTCCATTGTTTCCACCATCTATTTAGATTCATCTTCTCGAGACACCCTGTCTCTTTATCGAAATATTTTGGCAGCACACAGCCAGTCCTTAATTCGTCCCCCCATTATTGCCTAACCCCAGGGTAAATCCGTCTATCGTTTGTGGATTTTTAGTGGGCGTTTCCCACTAAAGACTACTCGTTTAATCTCGATGTATTCCACATGTTATGTGGCCTAAGTCGACAGCGTATTGCCCTCAGTATTTCTGAATTAATCCTTCACACATTTATTTTTCATGCGCCCATGAGTTTAACTGGTGCGTAAAAAAGGAGACGCTTGATGTCTATAAAATCTTGTGCGGCAATGACTATTGCTGCGTCGTTATCCCATGTCGTTATGGCGGACGAGGGTGATCGGGGACGGTTTGCTCTTGGTGGCTATGGGGATGTGAAATATGAAACATCGGAAGCGGAAGACACCAGTGCATACAGCGCGCGCTTTGTCCCAATTTTTCTATTCAGTCTCAACGAGAAAATGCATGTTGAAGCTGAAACTGAAATTAGTATTAACGCGGAAGGTGAAACGGAAGTTGAGTTGGAATATGCCGATCTTCATTATTTTCTGACCGATACCACCACGGTTACAGCGGGTAAATTTCTCATCCCGTTTGGTCAATTTGGACCCAATATTCACCCAAGCTGGATCAATCGTTCGCCGTGGACCCCAGGTATTTATGGATCGCACGGCAGCAACCAGGCGATGGAAGCGTTGTTGCCCATATTGAGTGATGTTGGCGTCGCCGTTCAGCAAACCATTGTTCTGGGTGGCCATCAAAAGGTATTTATCGATCTCTACAGTACCAATGGTCCTGGAGTGGAGGCCGACGATCACGCCGAAGAGCCGGTTGAGGATGAGCATCAAGAGGAAGAGAGTGATCACGCTGAGCTGCCTGAACTTGCCTTTGAGGCCACCAGTGGTGACAACAATAAAGACAAGGCATTTGGTGGTCGCGTCGCTTACGCCATGCTGCCGGGCCTCGAACTCGGCGCATCTTACTATAGCGCCAGCTACGACGAAGAGGAGTCATTGGACTTCCGTGCCCAGGGTGTCGATATCAATCTGATTGGCTCACATTACCTGCTGCGCGGAGAGTACATCGAAACGCAAACGGATGGGCGCGAGGAAGAAGAAGGCGAGAGTGAAATTCATACCTTCAAACGCGATGGCTGGTATCTGCAGAGCACTTTTCAAACGGGAAAACTTTGGCCATCGCTTTCGGGTACGGAGTTGGTACTCGAGTACGCCGAAACCAACCAGCTGGCAGAAGCCAGTCGTTGGATGGTCGGAGTGAATTACTGGTTGGATGCCCGCTCGGTGATCAAAGTTGCCTATGACGATACCGATCTCGAAGAGGGAGAAGACGATCAACGTTTTGCCATTCAATTGAGCTATGGCTTCTAGGAGAGACCACTATGAAACAACTTATAAATCGCACTCCTTTATCACCAGCTTCCTGGTCGATCCTGTTTTTATTGATGTTTAGCGCATCTTGGGTAAGCGCTGAACCCTCACCGATCAACGGCGCGGAAGTGTTCAACAACAATTGTGCCCGATGCCATAACGCACGTTCACTTGATGAATTTTCATTGCAAGAGTGGGCCGTCATTATGCCGCACATGCGTGAAAAAGCGCACTTAACTGGCAAAGAAACCGATGCCGTGATGGCGTTCATTACTCTCGTGAAAAAGGGTGAGACCAAAAGCGCTAGCGCTAAAGAGGGAGCCCACGTTTTAAATGGTGAAGCACTGTTCAACAAATACAGTTGCCAGGGTTGCCACAGTGTTAACGGGAAAGGTGGGACAGTGGGGCCTGCTTTGGACACGACAATAGCGGATAAAGGAAAAACGTTTTTTCTTCAGAAATTAAAAAACCCTCAATTTAATAATCCGGCCTCGCCGATGCCAAAAATGCCGTTATCGGATGAAGAGATTGAAGCCTTGGCTGATTATCTATCAACATTTTAATTCACTTAATTAACGAAAAAAATACAGGAATAAGCATCATGAAAAAACACATTAACCATTTCGCCATTCTGTCATTGACCACGTTGGCTGTAGGGTACGCTTCGCTGGCGTTTGCTGAAGACAAAGCAACGCATAAGCACCATAAAGCCACCATGCCGGAAGCGACGCACCAGCAATACATGGAAAAACAGAAAAACGAAGCAGCACCGAGTGATAGCGACAAGCAAACGGTCAGCAAACACTCCATGCGCAATGGTGTTCAGATGCAAGGGAAAACCCATCGTGAACACGCTAACCGTGAAAAACAAGAGGACCTTGTCGATGCAAGCAAAGAAAAAAAGAGCCATAAACACCACAAAATGACTATGGAGGGTGAAAAGCATAATCAATAAGGCTTGACCTGTGTGTTGGACACAGGTTTATCGTGAATGGTAACGATTAGACCTAGGTTTAACACTTGGGTCTAAGCTGAAATATTTGGATTAAACAGGTGACGTCATGCGAGTCAAAGATTTAGCCAAGATGCTTAAGGTCAGCGCTGAAACGGTGCGGTTCTATACCCGGAAGGGCTATTTGTCGCCGACCAAGAGCCCTGCGAACGGCTACAAAGAGTACAGCCCTAAAGATCAGGCTCGTATGCGTTTTATTTTGAGCGCGAGGGCACTCGGTTTTACGGTCAATGATATCGGCGAAATATTGGCGGTGGCGGATAAACAAAACGCGCCTTGCCCAGTAGTGAGAATGCTGATTGAGCAACGCCTGATGGAAACCGAAGCGCAATTTAAAGCCACCGAAGAACTCCGTAATCGTATGCGCACCGCTGTGCGCGAGTGGAGTGGTTTGCCGGATGAAGAACCCACCGGACATATGATTTGCCATTTGATTGAAAACTTTACCAAAAACACCACAGGAGGCGAACGCAATGAGTGAATCCACTGTTACTGACAGTCATTGTCATTCCGAACACCCAGAAAAACCAAGCGCGGCACAACCAGTGAGCTCCGCTGTTACAGAACTCATTATCGACGGTGCGGGATGTGCTAGTTGTGTCGGCAAAATCGAAGGTGCGCTCAAAGCGGTATCCGGGGTGCAGCAGGCTGAAATGAACTTTGCGCAACGTACCGTCAGTGTTTCAGGTACGGCACCCAATGAGGCATTGATTCAGGCAGTAGAGCGCGCGGGGTACAACGCCAAGGTCAGTTCCGCCGAGTCAGATAGTGATGAACTAGACGAAAAAGAACAAGCCGATCTTGCGTACTACAAAAAGTTGATGCGAGAGACCTGGATTGCCTTGGCTCTGGGTGCGCCGTTGATGGCCTATGCGCTGATCACCGGCGAGATGAGTGTCAATACCACGACTGAGCGAATCGTGTGGCTGATCATCGGTATTCTGACGCTAGGCGTCCTACTCGCCAGCGGACGTCACTTCTTCGTCGGTGCTTGGAAGTCATTTCTCAATCACTCCGCGAACATGGATACATTGATTGCGTTGGGTACTGGCACAGCGTGGCTGTATTCCATGGTGGTGGTGTTTTTTCCGGAAGCGGTGCCAGCGCAAGCCCGGCACGTCTATTTTGAAGCCACCGCCATCATTATCGGCTTGATAGATTTAGGCCTGGCACTGGAGATAAAAGCGAGAGGCCGTACCAGTGAAGCCATTAAGCGTTTGATCGGCTTACAGGCGAAAACAGCGCGCGTCATTCGTGACGATAAAGAAATGGATTTGCCCATTGAGCACGTGCTGCTGGATGACCTAGTGCGCGTCCGCCCCGGCGAAAAAATCCCCGTCGACGGCGAGGTGGCCGAGGGACGCACTGCCATTGATGAGTCCATGCTGACGGGTGAGCCCATGCCCGTGGAAAAAGCTAAGGGTGATGAAGTGGTCGCCGGCACACTCAATAAAACTGGCAGTATTGTATTTCGAGCAACGCGGGTAGGAAAGGACACCGCGTTGGCTCAGATCATCAATATGGTCAAGCGCGCCCAAAATTCCAAGCCGCCGATTGGCCGATTGGCCGATGTTATTTCAGCGTTTTTTGTGCCGGTCGTCATGATTACTGCTGTCATCAGTGCCTTAGCCTGGCTCAATTTCGGCCCAACGCCAGCCATCGCTTTTGCCATCGTGTCGGCAACCACGGTACTCATTATCGCTTGCCCTTGTGCTTTGGGATTAGCGACGCCCATGTCGGTGATGGTCGGTGTAGGTAAAGCGGCGGAGGCCGGAGTATTAATTCGTAATGGCGAAGCCTTGCAAACCGCTTCCAAAATTACCGCCATGATTCTCGATAAGACCGGCACGATTACCCTGGGCTCACCGAAGGTAACCGATGTTGTCGTCGTGAGTGGGCGAACGGAGCACGAAGTGCTGCAATTAGCCGCCAGTGTTGAAGCGGGTTCGGAACACCCATTAGCGCTGGCCATTATGGAAACCGCACAAGAAAAAGCGATCGAGTTAAGTAAAGCGTCGTCCTTTAACGCGATTACCGCAAGAGGTGTCGAGGCTGAAGTCGACGGTCGTCGTGTGTTATTTGGTAATGAAAAGCTAATGCATGAACGAGACGTCACGTTGAATGTGGCGGGAGACGATTTTGTTCAAAAGGCACAGTCGTTGGCGGCTGACGCGAAAACGCCCATGTACTTCGCAATTGATGGCAAGTTGGCTGGCATTATCGCGGTCGCCGATCCCATCAAAGAAGACTCCATCTCGGCAATTCAGCGACTACAGAAAAACGGTATTCGCGTCATCATGCTCACGGGGGATAACCGCGATACCGCCAACGCTGTAGCGAAAAAGGTGGGTATCACAGAATTTGTGGCCGAAGTGTTGCCGGAGGATAAAGCCAAGAAAGTACAAGAGCTTCAAATGGCCGGGGAAGTCGTGGGCATGACGGGGGACGGTATCAATGATGCCCCAGCGTTGGCCTTAGCCAATGTGGGATTTGCCATCGGCACTGGCACTGACGTCGCCATTGAAAGTGCCGATATCACGCTGATGCGGGGTTCACTTCATGGGCTGGCGGATGCCATTGCTGTGAGTAAAGCCACACTGAGAAACATCAAGCAAAACTTGTTCGGCGCCTTTGTCTATAACGTCGCCGGTGTGCCGGTAGCGGCCGGTATTCTCTATCCCGTGCTTGGCATTCTGATGAACCCGGTTATTGCTGGGGCGGCCATGGCGTTCTCGTCACTCACGGTCGTGAGCAACGCCAATCGATTGCGTTTATTTAAAGCCCAAGAACACTAATACACAGCAACACTGAGGAGCGTTCAGATGTTAATAATCAATATAGCCGGCGTGATTTTAATTGCGCTTATTATTTGGTGGTTTTGGTTGTACAAACCCAAAGCAGAACAGGTGGGTAATGAGGATTTGGTAGTTGTTGTCGAAAACGGCGTGTATAAGCCGTCTCATATTTTGATGGATGGTAACGATACGCATGACATAACGTTTTTACGCAAAGATGCTTCACCTTGTGCGGAAACACTCTTGATTCCAGAGTTAGAAATCAGCGAAACCTTACCGCTCAACAAGCCAACAAAAATCCAGATCCCACCATTAAGTACAGGGGAATACGCCTTTCATTGTCAAATGCAAATGTACAAAGGCACGATCAAGGTGGAAGGAGGCCCATCATGAGTTTATGTAAAGTTGTCGCAATTTTTGATGAGTTTCGTCTCGAGGAAGTCGAAAGTAAATTGATCGAACATGGCGTGCATGGCTTTACCTTGCACCCCGTTCGTGGGCGAGGGCGCTATTTCGATAGTTTCAATGAAAACCACTTAATCAAACATATCCAAATGGAAATATATGTTTCCGAAGAACAATCGTTAGACCTGTCCCGCCTCATTTCAGAGACGGCCTACAGTGGTGCCGAAAGTGAAGGCCTTGTCTCCGTGGTTCCAGTGCAATCATTACGTTGGATTCATGATAAGCGAGAGGCGCAAGCAACTGATTTTGTCTTTAGGGAGTCCCGTCATGCGAATTAACTCCGTAAAACTTGCAACCGTCACGGCAGTTTATGTGGCCGCGGTGTGGGTGTTGTGTTCCGTTGCTATTGTCGTTGCCCCGAACGCGTTGCGCACGATATCGGGGGCCATGGTGCATCTCGACCTTTCTCAGTGGTCTTGGGATATGGCGTTGGATACTTTTGTTGTAGGCCTGTTGGCCTGGACACTTTTTTCATGGGTGACGGTGTGGAGCATCGTGACTGTTTATCAACGTTTGCTTGGAGGGTCAACTTATGAGTGACCAAAAACAATCTTTCTGGATGAGCCCTAAGGGCTTCGCTGCGATGGGGCTTATTGCCTCAGTGTCTTATTTTGTACTAATGGAGCATCGTCAGCACTTCTTTCAGTGGTTACCGTTTCTCATCATCTTGTTGTGTCCGCTGATGCATATATTTATGCATGGTGGACATGGCCATGGCGGACACAGTGGCCATGGGGATCATGACGAAAATTCGGAAAATGAATCGGAAGCATACAAGCGTGGCCTAAAAGATGGCCAGAAAAATTCCAACCAACATCATTCACATTAGGAGGTGGGTTATGCACGGCGACTCTTCTTACGGCCTATGGGTTTTAGTCATTTTAAACTCGGCCATTTTTATTTTTTTCGCGTTTAGTTTTGTAAAACCAAAAACGAAAACGGACTGGCGGAGCCTTACCGCATTTTCTGCTTTTATCGTAGCGTTATTCACAGAAATGTATGGATTCCCACTGACCATTTATTTTTTATCCGGGTGGCTGGCAGAAAATTATCCTGGCGTGGATTTTCTAGCGCATGAGAACGGCCATCTTCTCCATACACTGTTTGGATTTGAGGGGAATGCGCATTTTGATCCACTGCATATTGCCAGCAATGTGCTTATTTTCCTGGGATTCATTTTGCTTTCCTCGGCGTGGTCGGTCTTACACAAAGCCCAACAGACGCGGTCACTGGCATCTACCGGCTGGTACGCGCGCTGCCGTCACCCGCAATACATCGCATTTATCATGATTATGTTTGGATTTCTATTGCAGTGGCCGACGATTCCAACGGTTGTCATGTTCCCAATACTTGTCGTGGTGTATGTGCGCTTGGCTAAGCGCGAAGAGGCTATTGCGCTCAATGAATTTGGTGATGAGTATCGCGCGTACATGCAAGTGACGCCAGCTTGGCTGCCAAAATTTAACAGCGAAAAAATTAAAACAGCTTGAGGAGATAACATGAAATTTATTACAACTTTTTCGTTAGCCTTATTGGTTAGCGCTTATACCTACGCACAAGGTGGTCATTTGCATGGAGACAGCTCAATTGACGAAAACAATCAAGCGCATGCTATGCAATGCGGAATGATGGAGAAGATGAGTCATGAACAGAAAGTGGCGATGCAGCAGCGTATGAAGAAAATGAAGTTAACGATGAAAAAAATACAGTCAGAAAAAGACGTAAAAAAACGCGAAGTATTGATGCAAGAACAAATGGCTGACATGCAAACGTGTATGGGCATGATGGAAAAAATGATGGGCGAGTCGCCCATGGCTCACGAACATAAGGGAAGCTGACCTGAGTAATTAATTTTATCTTATGTGCAGCAAGACTATAAATGTCAGGCTGAGACAAAATGAATAAACGAGGAGTTTCATTATGAGTAATAAAGAGCATCGGCTCGGTGTGTCCGAGGTTAATCTCGTTGTGCGTCATCTGAAATTAGAAACGGCCGAAAACGATAGCGTTGCCAAAGCCGTGGCTGACATTGATGAAATATACGGCCTTGATTCCGTGTCCTTTGATGAAAAATCACATGTGCTGAATGTTGCCTATGATGCGACACGTATTTGCATTGATTGTGTCGAGGAAGTACTCGAGAAATATCAGGTACAGATTAGTCATGATTGGTGGACGCACTTTAAAGAAGGCTATTACCGCTTTGTGGATGACAACATTAAAGAGAGCGCCAAAACGGAACCATGGAGCTGTCATGGCAACGTGAACCAAGCACCGAAGCGAAAAAAATAGAGCGTCGATGCGGGAGGGGAATACATGTTAGATCATTTTACTCACACGCCACGTGTTGCCTATCTCTCAATGGAGATCGCCTTTCACGAAGACTTGCCCACCTACTCGGGGGGCTTGGGTGTGCTCGCAGGTGATTCGATGCTGTCAGCCGCGGATTTGGATTTACCGATGGTCGGCGTCACGCTGGTCAGTCGTGAGGGCTATTTTCGCCAGCACCTTGATAGTGACGGCTGTCAAACGGAGTCTCCCGAAACGTGGGATCCCTCACAGTATGCCACGCGCTTGCCCGCGAAAACCTCCATTCAACTACAGGGGGAAACCGTATGGATCGGTGCGTGGCTCTATGAATTGAAAGGGCATATGAATGGATGTATCCCGATCATTTTATTGGATACCTTTGTTGAGGGTAATTCGGCTGATAATCAGGCCTTGACACATCACCTGTATGGGGGCGATGCGCGCTACCGTTTAAAGCAGGAAGCGTTGCTCGGCATTGGTGGTGAACGAATGCTCCGTGCGCTGGGTTTTACAATCTTTCGCTATCATATGAACGAAGGCCATTCGGCCTTATTGATCTCTGAATTACTGAAACAGTATCGTTTTTCATCGGAGAATATGCGCAATAGTGAACATTCGTCCGATATTCCACGTGTAAAAAGATTGTGCTGTTTTACCACGCATACACCGGTTGATGCCGGGCACGATAGGTTTGACTACGCGATGGTCGAGGCGGTATTGGGCGAAGAAGTTGACCTCAATACTGTAAAAAAACTGGCTGGGAGCGAGTGTTTAAATATGACGCAATTGGCTTTGAATGGAAGTCAATATATCAATGGCGTCGCCAAAAAACATGCGGACGTGTCACGCAATATGTTTCCAGGCTATCGTATCCATGCAATTACCAACGGCGTGCACCCACATCGCTGGGTGAGCCCATCATTGGCGGAAGTATTGGATACCTATTTACCGGGTTGGTGCCACGAGCCTGAGCTGTTACGCAACGTTGACGGTATCCCAAATGACACGCTTTGGCAGGCGCATCTGTTAGCGAAACAATCCCTTATATCGCATATACACGAGCAACAAAAAAAATCACTTCAATTGGAATTGCCGATCTTAGGGTTTGCTCGCCGAATGACATCCTACAAACGTGCGGACTTATTATTTTCCGATATTGATCGACTGGTTCAGATTGCTGAGCGATATCCTTTTCAGATTGTCCTGGGAGGGAAAGCCCACCCACAGGATCATGAAGGAAAACATTTGATTCAACAATTACATATTGTTGCAAAGACCGTGAAAGATGTGCTCCCTGTTGTGTTTCTCGAAAATTACGATATCGCTCAAGCCAGGCAATTGATCGGTGGTTGCGATATTTGGTTGAACACACCACTGCGGCCTTATGAAGCGTCCGGCACGAGCGGGATGAAAGCGTCGATTAATGGTATAGCCAATTTGAGCGTGCTCGATGGGTGGTGGATAGAAGGCTGTGTTGAGGGGAAAACCGGGTGGGCCATCGGTGGTGTTTCCCCGTCAGAAAATGGCAATGATGCATTGAGCCTATATCAAAAGCTAGAGCAGCAAGTATTGCCAATGTATTACGACCGTAAGCTTGACTGGGTCCAAATGATGAAAACCTGCATCCAGAAAAACGGTACCTATTTTAATAGTCATCGCATGATGCGTCGTTATGTCTGTGAGGCCTATTTGTAGATTTACATTGTTTAAAAAACGAAATTAATAGAGGAAGGTTTGATGAAAAGTATCGTGTTGTTAGTGTTCGTTACCGCTTCACTCTTTTTGGCTGCATGTTCGCAGAACCCTTTTTATCACGAGCATTTTATGCGAGGTCATGTGGTCAATGTGAGCGACGATCAAGTTCGAGTCTGCATTGGGAAAAAAGATGGCGCAGAAGTATCTGATGAGCTGAACGTCTATCGGGTCGTTGTATCGGGACAAGATGCCTCAGGTACTGATATCTATGACAGCGAAACGGTTGGCAAAGTCAAAATTACGCGCATAACAGGCGAACATTTTGCCGTTGCAAACGTGACAGAGGGAAGTGTTAAGAAACACGATATTGTGGAGTTTTCGCCATAAGTATCGCAACCCATCGTTTTCTAACAAAGTAAGGTGAATCGTGTGGATAAAACCATTCCCAATGAAAAACGACGACGTTTTTTAAGTCTTGCCACAGGCTTTGTCGCTGGCGCCGGCGTGGTCGGAGCCTCAGTTCCTTTTATCGGTTCTTGGCAGCCGAGTGCTAAAGCAAAAGCCATTGGTGCACCCGTGCAAGTCAATGTCGATAAAATTGAACCAGGGGCAATGGTGAGTGTTGCATGGCAGGGGAAACCCGTGTTCGTGTTGCGCCGGTCGGTGGGCATTCTTGACATCTTATCGACTGCTGAGCATCTGAGTCAGTTACGCGATCCCGCTTCGGATGTGAATAACCAACCTGAGTACGCCAAAAATGCGGCTCGAAGTATCCGCCCCGATATCTTGGTGGTGGTTGGGGTTTGTACGCATTTAGGCTGTGTGCCTGAGTATCGCGAAAACGGGATGATCAATGTGTCTCATAGCCTGTATTTTTGTCCGTGCCATGGTTCGAAATTTGATCTTGCGGGTCGTGTGTATAAGAGCGTTCCTGCGCCGACCAATCTCATTGTGCCACCTCATCATTATATCAACGACAGTATCGTGGAAATCGGTACCGATAAAACCAGTTAGGAGTGTCTCATGCCACAAGCACAACAAGAGTTACCCGATATTAACCTATCGCCAAAAACCATTGGATTCGCGATTGCCGCTGCGATCCTGCTGTATGTGGGATATAGCAGCTATTACACCGTATCAGCAGAATCCGTTGGAGTGTTACAGCGCTTTGGCCACTATCACAAAGTGGTTGATCCCGGGCTGCATTTTAAAATCCCGTTCGGGGTGGATACCGTGACGCAGGTGCCAATCAAGCGACAACTTAAAGAAGAGTTTGGTTTTGGAACGCCAGGAGCAACGTTTAAAGATCAAGTTGGATCGAAGCAACAGTGGGACTTGGAAACCACGATTGTTACGGGTGATTTAAATACGGCACTTGTCGAATGGGTGATTCAATTTCGTATTGAGGAGGCATACGATTTTTTATTTAAGGTTCGCGATCCCGGCGAGGCCTTGCGAGACATTTCCGAATCTGTGATGCGAGAGGTGGTGGGTGATCGCACCGTGGATGAAGTGTTAACCATTGGACGCCAGGATATTGAGACCAGCGCACAAGTGAAAATGCAGGAGGTCGTGAATTTGTATGAAATGGGCTTACGTATCGATCAAGTGCAGTTGAAAAATGTCAATCCACCGAAGCCCGTGCAAGCCTCTTTCGATGAGGTGAATGAAGCGCAACAAGAACGCGAGCGCATGATCAATGTGGCCCGAGGGGAATACAACAAAGCCGTGCCGAGAGCACGCGGTACCGCAGACCAAAATATACAGTCGGCAGAGGGCTACGCAATTCAGCGGGTCAATCAAGCCGAAGGGGACGCGGCAAAATTTAATGCCCTACTCACGGAATATCTTAAAGCCCCAGAAGTAACTGAGCGTCGCTTGTACCTTGAAACCATGGCGGCGGTTTTGCCGAAGGTCGATCAAAAAATCGTGCTTGATGCCAAGGCCAGTAATGTTCTTCCTCTACTGAATTTAGATCGACAATCCGGAGCCCGATAATGAACAAGATATTGAGTGTATTAGCGCTATTAATTTTCCCCCTTGTGATAGTTGGTTTCCAATCCTTTTATCGTGTCAACGAAACAGAACAAGTCATCATTACGCAATTTGGTAAACCTGTGGGCGACATCATTACAGACTCGGGCTTGAAACTGAAAGTGCCCTTTATCCAAACGGTGAATCGAATTGAGAAACGTATTTTGTTGTGGGACGGATCCGCGAATGACATGCCGACCAAAGATAAGCTGTATATCACGGTGGATACCTTTGGTCGCTGGCGAATAAAAGATCCCTTGCAATATTTTTTACGCCTACGCGATGAACGTAGCGCTCAGTCCCGACTGGAAGATATTTTAGGCAGTGAAACCCGCAATGCTGTGGCCAAACATGAACTCATTGAAATTATACGCACGACAAAAGGCCGTCAACCGGCCGTCGATCCGTTGTTGGAAGGCGCTGACATCAGCACCTTACTTCCGATTACACGTGGTCGTCGCCAAGTAGAGGAAGATATCTATGCTGCGGCATCCAGCAAGCTTTCTGAATTTGGCATTGAGTTGTTGGATATTCGATTTAAGCGCATCAACTACAACGATAGCGTCCGTCAAAAAATCTATCAGCGTATGATCAGTGAACGTCAACAAATCGCTGAACGATTTCGATCTGAAGGAGCGGGTGAGGCCAATAAAATTATTGGTAACAAAGAAAAAGACCTGCAAGAAATCGAATCGGAAGCCTATAAAACCATTCAAACGATTCAGGGAGATGCAGATGCGAAGGCAACCGAAATTTATGCTAACGCTTACAACAAATCAAAAGCATCCCGCACACTATACAATTTCGTGAAAACCCTGGAGACCTACCAAGACGTTGTAGATGAGAAAACAACACTGGTACTGACAACAGACAGCGCCTTATATCGCATCCTCAGCGAGGCCGAGGCGGGAGACGTCAAATGAGTCGGGTCAGCCCTTTTGCAAAGGAAGATCGCCCTTGTCCCGTGTGTGGGATGAAGGCTGTTCATGAAGCCTTATGGCGAGCGCATCTCGGTATAAAACACTATTTTTGTTCTCAGCAATGTGTCGACCGTTTCATTGCGCATCCTGGATTGTATACGGGGCATCCCAAAACTGGACCATCGGAAAAGCAAAAAGGTCGCGTTCAAATAAAACGCCACAAAATCTTATTTTCTGAACCGATATCAACGCAAAGTATGGCGGAAATATTGGAGGCCGTGCGCGTAATGATGGGTGTGAAAAGTCTCAATGCCCATCGTGAGGCTTTTTATGTCACTTACGATCTGATGGAGGTCTCGCTGGAAGATATAGAAAAAACGATAGAACTCACCCTTGGAAAAATACATTCGCCGATGATTGAACAGGTAAAACGCGGTTGGATTCACTACACCGAAGAGTGTGAGTTGGAAAACTTAGCCCATCCTTCGAAAGAAGGCGGTTGTCATTGACGTCATCGTCAAGATTGGCGAACACCATATTATAAAGGGGGGACAGTGTGGAGCAAAAACACAAATTAAATATGGGGTATGTGATTGTCGCTTTTTGGGTGATCATACTTTTTCAACAGTTTATCGGCCATACCGCCAGTCAAGTTGAACTCAGCTACAGCCAATTTGAGGCGTATTTAGAAAATGGTTGGCTGGATGAAATTGTCATCGATGACAATAGGATTCGGGGTACCTTTAAAGAACCTCAAGAAGGCAAAGACCATTTTGTCACCTTGCGTGTGGATCCTGCGCTCGTCGATACCTTAGAAAAATACGAAGTAGAGTATTCAGGCGCTCCCAAAGGTGGTTTGCTTTCAACATTGATTGGATGGGTAGCCCCTGCGCTAGTATTTTTTGCCGTGTGGTTTTTATTGTTCCGAAAATTTGCCGATAAGCAAGGCATGGGCGGCATGATGAATATCGGTAAATCCAAAGCCAAAGTGTTGGTGGAGAAAGATACCGGTGTGACGTTTGCGGATGTTGCGGGTGTGGATGAGGCAAAGGAAGAGCTGGTTGAAGTGGTGGACTTTTTGAATACGCCCGAACGGTATGCAACGTTGGGGGCGCATGTGCCCAAAGGTGTATTACTGGTGGGGCCGCCGGGAACAGGCAAAACACTTATCGCAAAAGCCGTTGCCGGCGAGGCAGGCGTGCCTTTTTTCTATATCAGTGGTTCAGAATTTATTGAGATGTTTGTCGGTGTTGGTGCGGCGCGCGTACGTGACCTATTTGAGCAAGCCAAACAGCATGCCCCCGCCATTATTTTTATCGATGAACTCGATGCGCTGGGACGGGCGCGTGGTGCAGGCCCCATGTCCGGAGGTCACGATGAACGGGAACAGACTCTGAATCAATTGCTGACCGAACTCGATGGGTTTAATCCTTCGGAGGGGGTTATTATTCTCGCCGCGACTAACCGTCCGGAAATTCTCGATCCAGCACTGTTGCGAGCTGGGCGTTTTGATCGGCAGGTTCTGGTGGATCGTCCAGACAAACAGGGACGGGAGCAAATCCTGCAGGTGCATCTTGCCAAGATTCAGCATGAAGAACGATTAAATATTTCAGCGGTTGCTGCCCTGACGACCGGGTTCAGTGGCGCGGACCTGGCGAATTTAGTGAACGAAGCGGCACTGCTTGCCACTCGACGCAATGCGGCGTCTGTCACGATGGATGATTTTGTCTCAGCGATTGAACGCACCATCGCGGGTTTGGAAAAGAAAAACCGGCTCATTCATCCCCACGAGAAGCTGGTGGTGGCGCATCATGAAATGGGGCATGCCCTTGTCGGGATGGCGCTCAACCCAGAGCAACCGATTCAAAAAGTGTCCATTATCCCACGAGGTATTGGGGCTTTAGGGTATACGATTCAACGCCCCTCAGAAGACCGTTTTTTAATGAGTCAGAACGACCTGCAAAACCGCATCGCTATGTTATTGGGTGGCCGCGCGGCCGAGCAATTGATTTTTCAGGAGGTTACCACGGGAGCCTCGGACGATTTGGCGAAAGCCACCGACATTGCCAAAGCCATGGTCACGCAGTATGGCATGTCAGGCGATATTGGCATGCTCTCGCTTGAGCAACGCAATCCCAACTTTCTACAACAAGGCAGTATGCAGGCCGACTATGGGGTGGAAATGGCGACGCGCGTCGTCGATGGCATGAACGGGATATTAAAAGAGGCCTTTGAGCTGGCGACCGGTATCCTCACTGAGAACCAGAGCCTCTTAGAAGAGGCGGCGAAAGACCTCCTCACCAACGAAACCCTCGGAGAGTCGGAACTTAACACCTACAAAACCAAAGTACAGATGCCCGCACAATTCGAAGAAGCCGCGTTTAGTGCTTACCACCGGGAAGGTGCTTAGCACATGATCAATGGAGCATTTTCAAAGAACGCTTTTAGTGTTACTGCAATAGCGCGAAAACAGAGGGGAAAAAAGCGGTGAATATACCGATCGCCATCTTCAATACGCATGCATTCGAGCGCGCCGTATTTGACGTGCAGAATAGTCAATATGGTTTTTCCTTTCACTATTTCGAGGCGTGTTTAAATGCCGATACAGCGCCGATGGCCAACGGGTTTGAGGTTGTGTGCTGTTTTGTTAACGACCGGCTTGATGAGGCATGCGCGGAGCGTTTGGCTGATGCTGGGGTGAAACTCGTTGCGCTGCGTTGCGCGGGTTTTAATCAGGTCGATTTGCGAGCCATGGAGCGTTGCGGTATTCGGGTCGTGCGTGTGCCAGCCTATTCGCCATACGCGATCGCCGAGCATGCGATGGGTTTGATTCTTTCGCTGAATCGTAAAATACACCATGCGTATTGGCGAGTGAAACAACTGAACTTTGCACTGGATGGCTTAGTTGGTTTTGACTTACACGGCAAAACGCTGGGTGTGGTGGGGACCGGTAAAATAGGCGCGGCATTTGCGAGAATCGCGAAGGGCTTTGGTTGTCGTGTCTTGGCATCCGACCCTCACAAAAATGCTGAACTAGTCGAAGGTAAGGTCGTTGAGTATGTGGTGCTGGATGAGCTATTTGCCCAATCCGATATTGTCTCTCTCCACATTCCCTTAACGCCCGATTCTTATCACTTAGTCAATGCACGATCGCTTGAGCTGATGAAAACGGATGCTCTGCTGATTAACACCAGTCGCGGGGCACTTGTCGATAGTCACGCACTCATTCAGGCACTGAAATCCGGTGCCATTGCCGGGGCGGGCTTGGATGTCTACGAAGAAGAGGCCGGTATCTTTTTTGAAGACCTTTCTGATCGTGTTCTGCAAGACGATACGCTGGCCCGGTTAATGACATTTCCCAATGTATTGATTACCGCCCACCAAGGGTTTTTAACGCAGCAAGCGCTGGCGAATATTGCGAGCACGACCTTAGCCAACATCAACGGCTTTTTAAAAGGGGCGCCACTGGAAAATGAAGTTCTGGCTAAACATGTGCTTTGCCGTGCGGGAGATGCAACATGCAAACCCTGAAACGACAAAAATGCCCCATTGAAATCATCATATTGGGTGCGCAAGCGATGTCCAGTAATAGGGGTTTATACAGATGACTCATCGCGCAACCACGCGGATTGTGATTGTGGGTGGAGGCGCTGGTGGCTTGGAATTGGCGACCAAGCTTGGGCACGCTTACCGAAAATCGACCTCGGCATCGGTACTGCTGTTAGACAAGCATCCCTTTCATGTCTGGAAGCCTTTGTTTCATGAGGTTGCATCGGGTTCTTTGGATGTGGATATGGATGGTATCGATTTTCGTTCACACGCAGCGAATCATGGATTTGAGTTTCAATTGGGATCGCTCACGGGACTGAATCGAACAAATAAGATCATCACGTTGGATGCTATTTGCGATGAGGACGGCGGCGTCCTGATTCCAGAACGTGAAATCGAATACGATATTTTGGTCTTGGCTATTGGCTCAATTACCAATGATTTTGGTATCCCAGGTGTGCGCGAGCACTGCTTGACCATTGATGACACCCATGAAGCCGAGCGCTTTCATAAAGGCTTACTGAATCAATTCCTTAAAATCAAAGCGCAAAAAAAAGATGCTCCACTTACCATTACGATTGTAGGGGCGGGGGCCACGGGCGTGGAACTCACCGCTGAATTATACAAAGTGGCCGATTATTTACGCGTATACGGGTTTCAAAATATCGATCGTTCCTCTTTGAGAGTTAACCTTGTTGAGGCCTCTGAACGCATCCTTAGCGCTTTGCCGCACCGAATTTCCGAAATGGCAGGGGGCGTACTTGAGGAGTTGGGTGTACAGATATTGGTGCAGACACAGGTTCAAGGTGTCGGGGCCACAGGCGTTTTTGTGGATGATGGAGCCTTCCTCCCCTCGGACATCACCGTGTGGTGTGCCGGCGTAAAGTGCCAGGATGTGTTGGACCAGATTGGTGGCCTGTCTACCACAGGACGTCATCAGATTATCGTGAGACCCACCTTACAAGCACAAGATGATCCATCGATTTATGCGTTGGGAGATTGTGCGGCCTGTGAACAAGAAGGCGGGCAGTTTGTGCCACCTCGAGCACAATCGGCACATCAAATGGCCACGTCGGTTGCCGCCAATATTCGGAGACACATCAACGGGAAGCCTCAGAAGGCGTTCCGGTATCGTGATCATGGCTCGCTCGTATCGTTTGCCGAGTATTCATCTGTGGGTGTGCTGAGTTACATGACTAAGCATCGTCTTTTTGTCGAAGGGAGTATTGCCAAATATTTGTATATCTCGCTTTATCGCCTCCACCAAATCGCACTTCACGGATATATCAATACTGCGTTGACGATGATCGTGGGCCGTATTAATCGCAAGCTACGGCCTAGGTTGAAATTACACTGATGAAAAAAATAACGCGAATCGCTAAAAACTGTTCGACCCATTATTTAAACCGTCATTGGGTGGGAGGGCATCATGCTTAATCTTTCAGATCTGTTATTTGTGGGTCTTGTCTTTAGTATCGTAGCGTTGAGTCCATTCGTGGAGAAAGCAAAACTCCCAACATCGGCCCTGGTGATTATTGTCGGTGTGTTGATTGGGCCTGCGGGGTTCTCGCTTTTGGCGTTTACCGAAGGCATACGCCTTTTCTCTGAGTTAGCCATCGTGTTGATTTTGTTCTATGCCGGTTTGGAGGTGCAATGGCATCGCTTCGTCATTGCGTTGAGACCCGGATTTTACGTAGCGTTGGCAGGAATAGTGCTCAGTGCACTTCTGGGTATGGCGGTAAGTTTGAGCTTCGACTCGAACATGGAGCAAGCCCTTTACATTGGAGCTGCTTTGGCCGCTACCAGTATTGGGTTGAGTGTTCCCTTGCTAAAACAAGCGAACCTGCTGCATACCCGCATGGGGCAAATACTGCTTGCCGCTGCCATTATTGATGATGTGCTGGCCATGTATTTCCTCTCGGCGTTGCACACAAGTTTGAGCGCGCAAGGCGATCTTGGGCGCCTTGCGGTTGGTTTAATCATAGGGGCACTGGTGTTGATTTTCATTGCCTTGCTCAATGCGGTACTCGCTTCCTTACTGAAAAAGACGTTTTTTGATGGCAGGGTTGCCCTTGTGACTGGACTGTTGTTTATAGGCGCACTTGCGTCTGGGGCAGTGACCTGGGCCGTCGATATGTCCCTGGCCGTGGGGGCTTTTTTATCGGGTGCTGTCATGGCCTGGTCGGGTATTGGGCAAAAGTATAGGTTGTCCACTCATATTTTTGAGCGGCTTTTTAGTGTGGCCACACCGGCTTTCTTTTTCGCTATCGGTCTTCAAATTACCGCTATTTCATTTGCATCAAACACCTTGTGGGTCTTTGCGATTGCCATCACTGTGGCCGCCATTGCCGGAAAGCTGCTTTCCGCATGGGTGGTTCCTCTCGCGTTGTCAGCACGAGATCGTTGGGTACTGGGTACCGCATTAATTCCTCGTGGGGAGGTTGGCTTAATTATCGCTGGGCTCGGGCTGAAGCAAGCACACCTGAATCACCACGCCATGATGGCCTTGGTTGTGATGACGGTGATCACTGCCATTGTGGCGGCCGTTTTTGTCCCTGTGTGCGCGCGAACGAAATGGCGCGTGCCGGTGTCAACGCCGAACGATGAATAACAAGGTCCGTATTATGAGTCACATCCCCAAAGTCGGTATGACCTACAAGCACACATTGAGAGCGCTTCAAATTAAACGTGTGGCGCTTCAGAAAGATTTTATTCAACGCTGGTTAAAGGCCTTGGTCTCGTTTGATGAATTAGGTGCTGTTGGTAAAGGAGGGATTATTAAATGGGAAATGCAGTATCTCAGTCTGCGTGAACTCTGGGTTACATGTCCAGATCACGATGTGCACGCGGCAATGATGGATAAGGATGTTATTTATCAAGTTGCCCTTGCCCAAATGAGCAATGGGAAACTACAGCCATGATGATTGTCGTTCTCGGGGCAAGTACCGTCATGCTGCTTTGGGCAGTGTGCTATCCATTGATTGTGTTGAGTATGCCTTATGCACCACTCATGCAAACGGCGTTTTTACGTGCTTTGATTGGTGGGCTGTTCTTGTTGTTGTGTGCTGTGGTTCTACGTCGTCCTTTTCCTAAGTCTCTGCGGGCTTGGGCTTCGATTGCGGCTATTGGTTTTACTGCCACCAGTATAGGGTTTTGGGGGATGTTCTATGCAGGCAGCCTGATCTCGCCTGGCCTGGCCACCGTCTTGACCAACACCCAGCCCTTGATTGCCAGTGTTCTGGCCGGTGTCATTCTAAAAGAAGTGATCCACCGAAATGTTCTGGCTGGCATCCTTCTCGGTTTTGCCGGTGTTGCCATTATCGGATTTAACGGTGCTCTGGGTAACAATACACAGGCCATATTTGGCATTGCTTTTGTGATCAGTGCAGCCTGTGGCATAGCAATCAGCAATATTTTGCTAAAAAAACTCGCCGCTCAGATAGATATTTTCTATGCCATGGGGGGACAGCTCGCGATCGGCGCATTGCCGCTATGGGCGATCGCACCCTCGCCAACAGTGGCCGCGGGCTTATACCCAGACACAAATTATGTTGCGATTCTGATGGCGCTCGCGATTCCAGGTACGGCACTCCCATTTTTATTGTGGTACTGGTTGATGGCTAAAGCCCCCCTCAATCAACTCAACATTTTCAGTTTTCTCACACCCATTTTTGGATTGGTTCTCGGCGGCGTTTATTTCGCGGAATCGCTGTCGCATTGGCAATGGGTGGGGGTAATGATCGTCATTGTGGCTATCGTGATCTCGATCTTGCCCAAAAAGCGTGTGAAAGAAAGATCGTGCCCGGTGTGAGGCCGAATAGTGTGGGTTTGAACACAACATCTACTCGCTGCAAGGCACTGTGATGACGGCAGTTGCAGTATTGACCTGTGAGTTAGTCCCACATTTAACATCCCGTGGGCCATTTTTTTCGTTATCTAACGTTTTTAATGGCCGCTATTAAAATTGACACAACCTACTGAGGAGTAGAGCTATGACAGAAGCAGAAGCAAAAACAAAAACACGCAAGCCAAGCAAAAGCACTAAGAAAAAAACGACCACCGCAAAAAGCGCCAATACTAATGACGTTCCGGTCAGTGCTCACTGTGAAACTGAATGTTTGACCGCCGATGCCCGACAAAACTTAATTGAAGAAGCCGCCTACCGTCGTGCCGAAGCGCGTAATTTTGATGGCGACATGGCGCTAGAAGACTGGCTAGAAGCTGAAGCTGAAATAAATGAGAACTTTCCCGCTGCTGCAGAATTAAAGTAATGCCGGTGGTCATTGTCCTTTGGTGTGAGATGGGATGTTTTTACCCATTTGTCCGGTAGCAGCCGACGTTTTTCAACACCGAGCGTGGTAACTCGCTGGGGTTATCGCGCGGATTGCTGAAAATAATCTGCAAGATTTGGGGGAACTGTTGGCTTTTTATGGTCGCAATATAAGAAGGAGGCTGTTATTTGGTGATGTCTTAATGACGAGTAAATGTGGGGTAAATGAGTGTTTGAAATACGATGAGAATCATGCCTATAGATAGCAGTGAAGTTGAATGTGTAAAGAGAATTGAGTGGCTAGATTTTCTCAAGGGAGTAGCCGTTCTATTAATGGTTGCTTTTCATTTTTTCTACGACTTGAGTTACTTTGGTTGGATGGATGCTGATGTTTCCGGCCCATCTGGGTGGAAGCCATTTCGTTATTTGATTGTTACGATATTTGTATTCTCAATGGGTGTAAGCTTGTATTTGGCAAATTACCGAAAGCCAGACTGGAAGGGCTATTCCTATCGATTGCTGAAGCTCCTACTCTCGTCAGGGGTTATAACTATAACGTCAATACTAATATTTCCAGATGCTTGGGTTTATTTTGGGATCCTGCATTTTATGTTTTTTGCATCTGTTGTTGGCCTAATTTTTGTGCGGTACCCATGGCTATGCCTGCCAGCTGCTGGCATTATATTTATTATTCATGCGATGGGCATTCTTCCCTTTAAGTGGCCTTTTAATTATATCGTTCATTTTTTGCATTCAAGTCGGTCAGCAGATTTTGTACCTATTGTTCCATGGTTTGCGGTGGTTTTGATTGGGGTGTTTGTTGGGAGGATGGTTGGTGAGTATACAAAGTTGTTGCGAATAGGTGTCGGTCGCTTCCCTAAATCAATTATTTGGATGGGGAGAAAATCCCTAATCATCTATTTGCTACATCAGCCAATACTTTTTTCTATTCTTTATCCCATTAGACAGCTGACTCACTAACAATGTATTGGGGTTGTAGAGTGGTTAACAAAATATGGTTCTAATTTTATGGCAGTGACAGTGGTAACCATCTTAACGGTACTGGTGAGTGTGAGTTTGCACTACTACGTTTTAAATCGACTCAATGCCGTTATTGACAAGCGTGGTAGTACGCAGCAATGGGTGGTCTTATTGATGGTGGTTATTATTTTAGTAACACACTTTTTAGAAGTGATGGTGTTCTCTTCGGTATACTGGCTGTTTGCTTCTCACTTCGCCATTTCAACCTTTGAAGAAGCTGTATTTCTCTCGTTTTTATCGTATTCGACCCTGGGTTTTATCGATTTCGAGTTGAGTGATTATTATCGCTTGATACTCGGTGTAGAAGCGCTGTGCGGTTTATTGCTAGTTGCGTGGTCAGCCTCGTTTACCTTTATTGCCATGCATCGTTTATGGAAATGCGATCAATGTGACCAAGCATGAAAAAATAGCCTGGATCAGTGAGCGAAAAAAAGCTCCTGACGAACAGCTGATGTCGACAACCCAACCTGGATATGAGGAATATATTATGCAAATTGAAACACTAAGAGATGTCCTTCAATGGACTGGAGACTACCATCGGTATCTCGCTGAATGCACTCGGCATTGTGCGAATCAACAACTCAACCAGCGAGCACAGTTGTTATTGAACTACCTTTCAGAGCATGAAAAAACCTTATCTACTGTACTGGATGCTTATGAAGCAACCGCTGATCCACATGCCTTGAACACATGGTGTTATGAGTTCTTTGAAAAAGCACCGGTGAAACCTCATTATCATTGCGACAAGCCTTTTGCTGAAATGGATACGCAGGAAATTATTGAGGCGATTGAAAATCAACATCAGCAGTTGATCGCATTGTATCAATACCTCGTGGGGCGAGCGGATATTCCTTCGGCTATTGAGTTACTCGAGCAACTTACTGCGCTAGAGGAGCACGAGGCCATGCGGATGGCGCACGAGGCTAATCGCTTGGAAGATTTTTAGTTTTTTGGAGGTTTACGAACTTCACTGTTTCGAACTCATGCATAAAGGGGCGGTCAATACTAAATTAAGTGGAAGCAGAGCTTGGGTTACGATCTTCTTGGAGCAGTACTGCTTGTTTGATTGAATTGGTTGGCATGGCACCGTTCCATACGAGCAGTACACGCAGCAATCTGTTAGCTTAGGGCTAAACACCGCGTGGCACGATGCACACTCGAAAAACCACTGATTTGAAAATGCTGTGCTACGAACGTTGTCTTACTGTTATCATCTCGAAAAAGTCTAATTGAAATGAGAAGAATGTCACGATGAAGGGCTCACAAAAACCACACACTTTATGGTTTCGAATAGTCAATATTGCAACTGCAGTACTAGTATCATTTTCAGCAACTGCGAGTGGCGAAACCGAAAAGGCGTTAGGTCATGCCCAGGCCCCGGTGACCCTGATTGAATACGGGTCAATGACCTGTGACTATTGCATACATTTTCACCGAGAAGTGTTGCCCATCATTCAATCTCGTCATATTGAATCAGGCCAGGTTCGTTTTATTTTTCGCGATTTCCCAACCAGCGCGGCCGCGGCACGAGGGGCTGTAGCAGCCCGCTGCGCTACTGATGATTATTACAATATTTTAAAAATATTGTTTTTAGAAGTCGGACAATGGTCTCAGGCGGAAGATGTTGATGCTGCTTTGGTCCAGCTTGCTAAGCAGCTGGACCTTGATACGAAGAAATTTAACACTTGTCTCAAAGATCCAAATAAGAGCCATGCGGTTACAAAAGCGCAGCAAGAAGCACGGGAAAAATTCGACATCATTGGAACCCCGACGTTTTTCATTAATGGCAAAGTCGTAAAGGGTAAAAAGTCTATCGAGGAAATGGAAGCACTGATAAAACAGGCTCTATCGCAGCCGGATTCCGCGCCCAAGGCTGTCAACCAATAGGGAAAGCCAAGTGAGTGAAACGGAAAAATACATTCAAGCGGTTACGCGCTTTAATACCCGTAACAGTTGCCGAGTCGCCATTGAACATAATGGGTCGGTATGGTGAAGATATATTCCTGCGACTGGCAACAGTGTTGCGATCTACTAGTTACAGCACGACTTATTTGATTGAATTGGCGGACATGGCACCGTTCCATACGAGCAGTACACGCAGCAATCTCCTGGCTTAGGACTTAACACCGCGTGGCACGACTCACACTCATAAAACCACTGGCAAGCATCTGTTGGCATTGTTTCCACTTTCTTAAAACTGCACTCTGGGCATGTGATCTCTGAGTCTGCTAAAAGTGGCTTAGTCATTAGACGCTTCCGACTTTAGAGTAGATGGAAAGCCCGCATTGGTGGTTGCCGAGATTAACTCATCAATAGAGGTGAGCGTGTTTTCGAACTTCACTGTCGCAAGCTTGGTTTTATAAGTGACCTCGACAAAATGCACGCCTTCAACTTTTTCCAATGCTTTTTTCACCGTAATCGGGCATATCGAGCAATTCATGGAGGGAAGGCTCAGTTCAACTAGCTGTTCTTCTGCAAATACGCTGCCGATCGAAAACAAGCTTAATAAAAAAACGCTTAACTTTTTCATGTGGGTACCTTTCTATACAAATAGTGGAATCCAGTATGGGCTTGCCACAAAACCAATAGCGGCAATTAGTGATACGACAAACAGGATCTTGCGATTTCTCTGTGTTTCAGGAATCGCGCATGCTTCCCCAGGTTTACAATCACCGCTCCCTGTTGAGTCTGTTTTGAATAATCGCCAGCCAGCCCAGCCAAATAACACAATGACGATGGCGACAAATAGGGGGCGGTATGGCTCTAGGCTAGCCAAGTTGGCGATCCAAGCGCCACTCACACCAAGTGACAATAATATCAGTGGTCCAGCACAACATAGGCTAGCGCCGATAGCGGCGCCAAGCCCCGCCAGTATTGACCAAAGTGATTTGTTCTTGAGCACCGCTTTGCCCCTATTCAGTCTGAGATACCCTAAGTGTATGCTCCGTACCTATGTACGGAGTCAAGGTTAAGGCGGAGGCTGTAATGAATCGATGATGGGGCAATGACTTTTGTCGTCATTCTCATGACATTGAGAAAGAAGTACTTCAAGTGCATTTTCAAGGCGTCGTAAATCGAGGATTTTGGATCGCACTTTTTCAAGCTTATTGTTTGCAAGTGTTTGGACCTCGCTGCAGGGCGAGTCTTCCAGGCTAAGCAAGTGCACGATTTCATCAAGGGTAAACCCTAGCTCCTGCGCACGCTTAATAAAATGGATTCGATTGACCGTCTCACTCGGGTAGTGGCGGTAACCGGTTGTTGGCTTTGGTGGTTGCTGGATTAAGCCTTTGCGCTCGTAAAAGCGAATGGTCTCAATATTAACACCCAGCTCTTTAGCAAGGCGGCTGATTGTTCTGGTCATAATTTATTGGTCTCTGCAGGGTTCATTGGGGAACTCCAGCTCGATGGTTGTGTGCTCTAACCCAAATCCCGATAGGCGGTCAGCAATCTCGGTTTTTAATTGGATTTGACGGGTTGGTTCGATTAGCTTACTCAATTCTAAATGCGCGGTCATGACATGGTGTTCCCCGTCAAGCGACCAAAAATGTAGATGGTGAATCTCTTTGACTTCCGCAAAACTCAGTAGTGATTCACGAATAGTATTGGCCGTATCATCATTTGGCGTCGCCTGAAGAAAGAGTTTAGTTGTGGCCCATAAATTACGAAGAACGTTGATAAATATAAAAATCGTAAAAGCAATGGAAAGAATAGGATCGAGTATGGGCCACTCGATAAACATCAAAATGATTGAGACTACCAGTACCGCTACCCAGCCTAGAACATCTTCCAGTAGGTGCCAATTCAACATCTGCTCATTAAGTGACTTACCTTTGGATAGTTTAAATGCTGCGTAACCGTTGACTGTAACCCCTAGGATAGCTAAGCCGAACATACCTTCAACAACAGGCATTTCGGGATTAAAAAGTTTGGGGATTGCTTCAGACAAAACCCAAATTGAACCGATAATTAATACGATTCCATTAATCAGTGCGCCCAGTAAGGAAAACCTGCGATAGCCGTAGCTAAACTTTGAGGTGGACTCTCTATTGCTCAGTTTTCCCAGTATCCAAGCGAGACCAATCGATAAGCTATCCCCTAGGTCATGAACCGCATCAGCCATGATTGCGGTGCTGTTGGTCAGCCATCCCCCAATAAATTCGATGATCGTAAAGCTGACATTCAGGAAAAATGCCCAGGCTATTCTGGATGTACTTTCATTGTGTTGTTCGTAGTTGTGGTGCGCATGATTGTGCATGGTATTTCACCTATAGCCAGCGACGAACATGTTGGCAATACTCACTATATGAATCCCCGTGTTGCTTTGTTAAATACTCTTCTTCCATGGCGACTTGTATTTGAATTAACGCGATATCAAGGGCAAGTATTGTTAGCGTAATTGGATTGGGGAGTAACAGAAAAAAACCGAAAGAAATGAAAATCACCCCGACAAAAATAGGGTTTCGTGAATATTTAAATAAACCTTTTTGGACAAACGCTGTCTTTGCGTCATGATCAATTCCGATTCTCCATGACGCGCCCATTTGAGATTGTGCCGCCAGTACCCAAACTAGCGAAACAACCATTATTCCCATTCCCATCCACTGAATAGCGGCATGGTTCATCAGGTCAATCGGCCCGATAGATTGATATAGGTTTGGCAGAAAGCTATAGAGAATAAAAACCAGAATGGAAACAAGAGGTAGAAATTTAAAGTACCACCCCGTAATCGATTCGGCTCCTGCCTTTTGATTAAGTTTAAAGGCGTTAACGCCCGTTCTTTTTGCAACAATAAAATTTCTGAATACAACGGCGAACCCAAAGAAGCAAATAAAGTAAATGCCCAAAAAAACGATACTGGTATTTTGCATAAGTTTGGCCCCTCACACAGAAGGGGCTCCTCCATTGTTATTGATTCACTTTTTCGTTTTTATGAAGCCAGTGATACAGCACCGGTAAAACGAGCAGCGTTAAGAGTGTGGATGAAATAATGCCGCCGATCACCACCGTGGCAAGGGGGCGCTGAACTTCCGCGCCAGTTCCGGTATTAAGTGCCATCGGCACAAAACCCAAACTCGCTACCAACGCCGTCATTAAGACGGGCCGTAAACGAATCATTGCGCCTTCGGTAACAGCCAAGATTAAGTCGCCTTTTTCATGCCAGAGGTCGCGAATAAACGCGAGCATAACCAAGCCATTAAGTACGGCGACGCCTGAGAGCGCAATAAAGCCAATACCCGCAGAGATCGATAAAGGCATATCTCGGAGATAAAGTGACAAGACGCCACCGGTTAATGCTAGCGGTACGCCACTAAAAATAATCAATGCATCTTTAAGTGAGGCGAAGGCCATAACGAGAATACCCAGTATCACCAACAGGGTAAGTGGTACTACGATAGACAAGCGTTGGCTAGCAGACTCCAGTTGTTCAAAGGTGCCGCCATAATCTAACCAATAGCCCGGTGGGATATCCGCTTGCTCGCGGATGTTGGCTTGTACTTCTTTCACGAAACTCCCTAAATCCCGGCCGCGCACATTGGCGGTGACCACGACACGGCGCTTGCCATTCTCGCGGCTGATTTGCGCAGGCGCCGGTGAAATATCCAAGGTTGCGACTTCTTCGAGTGGCACGTAATCACCGTTGGGGAGTGGTACAGGTAGAAACTTTAAACGGTCGATATCGCGACGCGTCGTTTCAGGTAAGCGAACCACCAATTCAAAACGTCGATCACCCTCGTAGATAATGCCGGCGGATTCACCACCAATGGCAGCGGACACCCAATCCTGAAGTTCGGCAACATTTAATCCATATCGGCCCAAGGCAGTGCGATTCGGTATCACGGAAAGCGTAGGTAACCCAGTCACTTGTTCAACCCGAGCATCGGCCGCGCCTTCAATTGCGTTAACGATGCCTAGGATGTCGTTGGCCGTTATGACGAGTTGGTCCAAGTCGTCACCAAAAACCTTGATGCCCAGATCCGCCCGCACGCCCGAAATCAATTCGTTAAAGCGCATTTGAATAGGCTGGGTGAACTCGTAGTTGTTTCCCGGTAGCTCCTCCACAGAACGCTCCATTTCCTCAACGAGTTCGGCTTTTGTTTTCGCTGGATTTGGCCATTCACTTCGTGGCTTCAATGTCACAAAATTATCGGCAACGTTCGGTGGCATTGGGTCTGTAGCTACCTCGGCAGTACCGATACGTGCAAATACCTTATCCACTTCAGGAAAGGATTTGATTCTCTGTTCGAGGATTTCCTGCATTTCCACGGCTTGCTCAAGACCAGTACCTGGAATACGCATGGCATGCAGTGCGATGTCCCCCTCATTTAATTGTGGAATAAATTCGGAGCCTAAAGTGGAAGCTAACCATAAACAAAACACAACGAGTACTGAGGCAAAGCTCACCACCGCCCAGCGAAATTTCAGGGCGAGGTTAAGCAGCGGTTTGTAGGCGGATTTTGCTTTGCTGATAACGATGCTTTCTTTTTCACTGATTTTGCCATTCATAAACACGGCAACCGCCGCTGGTACCACCGTTAACGAAAGCACCATGGCTGACAGCAAGGCCATCACTACCGTTGCTGCCATTGGGTGGAACATTTTACCTTCAACACCGGTTAGGCTGAATATCGGGATGTAAACGATGGTAATAATGGCCACGCCAAATAAGCTGGGGCGAATCACCTCCGATGTTGCTTCGAAGACCGTGTTTAGGCGCTCGCGTAAGTCTTGCAGTCTGCCATTCGCATGCTGAGCTTCGGCCAAGCGGCGAACACAGTTTTCAACAATGATCACCGCACCATCAACAATCAATCCGAAATCGAGGGCTCCCAAACTCATAAGATTGGCCGACACGCCGGTTTTCACCATGCCAGTGATGGTCATCAACATGGCTAACGGAATTACCGCTGCAGTAATTAATGCAGCCCGCATATTTCCTAGCAAGAGAAACAGCACCACGACGACTAGAAGCGCGCCCTCCATCAGGTTTTTGGACACAGTGGCAATGGCCTTATCAACCAACGCGGTGCGATCGTAGACGGCTTCTGCCACTACACCCTCTGGTAACGAAGCTTGTATAGCATCGAGTTTACTCGCTACATCCTGAGCAACCGTACGGGAGTTGGCACCGATAAGCATCATGGCGGTACCTAGCACGGTTTCCGCACCATCGCGTGTCGCCGCGCCTGTTCGCAATTCTTTACCAATTGCTATCTCAGCGACGTCCTTGATTTTAATCGGCACACTGTCATGTTCAGTAATGATGACATTGCCGATATCTTCACTTGTTGCGAGCTGACCAGGCGAACGGACCAACAGCTGTTGGCCATTGCGTTCGATATAGCCCGCGCCCCGGTTATCGTTGTTGGCTTGCAAGGCTTGCACAAGCTCTTCAACGCTGACTTTATAGAGCAGCAATTTGGTGGGATCAGGCATCACGTGGTATTGCTTGTTGTAGCCGCCAATACTGTTAACTTCAATGACGCCTTTCACCTGGGCGAGCTGAGGTTTGATAATCCAGTCCTGAATTTCTCGCAATGCGGTTGAGGTGTAAAGTTCGCCATTGGCCATGCGGGCATCAGGTTTGGCTTGCACGGTGTACATAAAGATTTCACCCAAACCGGTGGATATGGGGCCCATCTCAGGTTCCAACCCAGGCGGTAAGACACTTTTGATCGCACCCAGTCGAGCGTTAATTAGGTTGCGGGCAAAATAGATATCCGTGCCTTCTTCAAACACCACCGTAACTTGTGACAAACCATAACGTGACAGTGATCGCGTGTAGGAAAGATTGGGCAAACCAGCCAAGGCGGTTTCCACTGGATAAGTAATGCGTTGTTCCGATTCTAATGGTGAGTAACCCGGAGCAGCGGTATTGATTTGTACCTGAACATTAGTGATATCGGGTACCGCATCAATTGGGAGTTTTTGATAACTCCATACGCCCACACCGACTATCAACAAAATCGAACATAAAAATAGTAAGCGCCTTTCAATGGCTAGGCGCAAGATAGATTCAATCATGGTGCGCCCCTTTAGTGGTCGTGTTCAGCTTCGGATTTTTCGATATCGGCTTTAATTAAATAGCTGTTCTGACTGACATACTCAGCGCTACTCTCAAGGCCATCGATGACTTCATAAAAGTGATCGTCTCCACGACCTAACACAAGAGGGGTAAAGGTGTATTCGTCGCCGTACTTAACAAATACGCCCTGGCGTCCGCCCAGGTTTTGGACGGCATCTTTCGCAACGGCAAGAGATACGGGAAAGCGACCAATCTCTAATTGGGCTTCCACTATCAAGCCCGGAGATAAGGTCTGCTTGGTGTTGTCCAGCTTGACCCGCGCCAATTGATAAGGGGAGTCCATCGACGGCACAACATGTTTTACCCTAGACTCAACGCGTCCGTTGGTTGTCAAAACATGCACGGACTGACCTTCTGCGACCGAGGATTGTTGCGCAGGGTAAACACGCAGCTCTGCCCACACAGTGTCAAAGTTGGCGATAGAAAATAGAATCTGATCCTGAGTCACTTCACCACTGTTGGCGTGTCGCTGAACAACACGACCAGAAATAGGTGAGCGTATTTTGTAGATTTTAAGGCTTTCATTGGATTCAATTTCTGCCAATACGTCACCGGTTTTTACAGTATCGCCGATAGTAACTTGAACAGACTTAACGAGACCTTCAAAGCGTGCACGTACATGGCTTAGCTGTTCTGGCCCCGAGATCAAATTACCGTAAACAGTGATGGTTTGGTGGAGCTCTTGTGAGCCGGCGTTTGCGGTAACGATGCCCACTTGTTGCGCCATGTCGCTATCGATGCGGCTGCTATTTTCATCGCCGTGTCCGTGCTCATCTTCTCCGTCATTCCCGTGATCATGTTCATTATGATCGTGTCCGTCGTCATCGTGATCAACGTGGTCTTCATGCTCATGTTTGTGGTCACCCTCCGACCAAGCGTTTAATGCAAGTGCACTTAACAGAAATGCCGAAGCAAACAGTACGCCTAAAAAAGGTGTTTTGCTTTTGGGTTTTAAATAAGAAAACAAGGTAGTTAAGCCTTTCATTATTTATTCTCCTTTGTTTTTTTATTCGCATGGTCATCGGCGTGATCGTTGTGGTCATGATCTTCATCGTGATCATCTTTGGTGGGACTCTTTTTGTGATCGACGTGGTTCTTATGTTCCTCGTGGTCGCCTTCAGCGTGGTGTTTTTTATGATCTCCACTTGCTTCATGTTGATGATCGTGGTTTTGCTTTTCAGCTGCGTGAACATACGTACTTAAAACAAAGCTGCTTAAAATAACGGTTAATGTCGTGATTACTGTGAGAATTGATTTTTTCATGGTCATAAATTCCTATGGTCTGATAGTAATCAAACCTAAATAAAATGGATTGAATTATTGATTAAGGGATTCACTGGACAGATTTTCTATCAGTGCTTGACTGATGAGTGCTGTCGATGCCGCATCGATATGTGCTTGTTTGGTTGCAAGTAATTCTTCCTGGGCAGCAATCAAATCCAGGTATCGATAGCGCCCATTTTCATAAGCTTTACGTGTGAGTTTGAGCGCGTTTTCGAGCGCTGGAATGATCTCATTTTCGGTTTTATTCACGGCCGCGATACTCTGCTGTCGGAGCGAATACGCTTCAAAAAGCTGCGAATGCAAACGCAAAAGTAGATCCTGCTGGGCATAATCCACGGCATTGCGGTTTGCTAGGGCAGCCTTCACTTCGCCGGTGTTTCGTTTTTTTGAAAATAACGGAATGGAGAGCCCTGCGGTGAATGCCGAATCGCCAGTTTCCTCAAAGCGTCTGATACCCGCACGCCAGGTCAGATCACTGCGTCCACCGGCGCGTGCCAGCGTCACTTCTGCATCTTTGATTCGCGCCTCACTCGCAAACACCTGAATAGTGGGCGATGTCTTCACTCGCGCATACAGCTGGTTGAACCCTTGGCTTGCGCCAAATACAAATAGGCTTCCCTCCAGATAGCTAAAGGCCGGAGTGGTATCTCCCCAAAAACGCGCAAGCCGCACCTTTTGACGCTCCAACCGCTCCACTAAGGCAGCGAGGCGGATCTCAGCGCGTGCAACTGCCGCTTGAGCGCGCATGACTTCAGCTTCGGGCGTTGCCCCTTTGTTGGAACGCGTTTTGACAGTTTTTAGTAATGATTGAGATAGTGCCAAAGATTCTTCCGCTAGTTGAATGTTGGCTTGGGTTGCCAAACTCTCGATGTAGCTCGCCGTCAGTTCACCGAGCACATCCAATGTAGTGGCTTGCTGTTCCCATTCCGCTTGGTGAATTCGAGCATCCACCAAAGACATGCGTGCTTTTCTTTTTCCACCCATTTCAATAACGGAAGAGAGTGAAAGTGTGGCTTCGGGACCATCGAGTCCTTTAAATGAGCCTGAACCCGCAAAGTTTTCCACCTCTAACTCGAGCTCCATTGCGGGGCGTAGTGCACCCGTTTGCTTTTGAGCATTTAAAGCGTCATTTACAAACCGGTATTGATATAACTGTGGGTTTTGCGCGAGGGTCTGAGTGATCGCGTCTTTTAGTGTGAGTGGGGTGTCAGTGCTTGCGTATCCAACTGGTGGTAGTAAGCCGCCAGCCAGAATAAACACAATCACACAGACTTTTCTACACCCGATAAGTGTAATAAATCGCATAACTTGATCCTAAATTAAGTCTAATTTTTCCGCTTTCGCGAAATTAAAATAAGGGCTTGAATTAGGTGTGTGCGATCGGAGGGCGTAAGAGCGGGTTAATGACTTTAGAAGGGAAGTTTTCGCTATAATCCGATTTGGATGCGGACGATTTTCTTAAGGCGAATCCGGAGGGTTTAACTAAAACCGCTGGGGTAAAATGGCCATGACAATGGCAGCAGTGATGGCAGTCCCTTTCTTGACCTTCTGCTCCGTCAACTAATTTATGATCAACCTCGACATCTTCGTGCGAATGTTGATGGTCGTCAAAAGTGAGGTGCTCCGTGCCTGACTGATGCGACTGATGGGCATCGGCAACCCCTGCGGCGGATTGGAACACCACCAGTGCAAGGATAAAATATGTCAGGAAACGTTTGCTCATTATACAATTCTAATTCATTCGTTATGCGATTCTATTTAATGGGCTATCACTCGATCATCTTAGCAAAAGTATGCGTCGAGCGCCGTTTTAAATAATAAACTCAATGATGACATCGATGATCAAGTCCGGTATTTGAGACCCCGTCAGCGCCACAAGGGTTCCCGCAATGATCACGCCTAGCCAATACATCTTTACCTAGCCCGCTTAATCGGCTGGGAATATTTTTCATTACATGACCTGGATTCTGGAAAGTCTGGAGCGGATTGTATAAGCAACAAATACTGCAATGACCAAGGCTTGGGCAAGGACGCTTTGCCAAGTTGATTTCAGTCCTATCCAGTCAAGTTCGAAATTCATAGGCAGGGGAGAGATTCCGATGATTGCCGCTTCCTGTAATGCGATAATACCTTTCCCGATCAACACAAATGACAGTCCAACCAATAGATAGGTGGTCACGGAGAAGAATCGACCAATCGGAAGTCTAACTGAGTAACGGATTGTTAGCCACGCTACCACCGCTAAACTAAGTGCTCCTGCTAAGAATCCACTGATAATTGTGGGCGTTTGAGAAGGTAGCGATTGTGTTAAAAGGGCTTCGTAAAACAACACCGTTTCAAAGACCTCTCGGTAGACCGCGATAAATGCTAATAGGGCGATCCCCCAAAGTGTGCCAGACTTTAATCGCTGAGAGACCTGTTTTTGGATATAAGCTTTCCATTGTGCTGCATGACTTTTACTGTGCATCCAAACGCCCACGTAAAATAATACTGCAGCGGCAGTCAGGGCGGCCACGCCTTCCATTACCTCACGGCTGGCACCACTGATGCTGATTAGCTCGCGTGCAGCCCACCAGGTTAATCCGCCAGCTACGAGCGCTGTGATCCATCCCGCGTGGACATACCGGAGGACGTCGGCTCGACCAGAGCGTATCAACACCATTGCTAAAGCAAGTGTAACCAGAAGCGCTTCTAGCCCTTCACGCAGTAGGATGATTAAACTGGCACTAAATAAGGTTGCGTTAGATAATCCTTCCGAAGACAAAATCTGTTCGGCACTCTCGAGTTGTGCCAGGGTGGCATCCAAGCTTGCTTCTAGCTGCTCCCGGTTCTCCGCGTTTTTAAACTGCTTCCTTAATGCCATCATATTGGCTTCAATTTGCTTTCTCAGGTTCGAGTCTCGAGTATCGAGACTGCTTTCTACCAACTCAAACCCATCTAAGTAGGCGCTCACAGCAAAGTGATTTGCCTTTTCCAATTGACCATTTTTGTAAGCAGAGCGAGCCTCTAACAACTTGCTTCGAGCTATACCTAGGGGAGAAGGGGAGTGAGAAAAAAGCCTGCTGGGTGACGCGCGAAGTTGTACAACTTTTTCAAGCTCGTCTATATCCCCATTAGCTAATTGCGTGGGGCTATTATTGATCAATTCCTCCAAGGTAACATTTGGTGATTTCGCAAACTCGACCTTAACCTCTTCAAAAGCCAAACTTCCCGCATAAAAAGCCAGCGACCAACGCTGCTCTTCGCTCAGTTGGTCGTAAGCAACCATGGCTGTTTCATCGATGCCATTGGATGTCGCATCGTATAACCCGAGAATGGAACGATTCATCGCGCGCGTTCTGTCGGTAAAATCTGCGGGCGGTGGTTCTAGCCCAATACTAGTGGGGCCATCACCTTTGCCTTGGCGGCCGTGACAGGTTGAGCATTGTTGCTGAAATAGAGATTGGGTTTCAGGCTCTGGCAACAGTTGCCGAGGCAGTGTCGCTTGAGGCATTTGCTCCAATAGTTCAGAACGTAGCTCGTTACACAATTGTTGAATTACTGAAGATGCTTTCTTTTCCTTGATGGACGCTTCCAATATTTCTGCCTTGGAAACGAGCGCACTTACCTTTGATGCCTTTGCCTGTGTTATCAAGATGCCGGAAAACTCCAGCATTTCCTGATACTCCGCATTATTGATAATCTCACCACTATCGATTGCTTCTGGATAGTCCACGCCTATATATTCGGCCAACTGAGCCATCTGCCTGTAGTCTGGTATTTGTGTATTGGCAATACAATTGACCGAGAGTATTGATATCAATACCAACATTGCTGTGTGAACTTTAGAGCCATTAAACCAAGGAAAAAACACGATATAACCTCAGGGGTTTATAAGTGGAATGAGAATTAATCTCGATTATAAAGTCTATAGCTAGTATAGAGTCAACCCCCCGCTTATAGATGCCCCTCCACGGCTGAAGAGGGGGGGTATTTCTGCTAGCCTTGCTTAACATCTTTTCGATGTACCCACTGATACAACACTGGAAGTACGAGCAAGGTTAAGATAGTTGAGGAGATAATTCCTCCAATCACAACAGTCGCAAGTGGGCGTTGGACCTCGGCACCGGTACCGGTATTCAGTGCCATCGGCACAAACCCCAAACTTGCGACAAGTGCCGTCATTAACACTGGCCGTAGTCGGATCATGGCTCCGTCTACGATGGACTGGGTCAATTCTCCCGTCTCATGCCAAAGTTGACGTATGAAAGCGAGCATCACCAGACCATTCAGAACGGCTACCCCTGATAAAGCGATGAACCCGATGCCAGCGGAGATCGATAACGGCATATCACGTAAATACAGTGATAACACGCCACCAGTGAGCGCGAGTGGCACACCACTGAAAATAATCAATGCATCTTTGAGTGAAGCAAAGGCCATGACCAGCAAACCCAAAATCACTATCAGAGTGAGTGGCACCACAAGGGATAGTCGCTGACTGGCCGATTCCAACTGTTCAAAGGTGCCGCCGTAATCTAACCAGTAGCCTGGAGGGATATCGGCCTGTTCGTGAATTTCCTTTTTTACCTCACTAACAAAACTTCCCAGGTCTCGCCCGCGCACGTTTGCGGTTACTACAACACGTCGTTTCCCATTTTCTCGACTAATTTGTGCCGGAGAAGGCGCAATACTGAGAGTCGCCACTTCTTCCAGAGGGACATAGTCGCCGTTGGGAAGAGGAACAGGTAAGGATTTAAGTCCTTCGATATCCCGTCTGAGCAGCTCGGGAAGGCGCACGATCAGCTCGAAGCGACGATCTCCTTCGTATAAAACACCCGCTGATTCGCCGCCTATTGCTGCAGCAATCCAATCCTGTAGTTGAATCACATTCAAACCATAGCGACCGAGTGTTTCTCGTTTGGGACTCACTGACAAGGATGGCAACCCCTCCACTTGCTCCATTCGGACATCGGCAGCGCCTTCAATCTTGCTTACAACCTGTAGGATGTCTTTTGCGGTAAGGGTCAGTTGGTCCAGGTCATCACCAAATATTTTTATTCCCAGATCTGCTCGCACACCCGAAATGAGTTCGTTAAAACGCATTTGTATGGGTTGAGTGAATTCATAATTATTGCCGGGTAGTTGCCACAGTGCTTCTTCTATTTCTTCAAGTAATTCATTCTTTGTTTTTGATGGTTCTGCCCATACATTCCTGGGTTTTAGAATCACAAAAATATCAGCAATACTTGGCGGCATAGGATCAGTGGCTACTTCTGGTGTGCCTATTCGAGCAAAGACTTTATCGACCTCCGGAAACGCTTTAATGCGCTGTTCCAGAACCTCCTGCATTTCGACAGATTGTTCCAAGCCTGTACCGGGTATGCGTAGCGCTTGAAGAGCAATGTCACCTTCGTTTAACTGCGGCACAAATTCTGATCCTAGAGTGGTCGCCAGCCAAATGCTGAACGCCACAAGAAGAGCTGCACCTGATACGACCACCCAGCGAAACTTGAGTGTGGCAAGCAGTAACGGACGATAAACAGATTTGGCTGCGCTGATGACGAGGCTTTCTTTTTCACTAATTTTTCCATTCATAATCACCGCGACGGCTGCAGGAACCAGCGTTAACGACAATATCATGGCAGAAATTAGCGCCATCACGACGGTCGCAGCCATCGGGTGGAACATTTTTCCTTCAACGCCAGTCAAGCTAAATATCGGGATGTAGACGATGGTAATGATGGCGACACCGAACAGGCTTGGGCGTATCACTTCGGATGTAGCTTCAAATACCGTATTCAATCGTTCACGAAGGTCTTGCCGTCCACTCTGATGCTGTGCTTCAGCCAAGCGTCGAATACAATTTTCAACGATAATTACAGCGCCATCGACAATCAAACCAAAATCGAGAGCCCCCAAGCTCATTAAATTGGCTGACACGCCCGTTTTTACCATGCCGGTTATCGTCATCAGCATCGCCAAAGGAATGACTGCAGCGGTGATAAGTGAAGCACGTATATTCCCCAGCAATACAAATAACACAACAATAACGAGTAGCGCGCCTTCTAATAAATTTTTGCTTACTGTCTTAACGGCTTTATCAACCAGGCTTGTGCGATCGTATACCGCTTCCGCAATAACGCCTTCTGGCAGTGAGGCTTGTATATCCGTCAGTTTAAGCGCGACATCTCGTGCCACTGTACGTGAGTTTTCGCCAATCAACATCATGGCGGTTCCCAGTACTGTCTCCACACCATTTCGCGTTGCGGCGCCGGTACGGAGCTCCTTTCCTATCGCAACTTCTGCAACATCATCTATTTTCACGGGCACGCCATCATTTTGCTTGATGATGACCTGACGAATCTCTTCAATCGTGGCTAATTGACCTTGAGAACGCACCAATAATTGTTGGCCATTGGCTTCGATGTATCCGGCACCTCGGTTATCGTTATTTGCGCGAAGTGCATCAGCAACATCTTCGAGACTGACCTGATGGTATAAAAGCTTTTCCGGGGTTGGCATCACATGGTATTGCTTGTTGTAGCCACCAATACTATTAACTTCAATTACGCCTTTTACTTGGGCGAGCTGAGGTTTAATAATCCAGTCCTGAATCTCTCGTAACGCAGTGGCCGTATACGGCTCGCCATTACTCATGCGCGCAGATGGATCTGCTTGAACCGTATACATAAATATCTCGCCAAGACCGGTCGATATGGGGCCCATCTCTGGCTCCAGCCCGGCAGGCAACACACTTTTAATCGCACCAAGGCGCGCATTAATCAGGTTTCTAGCGAAATAGATATCGGTGCCTTCTTCAAATACCACCGTGACTTGAGATAAGCCATAGCGAGATAAAGAACGCGTGTGCGAAAGCTTGGGCAAGCCGGCAAGAGCCGTCTCAACGGGATAGGTGATCCGTTGTTCCGCCTCCAGAGGCGAATAGCCTGGTGCCGAGGTATTAATTTGTACCTGTACATTGGTGATATCCGGTACTGCATCAATGGGGAGTTTTTGATAACTCCACACGCCAATACCAACAATCACCAAAATAAAACTTAAAAATAGAAAACGCCTCTCTATCGCGAGGCGCAAAATTGATTCAATCATAATGCACCCCTAGTCGTCGTCTTCAGCTTCGGATTTCAAAATATCCGCTTTGATTAAGTAGCTATTTTCAGAAACATATTCGGCCCCATGTTCCAGCCCTGAAACAACCTCAATGAAATTGTCGTCGGATTTCCCTAGTACCAGAGGCGCAAACTCATAAGCTTCACCTTCTTTAACAAACACGCCTAATCGTTCCCCCAATTCTTGTACGGCGTCTTTCGTCACCACCAAAGACACGTCAAATTCATTGGTATGTATTTTCCCTTTGGCAAGCAGACCTAAAGAAAGCCTTAATTCATCGTTATCAAGCTTGACGCGCGCAAGTACGTATGGTTTATCTTCAGCCGGTATTAGGTGGGCTACATCGGAACGAATAGTCTTATCGTTGATGGTGATAGAAACAGGCTGTCCCGCGCTCACTTTTGCTTGCTTTTCCGGGTAAATACGGAACTCTATCCACACCGTATCCAAGTTGGTAATCGTCAATAACCGCCGTTGTTGTGTCGGTTCACCTGGGTTCGCGTGGCGTTGCACAATAACCCCGGATGCCGGAGCGTGTATTGGATAGCTTTTTAAGCTTTCATTTGACTCAATGGTCGCGATGCGATCACCTTTTTTAACGGTATCGCCGATTGCAACATTGACTGATTTGATAATGCCGGGGAAACGCGCATAAATTTCGTGACTGTTCTCAGGCGCTTGTGTCACGCTCCCATAGACGGTAACGGTTTGACTGATTGTCCCTGCCGTTGCTTTTGCGGTAACAATACCTACCTTGGTAGATAACTCGTCGTTAATTCGACTAATTTCTTCATATTCTTCATCATCGTCGTCATCTGCCAAGGTGGATTGAATCGGCGCTAAAACGCCAAGCAATAAAAATAGTGAGAGTAAGTATTTATTCATTGTTTTTCCTATTTGATCCACGTATCGATGGATCACTCAAATTGTTAAAAACGGTTTATTGAGAGAGCGATGCACCGGTCAACTGTTCGATTAGAACCTGGCTTATCTGCACATTCGTGGCGGCATCGATAAGGGCTTGTTTTGCAGCGAGCAACTCTTCCTGTGCGGCGACAAGATCTTGATATCGATATCGTCCGTTTTCATACGCTTTTTTTGTTAATTGAAATGCCTTTTCCAAAGCGGGGATGGCCGTGTCTTCCATCTTCATCACAGCGTCCATGTTTTGGTTTCGTAGAGACCAAGCTTCGAAGAGTTTTGCATGCAAACGCAGGAGAGAGTCTTGCCTGGCATACTGGATGGCGTTGCGTTCAGCGAGTGCGGCTTTAACTTCACCTCGGTTTCGCTTGGATGCAAACAGCGGCATTGACAGGCCAGCGGTTAACGCAGAATCACCGGTATCTTCAAAGCGCCTAACACCTGCACGCCAGGTAATATCGCTGCGACCACTTGCGCGAGCTAACGTGACTTCCGCATCTTTTATTCGTGCATCACTCGCAAATACCTGAAGAGAAGGCGATGTTTTAATGCGCGCATAAAGCTGATCGAAACTCTCGTTTTTACCAAATTCGAATAAGTTTGCATTAAGGCGATTAAATGTGGGTAATGTGTCTCCCCAAAAGCGTACCATTAGTACTTTTTGTCGTTTCAGCCTAGCGGTTAACGCCGCTAGTTGAAGTTCTGCCCGTGTGACGGCTGCTTGTGCACGCATGACTTCAGCTTCAGACGTAGCCCCTCGCTTTGCTCGTGTTTGTACGGCCCGGAATAATGATCGCGACAGATTCAATGAGTTGTTAGCAAGGTCGATATTTGCTTGCGTCGCTAGGCCTTCAATAAATAATTGGGCCAGTTGACCCAAGACATCCAAAGTGGCCGCTTGCTGTTCCCAGTGGTTTTTATTGATTCGAGCATCCACTAGGGACATACGCGCCTTGCGCTTGCCCCCCATCTCAATAACTGATGAGAGTAGTAGCGTGGTTTCAGCGCCATCAAACCCTTGGGTATCGCCGGTCCCCGCAAAATTTTCCATTTCGAGTTCGAGTTCTATTGCAGGGCGTAAAGAGTGTATTTGCTTTCGAGCTTCAAACATTTCAGTAGCGAAGGTGTACTGATATAGCTGCGGGTTACGTTCTAGAGTCTGGGCAACGGCGTCTTTTAGTGTAAGAGTAGGTTCAGCACTTGCATAGCTATGAGAAGCGGATATACCGACGACCAAAACTATAGCTGACAGGCAAATCGCCCGACACCGATTAAGTGTGTTAAATCGCATAAAATGATCCTGATTAAGTCAATCTATTCCGCGTTAGCGGAGTGAATAGTTTGTTTAATTAAGATCGTAAGATAGGAGGGCGTTGGAGAGGACTAGGCACTTCAGAGGAGATGCGTTTACGATAATCAGGGACATTTGTTCGTGCTTTTTGAAACGTAAAACTCAACGTTTTAACTAAAATCACGGGACAACCATGTCCATGGCAAAGGCTGCAGTGACTGCAATCGTGCTCCTCTTCAAGCGGATCAATATTTGTTTCAGGCGGATCAATCTCGCCGAGCCCAATTAGAATATTATTAATTGAAAAATTATCCGAGCCTGACTGTGTTATCTGGTCTACATCGGCCATAGCGATGCTCGACTGAAAAACCGTCAATACGAGCATCAAATATATTAGGGTGGGTTTTACCATCAGGGCTGCCACTAGATTTCGATTAAAAAATACATAATAGGATGTCAAGAATTCACATTTAACCTGGGAACAATAAATATTTCTGTCTCGCCATTTAACACAAAGATGAAGTGTTCACTCTCACCAAGTTTTGTGCCGCTAACCAACCTGCCGCCATAAGCTTTTACTTGAATGGGTGCTAGTTCTATATTGCCTTTCATCAATAAATACAGGCTGTGTATCGCTGCAGGGTAAAAATGTTTTAGCCAATATTCGCGATCTTTCGATAATTGAGATTCCGAAATATTCGCAAATTGTATCGTTCGTTCCTTGCAATAACGGAAATGCACCTCGATGGAGGAATCTATGTCTGTTGAAAAGTTTTGAAAGCCTAACTTAGGTAGGTTTGAGTCCCAAAACCTTAGGGTCCAGTTATAGTCTGCGTCATTGAAATGCAGATCGGCAAGATCGAGCCAATCCCCAGCATATGTGGCCGTGTTATTTAGGCGTATTTTATTGCCCTTGGCTACTTCCTTTAAAGCATTGGTTATATCTTTGGCCGCCTGATCGAAACTTTTTGTTTTTTCCTGTGCTGCGGGGCTTATATTGTCAAAAATAATGGCATTCACTGCCTTTTTTTGGGTTAAGTCCTCGATACCAATAGAAGTAATATTGTTTGGCCGATTGTTGCTAACACATGCGCAGAGCACGCCACTGATGAGCAGTAGCGTCAATGGCTTAATGGTGACTAGTTGTCGGATTGTATTGACCATATCGCGTTTATTTCAGTCGCAAGATGCGAACCGCCCCCCACATAACCAGGCCTGCTATTAATAGGCCGATGACCAAATCTGGCATTTGAGACCCTGTCACCGCTACTAGAATTCCCGCTGTTATCACGCCCGCATTGGCCAACACGTCATTGGCAGAAAATATCCAGCTCGCTTTCATATGGGAGCCTTGGTTTCGCGATTTGAAGATCAACAAGAGACAGGTAATATTCGCTATCAAGGCCACGGCGCCAAAGCTCATCATGAGCACCGAGACCGGTTCACTTCCATATAGGAAGCGTCTGACAACCTCCAATAGAACACCCAGAGCAAGTGCAATCTGCAACCAACCCGAAAAGTGAGCCGCTTTGAGTTTAAGCTTGGCCGCCTTGCCCACTGCATATAACGACACGCCGTAGACCGCCGCATCGGCGAACATATCCAGTGAGTCGGCGATAAGCCCTGTCGATTGCGCCACAATGCCCACGCCGAGCTCAAGTACAAACATGGCCGCGTTAATGGCCAACAGCCATTTTAATACTTGAGATTCACGCGTTTCATTGATTGTTGTGGCTTCCAAGGCAGCCTGAACCGCATTGTGATCTACTGACTCGAATGAGACCAAGGTTGCGCCGAGGCCAACAGACGTCATGGCTTTTTCCACTTTATCCGCCATATCAGGGTGATATATATGCACCTTGCGTCCGGGCAAGTCGAATTCGAATACGACGGTTGCTTCAAAGCTAGCAAAAGCCGTACGAATCAAGTTCTCTTCGGATGGGCAATCCATCTTAGGAACGTCAAATACGCTCAGGTGGCTCATTTCAGTCTGAGCATCACTTTCTGCTTGTGATTCAGGTTGCAATGACGCGCCTTGACTGGCGTTGCAACCACAAGTCTTCGAGTCTTCAGTCATAACCGGCTCTTGTTTACACATTAATAGAAAGTGTAAACTCTGTAGTAACTATAGAGTCAAGGGGCGGGTTGATGAAAGATGAAAATTGGTGAGCTGGCAAAACGCAGTGGCTGCTCAGTGCAGACCATCCGGTACTATGAAAGGGAGGGGTTATTGAGTTCTGTTGCGCGCAGCGAGGGGAGCTTTCGGTTGTATGACAAGCAAGCGGAAGAGCGGCTGATGCTCGTTAAGCGTTGCCGCAGCCTGGATCTTACTTTGGTGGAAGTGAAGCAGCTATTGACCCTCACCCAAGAGCCTGACTCAGCGTGTGATGAAGTGAATCAGATCGTTGACCAGCATATCCAGCGAGTGGAGGATAGAATCGCTGAACTTCAAGATCTACATAGCCAGCTAATAGGGTTAAGAGGGCATTGTGCAGATAATCGTACTGTTGAACAGTGTGGAATAATCAGGGGGCTAAAAGCGGAAGGGGGATGAGGCAAATATTTGAGGTTATGCCCTGAGATGAGCAAGAGTATGAATATTGGTGTGGTCTTGAGCTGTATCTGGTGTAGATTGATCCGCTCATGATTAATCTAAATCGAGCCTATTTGGGCCATTCGGCATTTCTAAAAGCGCCCCTGTGACCATGATTGCGCCAGCAACACACTAAACAATTATGCTGGTATGCGTGAGTATGCTCGCAGCAAGCCCATTTAATCCTATCAAGACAGCCTGACCCCTCCATTCAGACCTCTTTTTTAGTGTTCTTGGTTGAAAGCTTGAGTATACTAAGATACGCTAGTCCTAAATCCTAGGACGCGGGACATAGAGGGGTGATGCGCTTTGAAAAGTCAAGATATATTATTGTTGCTGAAGCTTGTATCCCTACGGAAACAAGAACAGCGAATTGAGGGCGGCTCCGAAAGCAATGCCTGGCCCTCTGGCTGGCAGGACTGGGAGGTTATTGAAGAGGAGCAGTCCGCTCTTGATGATTTTCTGCTTCCAGAGAGAAGGTTTGGTGTTAATGAATATATCTCCACTCTATATACCGCAAGGAAGCTTGAGGCCGACACCGGGATAAGCAAGTCTCAAATCAATCTGGCGTTAAACCGCTGCCTCGATATTGGTTTAGCGAAAAAAGACCGAAAGCTAGGGGTTCCCAGGGCTAATGTTCGAGCCTTATTTGAATTTATTGTCTTTGGCCTTAAATATGTATTTCCTGCTAAGCCAAAAGAAATCACTCGGGGTATCGCCACCGCTTTTGCCGCGCCAGTATTGAAAGACAAGCTGATGAGCGCTGGAGAGTTTGTGCCTATTTGGCCGGACGCAAAAGGCAATACAAAAGGGCAGGCTGTAGAGCCATTATACAAGTCCGTGGGGCATGCAATAAGGCGAGATCCTGAAATGTATTCCTTGCTGGCTTTGGTCGATGCTATGCGTCTAGGGCAGCCTCGTGAGAAGGCCCTTGCAGCTGACTTGCTTAAGCAGAGCCTTGGGGTTTCATGATGAGCGCACTTCCAGTTCACATCAAGATGCTCGAGCAAGTGGCTAACGCACTTGGGGAAGAGTTTCGACAGCAAATGACATTTGTCGGCGGCTGCACCACCGGATTGTTGCTCACAGATGAATATACAAAAGAGCAAGTGCGACATACCGATGACGTAGACCTAATTGTCCATGCAATGGGTTATGTTGAATTTCATAAGCTACAGAAAAGTCTTCAAGAGCGAGGTTTCACTATCCCTAGCCCCGTTCCAGGTGAGGAGTCGCCTATCTGCGCAATGCAGCTGGGTGATCTTCGGGTGGATTTCATGCCCGATGATGAGGGTGTTCTAGGTTTTGGTAATCGTTGGTATCAAGGCGCCATGGAGACCGCGGAATGCTATAACCTCACTACCGAGTTATCGATCAAGCTAGTAACCCCAGTTTATTTTCTGGCTACCAAATTAGAGGCCTACAAAGGCCGAGGGAATAACGATGCGCTCGGTAGTAGAGACATCGAGGATATTCTCAATCTTGTCGATGGTAGGGAGGAGCTTTTGGGTGAGGTGCAATTGGCATCGCTTGAATTACAGCAATATATATCGAAAGAGTTAACCCCGCTCTTAAGTGACACTAATTTTGAGTACGCAGTACAAAGCCAATCCAAAGGGGATGAAGGTAGAGAGGCCTTGATTTTTGAGCGGTTAGAGGCTTTGGCTTCATGCACCATCGATGGTAGTGAGTAATGCGATATTATGGATGTTAAGTGGATAAGCCGGTGTGGAAATGAGCGCTCTCAGAACAACGACGCGATTGCATTGGGTTACAAGGGCAGCTTTTTAATTGCAGTACTAGTAGATGCAGCGGAGAGCCGCGTGACCAGAAGAGTAACATCGAGTACTCCGGGGCAAAAAAAGCGACTTGCGGTTTTCTGGGCGGATAGCTGCTTAAAGAGAATACTTCAGCTTGAAGGGAGCTATTCTGATGAAGCGATAATTAATATGTTATCGGACCAGCAAAAACAACTTAGAAGTCTCTATCTTCATGATATTGCAAGCTATGGCATACTCATTTTGAATCTCGAGACTGGCGATGTTCAGTGGCTCTATACAGGTGATTGTCGCATTGGGTTGGTAGCGTATTCAGGGGAAGTGCAGTGGTTAAATAGGCCACATAGATTGAATGAATTCCCGTTATTAATTCCTCAAGGGCAGGGGGGCCAAGATATTAACCCGTCAGCGCGTGATATTTCAGAGCACACACTGACGCAATGCCTCAATGCTCGCCGCTTTACTCGCCCAGATTTAGTGACTTCCAAAATAGACATTAAAGATCCAGAGCTAGCCGCAGCCAGTATTGTCATTGGTACCGACGGGTATTGGAGTGAGCACCTTCAGGACGGAGTTGAAATGAGTAAGCTTGTGGATGATGCCAGCTTTCTGACAATTAAATGTGGCGGGAAGGCGCTTACTCTGCAATCAGACTCGCCCAATTTATTTGTTATCTACGTTTAATGGGTACTCGGAGAGATACCCATCAAGTATTAGTTGATTCGATATAAAACTGGTCAGTTGACCTCTGCGGTGCTGGCAAGCTGCTGTGGTTCGCGGCCAATAACTATGCTGGAGGCGCGGTATGACCCAATCGCTCAGCAATTTTCTTTTGGCTGCTGGATAAAGCCTTCCAGAACGTATGAACTTTAAAGGTGTCCATTTCCTCCAGGTGTTCTTTGTACTTGTTCTTATTGAGTGCGACTTTAAAAAATGACGGACTATGATCAATGTCATTCTTGTTCAGTCGCCAGAAAACGACAAAGGCATACTTGGGGGTCAAGTATTTGTTCTTAAGGTAATAATTTAGTGCATTGCTTAAAATTTCGTTTGGTTCAGCTATTGCGAGGTTTTTAAGAGCATTAATGCACGCGTCATAACACATTTTGTCTTTTAATTTATTTAGTTTTTTCTCGGTATCTTTTGCGTTGAGAACGTTACCCTTATTATCAAATACTTGAACTTGAAACTTTAGAATACAGCTGGATCCAATCCATAGTCGGTTTCGAGTAATTTCGTTTTCAATTTCGAAGTGATATCGTAACTTTTCGTTGTCACATAGCTCGCAATCTTCATTAGGTTTTAAATGATCTTTCACTTTATCGGTGAAATGCCATTCTTTAAATGCCGCAGGCAAATCCCCCGCCATGGATAATGGCAAAATATTATCGGCAACCCGTTTGGGGTAAGTGCTCATCGTATTTCCCCTATTGTCGTTAGGTGTAGAAGGCTCCGCTAATTGTGTGTGCTCATCAAATGCGTTGGCGCTAACACGAATAGTTTTGTCATCACTCAATCCTTCAATTTTCCCCAGTATTTCAGGTGGGCAAGTGTCGTCAAAGGTCAGAATGAAATCATAAATCAGTCCGTCATTACTGCTGTTTTCCTGTGTTTCCCATTCCAGCATTTCTAGGTCGTCGTCACTAATGCCCAGTTCTTCTGCGAGTCGGCTTTGAAGAGGCTTGCCATATTTTAGGTCCGGATCCACCCAGTCATCATTGATGCTGCCGCCTACCTCTAATTCGAAGTCGTAAAAACCACGCTTCCCGGCTATACGAGGTAAAGTAATTTGGACGCCCATATCAATGGTGTCACCACAAAATGGCTTATCATCGAGTGATTCACCCTTGTATTGAGCGGAGGCAGTGACGATCAATTCGTCATCGCCATTATGAATTTTGACATCATCATAATATGGCGTGTCGAAGAAGCCCGCATTAGTTTCTGCCATCACGCCCGATAGCTCATCATCGATCAGCGCTTGGCTGTCAGGAAGGAAGACGTCAGTGATGTAGCTCTCGAGAGAGTCATAGAGCCAAACGTTTCCGCCACATAATCCTTCACCGGATAAAAAGTCTGAAAGAAGCTTCGCAATATTCATTGAAGAGATGAGGTCGGCAGGTAAATCGTTTAGCTTCACGCGCCGATCTTCCAGTAAGGGAAGGTCGGGAATAAAGATATAGGCGTCTTCGAGCCTTTGAAGGGGATACGCTTTTTCTGCCATAAGCGCTGCATGGCTTTTATACCCAAAAAAAGCCGCCACCAGTTCTCTGGCATGTGATGCTTTTAGTTTTTCGGGGGATAGAGAAGCATGTTTTTGACGCAGAAAATCTGCGCAAAGCTTGGAGAGGTCTGTACTCATTGGAGTGATCCTTTCTTAACAATGCTGGGCTTTGGTATGTAGTAGTAAGTGTTTAATTCACTACACTTGCCAGCGGAGTTAGAAAAAATCGACTGAAAAGTAGGTAGTTAAAATTGCTGTCTTTTAGGTCACTTACAGCCTTGGCATCAGCTCCGATACTTAAGATACCAGATCTACAGGTTTTGGCAATACGGTCAACAAACAAAGAGGGCGCCTTTGAATGTTCTGTTGGGGGCTGCGTTTGTGGCTTGTAGTGGGGGGGTAGCTGTTATCTGAGCGGGCGGGGTGTTGTATAAAGGTAGATGCTAAAAGCACCTACCTTCTTAGGCTGCAATGAGGCAGATGGCGTGAGTGAGTCTCATTGGCGAGGTTTTCTCTTTGGTCGCTTGTTTTATCTGTTGTTCAAGGCTGGGCTTAACTTCATCGTAGATATGTGGCTTGACGTTGCTCGAATCTAGTGTGACCACTAAGGCATAAGGAATCGTGAGTTGCTTTCCTCCGGTATGTGATTTCGAGATGTTCGCTCTGTATAATTAGCTTTTAAAGTTGTTTTATAGGGGACTTCTTTGCGGTGGTAAAGTGAGATCTTGGATTTATCTAGCGGTCCCATGACGGCCCCGGGTCTCTGTTGCGTACTGGCGACGGCTTGAGTTTCGCTTGTAGTCTCTGTTCCAGTTGCATCGCTTGTCCAAACTCAGATAGTTTCATACACTTCGTCACTGTGCCATCGCTCCTAATACCCGCAACGAGTCCGAAACCTCCGGAACTCTTATTTGAATTCTTTTTAAATGTGACAAACTTCCTCACGTACTCAAAAAAACTATCGATATCAGTACCCTGGCTAAGAGCATCCTCGATATGCAGTTGTTCTTCAGAAAAATACTCTTGGCATACTAAATCAATGTCTCTTCCTGAACTCTCTCCGTAGATTATTAAGTGGTGGCTACTTTCATCAATTAGAATACCTTTTGCTTCTTCATAGTTGGTGAATTTTCGGCACTCATCTGTTAAGCATGTTTCGTCCTTTTTGAATTCAATAAGAATCCAGTTTTCTTCGTTTCCCAATATTGTGTCCCCTGCGCGCTCCTGATGTCCATCAAGGGGAGCAATAAATGCATCTAGCTCTACGTATTTTTTTACGAAATAATATTCGACCGTTTTTTCCCACCAGATAATGCTCATTAAAATTCAATTTCCCTTAATGTTGTTAACTATGTTTTGTGCAGATGTTGGGCTGTATTTGTTATGAGTTATAGGCATAGCTTACATTTCCCACTCTATGAATATGTCAGTTGTGTACGTCGTAACGGAAAGCGTCGTCAGTTCACAGTTCAAAATACTCTTTGAGCTTTCTGGTGATGAAAAGCGGTGCAGGTAAAGAGACGAAATTCGAATAATTAGCCTGAAGAATGCCAACCCTTAGTGAAGTAGTAAATTGGATGAGCTTATCGACCGGTTCATCTTCAGGTGCTGATAGTACGACAAATTCAACGGCGTTTGGCGTCGGCGTTGAGCCCAGGATTGGATCATGAAGCTTTGTTTCGTCTTCTCCTTTCCCTGGCAGTTCAATGCTGCGGTAAGTACTAATGCCACGTTTCTTTTGACTGAGTGGCTGACCAAGTGACCAATATGTTGGAACCTCTCCCATATCGACAGAATATAAGCGGCGACAGGTTGTAGGTGTAAAATAATTATCCTTGTGTTTTTCGATCAAGAGTTGTGGAGCCTGCCTACGAACTCGTATCACTCTAAGAGCGGGGAAGTCTGAGAATAAGCTTGAATCTTCTCCGACTTGGGTGTCAGACATCCACGGGGTCAATGCGCTTTTTGGGGCGCTTTCCAGATAGATGACTCCTTTGTTCTGGTTGGCTTCCTTGAAAATATTTTTGCAAAATAGGAGGTAGACTTCGTGACGAGGGAGTCTTGATTTATTTGTTCCGAGTGTGACTTTCCGGTTAAATCGCGTGGTGAGATATTGAATTGCATCTCGGTAATTGAGCCAGTCCGAGGTGACTAAAATGCGCTCTTGGTGGCAAAATCTAATCGAAGGTTGGCCGGTGTTTACGTCTATCCGTGTCGCAACGGCAATCTCAGCAGGTGTGGGCCCTGATCGCGTGTTCACTCTAATATTTGTAATGCCATAAATGAAGTGAGGCTTACTTTCCTCCTTAGGGAAATACTTAGTGACACTCTCGCTGATCGCAGGGACGATGCCATGGTGCCCAAAAACCAGATCGAAAAATGCACTCCGAATTCTATTGAGATAGTCTTTTAATTGTTTGTCTCGCTTAGTGATTCTTCGGTCGATTGGATTTAAATATTGTGTGGGTATTCCTGACTGAGCGAAAGCGATCTTTGCTGCGGGTTTGTTAATTGTATCATCTCGTCCTTGGCCTTCATAAAATTGGTCTGCTTGGATTATGCACATATCCACTTGTTGATTGGAAATGGCATTGTTAATTGCTGCGTCCCAAATATCTTTTCGAAGTTGTAATCGTTTTGCTGTAGTTAACTCTGAGCCGGGGAGGGATTTTTTTGGTCCATGCGTGTTTGCTGGTAATAGCGTGCTGATCACTTGAATGCTGTCGCCAAATAATTGATCAACAATATACTTAATAATCCCTTGTTGGCTCTGATCTTGACAAATGAGTAAAATTCTAGGGGCATTATTGGTGGGGAAGTGGTCGCGGATAATATCGCGGTTTATATTTTGCATATTCCCCACTTTATCGGCTTTTTGTTTTATATTTTTCAGTTTGTCAGGGTCACTTAAATTTTCCGCGAGTAGGGCGGTCATTTCAAACCATTCCTGACCTAACAATTGTATTGTTTCTCTTTCGTTTGGTTGAATATCGCTATTGATGGTTTCGTTGCTCAAATCCTCAGAGGCGGTTTGATCTTCATTAATGTGCATGCACAGTGTGACGAGGTCGAGATAGTTGATCTTTTTTCTTTTTAAAAACTGAATTTCATTATCAATTTTGTGAAAGCTATCCATTCTATGAAACCCGTAGGGCGCTAAGTTATCGAATATAAGATTAAATGCGTCGCTTCTATCTCGTTCTGTTACCCCGGAGCCCAACAAATTTTTCCCAGAATAGCCACCGCCATCGCTGGAGTGAGAATGGCTGACGCTAGATCGAATACCATTGATATTGAGCGTATATATTTCACTTTCATCGATTATCTCCGGTAGATCAAAGCGGTCACGCAGGGCGCTAAATGAGTCGTCGGGAAGCCATTTTCTCTCACCGTTATCCTGCCTCCTCTTCGCAATATTGAAGGTGTAAACACGCCCCTTGCCTTCATCAAATAGAAAGGCTGATGCATTTTGATTGTGCGAAAACTTTTCTTTCAGTGCTGATACCCATCGCCTGCGGCCAAAATTGAAATTGATAATTGGGTAACTGACGGTGGGCAGTGTTTCAATTGAAATTTTACAATAAAGACTAAATAAGCCCTTTTCTTGAAACTGATCTATGATTGGGGTTATGAGTTCGGCGGTATTGTTGCCTAAATCTGATCCTATAACTCGCATTACTGGCGGTAATTCGGGGAAGATAGATACGCCCTCTAAAAGTCTGGCGATATCATTTGCTGTAATAGAATACCCATGTGGGCTAAAGAGTGGTGCGGCAGTGCCATTGTTTGAGGCGCCCCAAGGCAGTAGCTCAAAGGATTGTGATTCTACAGAAAATACTAATTTTGAATCCAGCGCTGAAAATAAATTATCGCGCAATGAATCCGGCATTTCACGCTTTTCCATGAACGGTACGAGGTAGTCGTCCACCCAAGTATCAATGCAACTACTAATGGTTTCAGCAATATCACTTTGATCAATCGCGATAATAAAGGGTTCTATTTTTGATGAAGGCTTGAAGTACTTTAAGTCGTTTGTTTTTAGGCCTGAATATGCTCGTACAAGTAGCAGCCCATCTAAGTGTATTTCCAGGATAGATTTTAACGATGCTGTTGGAATGGATTGGAAGTCGTTACTTGCGGCTTCAGCGTAAGATATGATTTCCCGCATGATTGTCATCCATTGCGGCGTCCATTTTACTAAACAGGTATTTCTAGAAAGCGCTTCCGCATCTCCAGGGTAAAAAAGCGCATGTGCAACATCCTTTTCAGTCGATTTATTCGTATTCTTAGTCACTTTTGTTACCTTTGTCATTTAGGTGTTGTCGGAAAGTAAAGCTTCGGTTGTAGTTATTCCATCGAGGCTACTCTCGCTTGCGGCGTCGTAGTGCGGCGAGAGTGTTTTTACATTTCTTTTATCGTAATGAAGTCCCTGTGTTTCGCTTAGCGGCTCTAAGAAAGCGCTGTATAACTCCTCGTAAACTGAGCGCTTAATTGGATCGGTGTGATTTACGCAGGATTTTAATATGTTGATGAGCTGCACGAGCATACTGGTTTCGTTTGTATCTAGTATCGATTCATCGTTTTTGGCGGAGTTTTTAGCCCAGGCTGCATCCACAAAAAAGCATTGAACTCGGCAGCTATTTCGCATTCCCCGTCCAATAGTTTGTAGTAGCGACACGGAAATGTTAGCCGTGAAGGGTTCCATTAAATCGCCAAGCCTGCTGGCAATAAGTGGGTTGAGTAACAGCCTCCAGACTTTATCGTAGGCTTTATTACGAGCAGTCATATGATGCGTGGCAATATCTTCAAATGAAGCGTCTTCCGAGAATGTCTCGGCGTTAAACTCCTCGGATTGTTGTGCGGCAATGCTAATCAGTAGTGATAGGTCATCAGTGGAAGGGTGTGGGCGTGTCAAAAAGTACATCGTTCCTATTGCCGCGTCTCGTGCTCTCGTCCCTTTACTGAATACGATATTAGTTCCTCTGCCTATGGCGCCCATAGGGAAAATAATAAGTTCAATATTATCCATGTCTCCGAGCGCTTCGACTTGTGAGTTCGTGACGTAACCCGGGGCGCCATCGTATGCTTCCACATCCTTTACAACGGCAACTGTCTTTGAGGCCCACTCAGGATGTCGTTGGTCGATGTGTCGCTTGAGCATTTCACAGTGTTGGTAGCTATTCACCACGAATGCGGCTTTCCTTTTGCGCTCACCTGAATCGAAGCTTGTAATCGCTTTGCCTACCACGGAGTCATCAACGCCATCTTTGAGTAGGTACGATACCATTTTTCGGAGATTGCCTTCTCGAACCGAGGGTAGTGCTTCGCCACTGTATCGGAGGCATGTTCCGGGCTTTGACGCGTTAGGAATGGGTTTAAATTCAAAATAGCTTTTGTCAGATCTTTCGTCGTTGTTGCACGCTCTGACGATATAATCTGGTACGCGGTTGATATGGTAAGCAGGGCTTTGCTCTAAATAGCTTGTAGCACTTGCTAATAAAACGGCGGGGGCGCGACTTACTCCCGGTACGGACTTGTGGAGGTGATAAATAAAGGATCTCGGAGAACCTGAAAACACGGCGTATTGTAACTTTACGCTCGACAACTCCGAGTGTTTGGACGAACGATTATCAAGAAAAAATCGCACCCCGGACAGTCTGCCTAATATATTATCTGTTGTGTAGCTTAGTAAATCGTCAGAGCAACGTTGCTCGACATGCGACGGCGTCAAAAAACCTTGCTCAATGAGAGCTTCGGAGTGGGGGGCCAGTTTTTTGTAGGAGAAAATCGTAAAAGTTACGCAAACCAGTAAGTGAACCTTTTTATCGAAAGAAGGGGATTGACTTCGGTGAGCTAGTTCAGAAAGAGCAGTGCATATCCTGGTCATTCCGATGTCGCGATTAGAGCTACGTTCTTCTGTTAGCCAAATCCTGCAAGCACTTGAAAGGTTTTTAAATTGGTTTTTAATTTCCTCTTCACTAAAGTTAAGGTTTTCAGCTATACGCTGAATTTTCAATTGTTCAACGGTATCTTGTTCGGCCATATCTTGTCGATTGTAAAAAGCGGCGTTAGCTGCGCTTTCCCAAAGAAGTGTAATGGCTTCTTTTTGTCTGAAGCGACTATCGATACCCTCTAGTTCTTCGGCCAATCCGCTCTTGGCTTTATCACCACTGACAATGGCATTTATTAAGCGAGACGAGGTAAGAAAAATGCCTTGATATTGTTTTCGGAGTTCCTCGTCTAGCTTTTGGATAGTGCCAACCAGCATATGGCTGTTTCGACTAAAATCCATGGCCGTTAACGTAAAGTTAAAAATGTTAGGGTCGCCAAGCGCATAATTATGCTCTACGGTCATTTGATTTTGGCGTTTTTGCAGGTCGGCATGAAATGATTCGGAATCTCCTGTTAGTGTGAGCTTCGACACGCCTTGATCATCTAGCCAAGATTGAACTTGGTCTGCTTCATCAATAATTACGACATCAAACTCCCTGGCGATATGCTCGAAGTATCGATAATGAAGCTGAGTTGCATGAGGAGGAACGAGGGTGTCAAATGATGCTATGTGACCTAGCCAGACGTTCACATCAATTAGCTCTCGGGAAGCTTTGTGATAACCACACATCCCCCATAGAGGGCATAGACGGCTGACAGGCTTGCTCGCGCTACCATCTCGGCTCTTTGTCCTTTCTTTTACCTTGCTACAAAAGTTACGTGTTGGGTTTATCCCATCTTCCATTGCGTCGGTAAAGGCGGGTAAAACACAGTGTGTGGAAAAGTACTCGCTTCCTGCAAAATCTTTTGCGAAGCCTTTTAATGGGTCTGCACACGCAATCGTTTCGGCGATGTTATGAGCGTGTCGGGCTCGAGTGGATTGGCTTTGTCCAGTTAACAGCCCTGCAGCCACATCGTAGTCTTTTAAGGCTGTCAGGTATTGACGGCTAACTTCTACGGATGGAAATACAACGGCCGTTTTATAGTCTTTTCTTGAGAGCCATCGGGTTAAGCACATTAATAGTGTTGTCTTGCCGGCTCCGGGTAGTCCAATGAGGTGTTTTAAGCCTGTAAGTTCAAGGGTATCTGCGCGAGAAAAGCCGCCGTTTTCCTTAGGTTTTTCTAATAAGATGTTCTCAAGCCGAGAAATCCAGTTACCAGCGCGTCGCGAGTGCTTTACGTCAAGTAGATCCATCTCTGTCGCTTCTTCGAATAACTCTGCGATAGGGATTTGAATAGGTCCGCTGGATTGATTGCTTATATTATGTTGCGTGTTTGAAAGGGGGCTCGGCAAATCTTTAATGTTGTACGGACGTTTAATACCGATATCGTCTACCTCGATGAACAACTCTTTATCCGCTTTTGCGACACTTTTTCCGTGCTTTGAAAATTCGAGAGGTTTTAGCAAAACTTGTTTGGCTTGCTCGTATTCGGGCGGCATTAAATCCAGTAGTGGTTGGAAGGTCAGTGTCTTTTCATCGATATTAAACAGTCGTTGGTCGCTGGTAGTCTCACCGCTTGTATAATGTTCGTTATAACGGACAACCGCTTTTTTAATTGCTGTTAAGTTAGAGAAGCGCAGCATTAATTGTCGAATATTGAAGTACGCGAACTCATTCTCTTGGGCGACAGAAGAGGAGCGAAGTGAGTGAAACCCAGACAGTAATAGTGGAGCTAAGTTTAAATCACTTTTCCCTGTGAACTCATTAATGAATAGGCAGAGCCAATTAATTTTGTCATTGCCTGTCCAGATGTCGATGGATTGTTTCATCGCTCACTCCTTATCATATTTTTAACGCCTGATACGGACATGAACTCGATGGGAATCTCGTTGTTATAGTATCTTTTTAGAGTGGCGAGATAATCTCTGTGGCGAGATATGGAGGTGTCACTGACGGCAATAATCTTCTTGGCGTATCGGTTGAGTCGCCCGATCGTTCGGTTAAGGGTATTCGCTAATAGGTACGGGCTTGAGTAAGATTTTATGTCAATACCGATATCATATCCGTCAATTGAGATATCGCAGGCATCGCTCTCAGGGTATAACTGAATCTCAGCCTCTGGCAGTAGTTTTTTTGCCAGCTCATATACCGCAAGCTCATCGATTGAGGGACCAAACCAAAAAGAAAGCAAGTGAGGTTTTAAAACAAGGCTATCGGCTTCGGGCTTACGGCCGTCAATGAGCGGTATATGCTTTCCATAATCGGGGCATTGTTTAATCGTACATTTTCCAAGTTTTTCTTCGGCCTTGCGGATCGGCGCTCCGCATTTTGGGCATAAATAAAGTCGCTCATCAATCAATATATGGCTTCCTATCGGAGAGTACACCTCTCGGGATAAGAACTGTTCGATCTTTGCCATTGCGTGCTCTTTCGCGTGAGCAGCAATTTCACGGCCTGTTGTGACCGGTTTTTCACCAATGAACCGTCGCACTGATGTGTAGACTCTGTGTTTTTGTGTTCCAAACCCTGAGCACAGTTGAGTTAAAAGTTCGAAACTGAACTGCTCTTTGATATTGGCTTCGCTTCCGCCGCTGGCAAGTTCCACGCAATCCTGAGTTGGACACCGATGGTCTCTGTCAATTAGATTGACAGAGCCTAGTTCAAAACTAGCGTCTTTAAATGCGGAGAGTGGCCAGGAGGTGTCGTTAAAGGGCAGTTTGCAGAGCGCTAATGTGTCGTGAATGGATGCGAAGGAGTCTTCTTTACCTTCTTCAATGCAAAGGCGCCCCAGTAGTCCCATGGCTCTCTTTAGGTTAAAGGGGATATCGTTCCCGTTTACAATTTTGTGTTCGTCAATTACGCGGTTAAAGCTGTCACAGACTCCAATTGCCAACATTTGTACAGCTAGCTCTGGGAGAGGTAATTCAGGGTCTACATTAATGGCTTCATCGTTTACCTCGTTCGGTGTTAAACCTTGGGAGGCAGTCGAGGCGCTAAGTCCTATGGCAGCATCAGCTTCGATTTCCCCGTATGCGACTTGTATAAGGGTCCATTCATCAACATTGGCTATCAGCTGTGCCAGTTGACTCACAGTCCATCCGTGTGAAATCAGTTTTCTCGCTGCTAGGCATTGTGCCAGATGAAGGTAGCCATACTTTTTACCGTTTGCGGGTGAGATGACCCCTTTGCCGCGGTAATAGATAAGGGTTCTTTTGGTGATGGGTTGGTCGCCCGGAATTAGGAGAGGGCTTAATTCGCCAACAAGGGCTACTAACTCGTCTTGTGATCCGCTCCATTCAGAGTATTGCGATAATTCAATATTCATATCTAGCCATAAGAAACTACAGTGTTAGGTGTAATATTACACTTATAACTGTAGTATTCAAGGTCAAAACTAGAATTTCAGTAATATATTACACTTTTTACTGTAGTATTTTGGTGTTCTGACCGTGTGACAGGTCAACTTGATAGCAGTCGTGACATGTTGTTTGCGAGTTTCATCTGTTCAATTGTAGAGGTGTCAGGGCACGCAAGCGTCGGGTTTCCAACAGTGATTACCAGGCACTGGCCTCGAGATATTGCGACGTTGGTGCGGTTGCGGTCGTAAAGAAACTCTAACCCTCGTGGTGATTCGGATGGTTCACTTGAGCACAGGCTGTAGAACACGATAGGGGCTTCTTGCCCTTGAAATTTGTCCACTGTCCCCACTTTTGCGTCCGCACCTAATAGCATCTGAAGACGATTGACTTGGTGGTTATAGGGGCTTAGGAAAAGCATGTCATGGAGAGTGACCGGGCGAGTGACGCCATTTTTGTCTCGGTATTGGCAGCTCATCAAAGCTTTGGATAGCTCAAGAATTTTTTCAGCTTCTTCGTCACTAGCTTGTTGGTTACCGGAGTGTTCAACGGAAATAAACTGGACGCCTGCGCTTTTTAGGGGTGGGTTGCATTGGGTGTTACCTAGCAGGAGTTCTTGTGTATCGTTTTGTGGGTCTGTGAGTAGCTTTCCCTGATAAAAGGCTGGACTAATAAATTCGTTAATCTTGGAGTGCATCCTGAAGCTCGTTCCGAGAAAAATGCCCATGTCACTGGTTACGATAGCGGTATCGCCTAGCGCGTAATCCAGAATGGATAATCCACTCTCGGCTGGATGTGTTCCTTGTGAGGGCTGGCTTAGCTGCATTTGGTCCCCCATTAATATAAGGTTATCTGTTGCGCGACTCATTCCAACGAGGCGGGCCATGGGGACTTGTCCGGCTTCATCAATGAATAGATAGTCAAAAGTATTGATTAGGTCAGATCGACAGAACCCCCACGCAGTAGTGCCGATGACGACGCCTGGACCAGCGTTGTCAGCGAGTTCTCGGCTTGTCAGGATCTCCACCCCAGCTTCTTGTAATTCTTCTCCAGTATTTTTGGTGGCGTAAGTTACGGCAGGAATTTGTTGCTCTTTACAGTATGTGGCAACGCCGCAGAGAAGGTGATTAATGGCTTTATGACTATTGCTGGAAATACCCACACTCTTGCCTTGAGAAAGTAAGTTGGCAATAACATGTTTTCCGGTATAGGTTTTTCCTGAGCCCGGCGGGCCTTGGATGATGAGGTAGCTTTTATTGAGATTATTGATTGCCGTTATGGTTTCTTTTAGTTTTTCGTCGGGTATTTCGCTATGGACTATGTTTCCTGTGCAGCCCTTAATATTGGGTTTTCTACGAAACAAATAGTCTGCTATTGCGCTGTGCTTGGAGTCGAATTCGGAATCGCTTAACGTGTTGTAATCATTGACAACGTCGTCAATGGCCTGAGGGATTTGGCCAGGACTTATGTATTCATCGGGAATGAGAGTGATAAGGGGGGCTGGATCATGGCTGGCTTGAATGACAATGAGACCGCTATCAAAATCTGATTGGTCTTTAATTAGATTTACTTTCCTCCGCTCGGGTTCAAGGAGGTAAAGTGAGGTGAGGCGAGGAGGCTTGAATTCTTGATCCACGCTCATCTTGTATTCGTATGCCATGTGCCTTGACCTGGCTGTTGGCTTGAACGGTTCTCGATCGGTGCGGTGACACATTGCCAGGCAGTCCATATCGTCCAGTAATTCATTGTGCTCCATACCTAGGCGATCGAAGAGGCGCCAGTAGAGTGGCCTTATTTCTCTTCGGTGGAATTCCAGAGACCATGCAAGATTCTCGGTAACGCTTTTTTGGGGCTCAGGCTGCAGGTGGATTTTGTCCAAGAGTTCGTCTCTTAGTGTGCTTCTAGCAGTGACCTCTTCCGAAATGTCAGGCTCAACAGTTTCTGCTGTGCCCATGTAGGGAATGTTGTGTTCTGCTTGTTGCTTTCGAAGCCAAATCGTGAGCTCTTCAGTCGAGTTACAGTCATCGATATTGTAGTCACGGATATCTCGAAGTATTTCTGATTCTTGCCAGTCGTCATTTTCTAAGCCTGCTCTATGGAGTGTTTGCCATTTTTCATAGACAACAACGGAGTCGCCGCCAGATTCGACCTCTGTGTCACGTTGCCCGCGATAAAGATGCTCGATGTTTTTGATGGAGTACCTTGGCTCTCCTACAACTAGCCCATGTATTACTATTTTGTATAGGTCAACAAATACATCATTTCTTAGTAACTGGTCCAGTTCATATTGGCAAACCCCGTAACGCCCCATGAGTTTTCGGCATGCTGCAATTTCATAATTTGCGTAATGATAAATATGCATTGCTGGGTCAGCTGTCCAGCGTTTGTAAACCCACTGAATAAATGCTTCAAAGGCAGCCTTTTCTTGGTCGGCGTTATGAGCCCAAAAATCTCTGAACGTTCTATTGCCAGATTCATCGTAATAGGTGGAGCCCCATAGATATTCCAGTCCACCTTTAGTAAGAGGGTATCCCTCGATATCAAAAAATATATCCATTGCCGAGTGTGGTGGTAGCAAAGACAGCCCAATATGAGTTTGCTGCTCAGAGTGTTTGATTTCAAATTGTGGCGGAATACGACCGTTAGTTTTTAGTTGTAGGCTGGCTTGCTTCTTTAATTTTTCAAAAATATCTACTTGGATACCGTTGATTTCAGCATAGTGAGCGGATAATAATTTTTCCCTGCTTTCTACCCCAGCGGCACAGAGTTTCTTGACTTGGGTTCGAGTAATGTTTGCGATTAAAGAAACATGATCTCGCGCTTTTAGTTGTTCAGTGGCAAATGTTTCCCAGCGTCCAAACATTTTAGAGTTCGCTGGGTCAGGCATATTGTTTACATCAAATTCATCATGAAATCGTAGGAATCTATCCTTTAGGGCAAGGTAATAGTGAAAATAGTCATCCACATAAAGACGCTCTTGTTCGCCCGAGCCTAATACAACAACGAACGAATCTGGCTTGAATGCATTGGTTGTGATTAGTATATCTGTATAGCAACACAGTTGAATGATGTGGGCCGGTTTGATAGTTGATGATAGCTTTGTATCCCAAACTTCGTAGTAACTTTGTCCTGATGAGGTACTTTTTTTAACTAAAAAGTCAGCAAAGCCTCTGAATGGACCACTTTGTAGCGCGGCTTGAAAAACAACATCGACTTTCCTATCTATAGCGTCGATGGTGGCCTGGTGTTTTAGGTTGAAGGGTACATGCTCTTCTTCGGTGATAAGCTCGTCGGTAATCTCTTCAACATGAAGTCCCTGACTTATTAGGTCGTCGAGCAGATTCTGTTCGTGCTCATAGCCTTTCTGAGACAGAGACTTTGTCATTTCAGATTCAGGGTCTTTCTCTGGAGCAGACAGTGGTGATTCGACTTCAAGGCGCTGCATCCAAGATGCAAACGGGCTTTTCACGAAAGTCGTTAGGTCGGTTGGAGAGAAGAATAGTTTTCCGGCTTCTTTATACATGAGGTATGGATCTACCCTTTATTTTGTTTTTGACGAAGTATGCCTTGTTTTTATGTGGATCGTAACAAATAGGTAGCGAGAGTGATGAGGGGTAATGGGAGTGTTACGGGATGTTGGCGCGCCAGATATTTACTTGACGCAGTTAGTCAATCCTTGGCCATTGAGTGCTGGTGTCCTTTACGAGCGGGAAGTTTCTCATTGTTGTGTACTGAACTATGTGGCTGACTATTTAATTTACACTAGTCACAGGTAATAAGCTCTGTTAATCCTAGTAAAATAAGGCCTTGGCGCAACACTTTCTGGCGAGAATTCTTTGGCATAGTACTGGTCCAATGGAGGCTGGATGGATTAGCGTCTTTCCTTTAGTTGCTATCGGGAATACACTCGTTCACTGATTTATCCACAAAATGATGCTAGGTCTTAGGCTGGAGTTCGTTGCTATGGATGTTTGTTCTTCATGTTCAGCCTATTGGTCAGTAGGGCTGTTTACCGAAAACTGCCTTGAATGTGGAGGGGCTGCACTGGTCAAGGATTGTCCACACTGTAACGGCAAATGCGGCGCAATTTGGCATCGAGAAGTTGCTATGTCCAACTCTTATAAGGAAGCATTTTACTCTGGTGGATGTAAGTGGAAATTGCACGAGAAGAAGCCAACTGAGCACCCTGCATGTGATTAAGGACGTTTATGGACACAGATTGGAAGGCTAACTCGTGAACACCATCAGCGGTTATCCAAATTCAGTTGGTGAGCTAGGGTTTCGCGCTTGTGATAGATTGGTTTGGTCTGTACAAAATGTGCTGTATTTCACAATAGTAGATCTAACCCCGAGACCACTACCGGCGGTAACGCACTTAAATTCTATTCTTCCGTACGATTGGATATTCGCCGTATTGGCTCGGTCAAAGACGGGGATGAAGTTACAGGCTCAGAAACCCGTGTAAAGGTTGTGAAAAACAAAGTTGCACCTCCTTTCAAGCAAGCGGAATTTCAGATTCTTTACGGTCAAGGCATAAACCGTTTAGGAGAAATTATCGATTACGGCGTGAAGTTGGGTCTTATCGATAAAGCGGGTGCTTGGTATAGCTACAATGGCGATAAAATCGGCCAGGGTAAAAGTAATGCCATGCAATATATGAAAGAACATCAGGATATCGCCGAGTTTTTAGAGGCTAAAATTAAGGCCGAACTGTTGGGTCCTGACGATATAAGCCCTGCAGAAGCCTCCGGTGATGCGACGACAGAAGAAGCGTAATTTTACCCCGTTTCATTATAGTGTTTCACACCATCTCCGAATTGCCTACAAATTGTGGGCAGTTCAAACTTCCTTCTTATATGTTTTTCAATGTTTGATGACTCCCTAAACCCAGAGCCCGACGAGCTTGAGAATAAAGCCTATAACGCTGCCATAGCGTTACTAGCTAGGCGGGAGTATTCTCAAAAAGAACTGACAGATAAACTATTTAAAAAATTTTGTAGTGCAGAAGGCGATATTCTCAATACAGTAATTCAGCGGCTTACTGAAAATAGTTATCTCTCGGATGAACGCTTTGCAGAAGCTTATTGCCGGGCGAGAGTCCGAAAAGGTTTTGGGCTAGAAAGGTTGTTGTTGGAGCTTGCAGAAAAAGGTATATGTACGGAACTCGGCGAGCAAGTGTTGATACAGTTTGAAGAGCAGTGGCTCACTCTTGTCGAGCAGGTTTGGCGAAAGAAATATAAAACACTTCCTCAAAACTACGCGGAGAAAGCAAAACAGCAAAATTTTCTACGTTATCGTGGTTTTACATTCAGCGATATTGATCGGTTGTTTACATATTTAAAGTTCGAGGATAATACATAGGCGTGCGCCTAAGCCCTTCGATCCCTCCTGATGGCAGTGATTTCCTATAATGAGAAAAACCGGCACCCGTATATCGTTAACAAGTTGATTGAATCTGTCGTTCAACAGTGCGGGCGCGCCAACCTTATGGATATCGACTAATCCGGTAATTTTCTGTAATCCCTAACGCCGCTCTTTGAGTAGCAAATGATTATCTAGCGGTTGGCGTCTGTGCCAATCGGATGTGTAGACTTTCCCTGTTTGCTCAGCCGGGAAAATTTCAGCGGCAACAGCAACGAGATACTTATCTATACGGTTATTTTTTCTAGCTCTTCTTTTCGACGGTAATTTCTATCGTTTTCGCATCACCAGCAAACCACTTCTGCATATACACAGTACCAAAGATCGGGGCTTGGCCTGCTTCTGGAACTTCTTTATAGCGCACGCTATTCTTCGTCTCTTTTTCCAACTCAAATTTAACTAATGTTTTTGACATTTTATCTTCTCTATAACCGTTCTATTTTAGATTCAACTCTTTCAATGTAATAACGCCCTCTGATTCATAGCGCGTGCGCAGTTGCTCATCGGTCATTAATGCTGGGCCGTAAAGACCGAATTCATCTTTCCAACTAACAAAATAACTCCACCACACACCTAGATTGTGCATGCGTTCAATATCCGGCACGCCACCAAATTCAGCTAATGCAATAAGTTTTTTTCCATCGAAACGCGCGCGTAACGCATCCCATCTAGGTACAAGAGGGTCCGAAAGATCATCGGGGTAGGCGTCGACGCCAACAATATCAACATAATTATCCCCCGGATACCACGCCGGATCTTCACTGGATAATACCCAAATTAAGTTGTGTAGCTTATGGTGTTCTGTAAGTCGCTCAAAGAGTAAGTGCCACAACGATTTGAACGCTTCGGGGCCTTTTGCTCCCCACCAAAACCATTCGCCCTCGGATTCATGCAAAGGTCGCCACAATACGGGGATTCCGGCTTTCTGCAGTTTTAGAAGCTCTACCGCTATAACATCAATATCCTGAATCATAGCGATATATTCGGCACTCTCCTTATCGGCCAGCGCCTGCGCCACATCAAAATCCGTTGCTCTGGTGTAAAACCCAGACCACCAAGGGCGCTCCTGCGTATTTGGCAAATGCATTGGCGCATTCCAATGCCATAGTAGGGTGACGATATAGTGTTGTTGATTGACTGCTCGGATAATGGATTCGCTTAAACCATTTGCATCCGCGCCGAATTGGACTCTTGTGGGTGAATAGTCGAGAAGATCTGCCGACAAAATAGCGGGGAAGAGGCCGATTCGCCGATAGATATTGTCGTGCTCCACCAAGGCTTCCTGACCACTCAAAGTGTGCGAACCATATTCTGTCGCCAAATAATTCAGCAACGCTAATGTTTCGCCATTGGCATTCGTGTCGGCCGGTTGCGGTGTGATTTTTTGTAGTGGCACGGGAGCCTCGGTGGGCGTCAGCTCAACGTAGTCTATTTCGTAAAACAACCATCCACCACCGAGTGAGAGCGTGTGTTGACCCGCCTCAAGCCAATACCGTCCAGCATCGACAGTTGAAAACGCCTCGGAATGTTGAAACAACCCGCTTAACCGAAGGTTGTCAATGCCAAGCAAATAGCCTTTCTCGCCGGCGGCCGCTCGATACCCAATATCTATGCGGTAATAGCCCGCTCCAGCGGTGAAATTCCAAGTAACGAGATCTGCTTCTTCGTCAAACCCACCAACATAAGCATCGCCGGAATAGCCGGTTTGTGTTTGAAGTAACTCAACACCGCTGAGAGTTCCTTTTTCGGCCTCAAAACGCTGCACGTCTACTGGGTAATTCTGAACATTGGCACCTGCGCCGCCCAGAGGGTCATCGGCTACGGGGTCTCGTGTGGCATTGGAAGAGCCACCACAGGCATTTAACCAGAACAGTGCGACAAACAGCGACAGCCCGCTAGGATTCAGTCTCATTTGTTGGCGCCTCATAGAAACATGGGTACAGGGCATATTATGCTCCTAAAATGTCCCTGGTAGTATCGTCGTTGCTGGATGGTCAGAGAAGCTGTGTAACGTGCTATAGAGCAACAAATAAACCCATCGGGCAGCCAGTAGGTATAGATCTCTCACATAAAAGAGCTTGTTTCGGTAATGCTCACACTCGAAGGCCACAACCAATACACTTCTTTATGAATTGCAAATATACCAGTATGGGCGTAAAGGCTTCCTGTAAAGCAATCGAGTTTAGGGTAACGGAGCAAGCCCATTATTTACCTGACTTGCGTATGTTTTCACCGAAAAACTTACTAAAAAATTAAACAATCAAAGCCTTCGCCCCCATATTTGTTGGGGTTCGCGCTGCGCTCGGATTTCTTTATTGGCCGATAAAAATCAGAAAGTTAAAATAGCAATGTAACGCAATATGGGCGCACAGAAAGAATGTGGGCTTATAATATTTACACGAAAGATTGCGCCTCATCAATACTCGCACTCGAGATTCTCATTAAATACGCGGCTCTTAGAGACTTCCTAACACCCAGCATTACGGTAACTATTTTTATAGTGCATCGCAGTTTAGGGTAACGAAGAAAGAAAAATATTTACCTTACCTGCATAACTAAAATAAGCTCATTCACAAACTAATACCAACAGCTTTCTTCGCGGTTAGCGTTACACAAAGAAGAGTGGAAAATGAAACCATTTGTGTTTTCAGGCGGCAAGTCTGAGAGCAGGCTTCATAATGACTTTTAAAAGTGTGACTGCTGTCGAAAACTTAACGAAGAATCCGGTGAAAAATGTTTTCAACGGATTAAATCTTCGGAAAAAAGCGTAGCTTATGTATGATGTCAAGGTGTTTCAGAACGTAATTAACACCACAGCAGAAGTGTCGTTAGTTGCCAGCAGCCTGTTAAATCCATTTAAGTCGATGTTTTTTCGGCGCAAATGCATTATTTTTGAGAGCCCCTTTATTCTGGTTACATCCAGTGTGGGTTCTTTTGAGTAGAGCGTGGGGATCAGAGGTTGGTTAAGGTTTTTATACGGCAAGGTGAAAAATCATAAATATGATAAGCGAAAACGTGAAATATCCGTTACCAAAAAGCCAAGCAATCGCTATGGGAGTTGGGTAGAAAATAGCAACATGTTCGGCGTAATAATAAAGAGGATTAAACATGGTTACTAATAAAATTTTGAGGTACCTACGTTCGTTGCGGGTTGGCGGTCTATTGTTAGTTGTATCACTGCTGTCAGTTCAGGCGCTCGCTATTCAATGCGAACATGGTGTAGGAAATAGCTGGGGCTCAGGGTTTACTGGCAGTATCACGATTACCAATAACGATACGAACGCCATTACTGGCTGGGAAGTGCAATGGTCATACGCAAGCGGCACAACAGTCACCAACCTGTGGAATGCAAATAAGTCGGGCGACAATCCATACACCGCTACCAACCTAAGTTGGAATGGAAGCCTACAACCAGGGCAATCGACTGAATTTGGCTTTCAAGCCGCTGGCGATAATCAAGATGCCAGCATCATAAGCTGTATCGATACGGGGGCAAGTAATTCCAGTAGCTCAAGCTCTTCTTCCAGTTCTAGCAGTTCTTCAAGCAGCAGCTCAAGCTCCTTGTCGAGTTCTAGCAGCTCCAGTTCTTCGTCCAGCTCAAGTAGCTCCTCAAGCTCTTCATCCAGCTCTGAAGGGAACTGTATTGATATGTGCAACTGGTATGGAGAGAGCCGTCCACTGTGCGAAAACCAGGATAGTGGCTGGGGTTGGGAGAACAGCCAGAGCTGCATTGGTGCGACCACCTGTGAGAACCAGTCGGGAGATGGCGGAATCATAGCTAGCTGTAGCACCAGTAGTTCTAGCTCTTCTAGTTCTAGTTCTAGTTCTAGTTCTAGTTCTAGCTCGAGTTCCAGTTCCAGTTCCAGTTCCAGTTCCAGTTCCAGTTCCAGTTCAAGCTCCTCATCTTCGGCTGGCGGTTTAACCGCCGTAGAATTGACGAAACTAATGGGTGTAGGCTGGAACGTCGGCAATTCGCTAGACGCTATCGGCGGTGAGACCGCATGGGGTAATCCCGTTATCACTCAGCAGTTAATCAATTCAGTTAAAGCGGCAGGTTTCGATACCCTTAGATTGCCAGTAGCTTGGAGCCAGTTTTCAGACGATGCCAATTTTGTCATTCAAAGCAGTTGGATGAATCGCGTTGAAGAAGTGGTGAACTACGCTCTAAATGCCGACATGTATGTCATCATGAATATTCACTGGGATAACGGCTGGATGCAGCCAACCTATGTTGAGCAGGATTACGTTAATAATCGACTCGCCGTTATGTGGACTCAAATCGCAACACACTTCCGCGATTATGATGAACGGCTGCTCTTTGCCGGCACGAATGAAGTGATGGTCGACGGCGACTATGGCACGCCTACCGTCGAATATTACACCGTGCAAAATAGTTTCAACCAGACATTTGTCGATACTGTGCGCGCCACTGGCGGTGGCAATGCAGACAGGTACCTCGTCGTGCAAGGGTTCAATACCAATATTGATCACGCGGTGAATTATGCAGAAATACCCAGCGACACAATCAACGATCGGCTTATGATGGAAGTCCATTATTATGACCCCTATAACTTCACGCTAAATGAAAGTAGCAGCATTACTCAGTGGGGCTCCATTGCTACAGATTCCAATGCAACGGAAACATGGGCGAATGAGTCGTATACGGACGCTCAGTTCCAAAAAATGACGTCAAACTTCGTTGATCAGGGCGTAGGGGTTATTCTTGGTGAGTACGGTGTTATCTCACGGCCTTCGGTTACCGACCACGAGATCTATAGAGTTTACTGGAACGAGTACATCACTCAATCTGCAATCGATCACGGGATAGTTCCGGTCTATTGGGATAATGGCTATTCCGGTGAACATGGGATGGCTATTTTTGATCGAAATAATGGTAACTCGCTCTATCCCGATATTATTGAAGCGCTAATCAAAGCGGCCAACTAAAACTATCGATATCTGGGTGGCAGGGTAGCATGGTCCAGATAAAGACAGTGATGGTTTGGCGAATGCCTAAACGCTAGATGGCTGGTGCTTTGCTTATGGGGGGAGGAGTGATTGAATCCTGAATTTAGCATCCCCGTTCGGGAAGGGCGAGTTCGCAAAGCATTTTCAATGATTATTTTATAAGAGCCCGGGATAATGTCGGGTACAGGTTTGGGCTACATTAACTCTGGTACCGTGCAGCAGGATATTATCCTGTTGCGGCGGTCAAGTCAGAAGCTGAAGGGCTTGTTAACGTTTATGGCGGTGGGATTGGTGAGCCAAATTATATTGAGGGCAAGTGATTAAGATGCATGCCCCTAATCCGCACAAAACATACACCCATCGAACCCAAGCCTAGAGCGTTAGGGCTGTGTTAACCGCGTATACAATTACCAGCTCACCACCGTTGTTGATAAACCGTTGGGTTGTCTAACTCAAACACTCTTGCGGTACGGCGATATTGAAAACGACAGTCAATCCGAATTGGCAAATGATGAAAATAAAGGCTTCGCGAAAATCAGCGACACCTATTACCACTACCAACGTAATCTTACCGCACAAGCCAAAACAGACGCGGACCTAACCGGTGAATACCTCCCCCAAGAAACCCTACCCGAAACCATCCAGAGTTGGCTTGCCAAAAAAGAATTAACCGGGAAAACCGGCTACCCCAGTAAAAGCGAATGCAAAGGCTTGGTCGTGCACAGTGCATGCAGTGGCCATAGGGGTTTGGGTGTTCTGGTAGTTTCTACGTAGCGTGAAGCGCAAAAATACTGGATAAAACCCACGGTGTGGGTGTCCCTTTGCAATACCGGCCGTAAACAACCGATCTAAAGGATGTGAAGGCCAGCGACGACGCATATGAATGATTAATGAAGGCGGTCGGCGACTGCAATGCGGGCATTGGCCTATTTCAAGAATTTAGCTGGCCGATGTCATTAAAAAATGGCCAACCTTCACCCGTATACGGTAAATGCATTGGAGCATTCCAATGCCATAGTAGGGTTGCAATATAGCTTTCGGGTCATCCCCCTACACGGACGGGCCATACACGACCCATTAACGAAGTGGAACGAACGTTTACTGAATCGTTATGTGGAGGTGGCTGATCGCGTTGTTTACGGGTGCCTATGCTGTAGAGATGATTGTTCGGGGTGTTGAAACATTTATTCATCACGTCGAAAACAGTATTGCCGAAACTAGAAGTAGGACAGTCTACGTTGCCGAAGTGTAATCGACCATACATAAAATTTATGGACTAGTGCAGGAGTTAGTTCGGAAATCAAACCCCGTTAAAAATAAAGAGGCTTTATTTTGTATATCCTAGTCTTTACCCAAAATAATAAAGAATAAAACGGAATTACAGGTGAATCTCGACGAAATCCGCAAGAAAATTAATGAGAAAGGTTCACGCGAGGCCCGCAGCTCGGGGAATCCAAACAACGGTGATATTGACCGCGAACTATCTGGCAGAGGCCGTCAGCGGCAGGCTGACGATATTCCGATGCAAGATTACTCAACGTGGTATCGCACACAGAAGAGCAATGTGACCTTGCCGTTCCACTCTACAACGTTAGAAACTGGAGGGAGCTACCGTGCTGGTGCAGCGAGTCGACCAGCTATTCGGCACGATGATGGCTTTTCTAAGTTTCCCATGCGTAATCCCGAGTTGTCTGACTATTTATCGCTATATAAATAGACACTAATGATGGATGGCGCCGCGCTGTTACGATCAGACTTGTTCGATGCTGTTGCTGCCTATGGCCACTTTTTAAATGGTAAGGGTAGGAATAGACAGTTTTCTTATGACCGCTATGTAAATACTGATAGCAGTGGTCGGCTCACATTAAGAAACGCGATTTTGGATGCGCAGGATGCGGCCATTAAATTATGGCAAAATAACGATGAACCTAACACGTTTAGATTTACAGGCCCGGCAATTCCGAGTGGTTCTTCAGCAGCTACACACACCTATTTGCGTTCTGTTTTTCCATACCCGGCAACTGAAAACTGGCAAAAAGCGATTAGTGCCCATACTATTTGGTTAAGTGGTAGGGTTTCTGTAAGAAAGCCGTTCTCGGTTACCAAACCGATCGACTTTTCTATGAGTTTCAGGATAAATGCAGAAGACCAATACAATTTTAACCCCGGTATGAATGATATCGCATTTGGTATTCCTGATGACGAAAATGGTAAATTTGTTGTGTGTGGTTTGGCTGATGGGGATAGACATAATTCTACCTTGGACAGATTGTTCAGATGGAAAGGAACGGATTTGGGGGTAGCCAGTATGGGGATTAATTTAACACGTATCCCCAATCAACCGCGTCGAAACAGGTGAGTAATCGTGCGAACTATTTTTTTGTTAAGTTTTTTATTTTTAATGGTTTGTGGGAACAGATGGAACAAAAATATATAACTTCAACCGAAATGGGTCTTCTTCCTAAACTCATATCCATCCCTTCTGATGTCGTGTCGGTTAAGTGGCGTGCTCCAGATGACGGGGCTTCCGGCTCGAAAAATCTTCTCGTGCTTATTCGTTTTTCAAACAACGATTATGAAAAAGTTCTTGGGGATAGTGAGCCTTTAGGTAATGCGAAAACCCGTTTTCCGAAGGCGCTGTTTGATGAGTGGGTGCCGCAGGAGCTGAAGAATAATATGCAGGTGCAGCAGCAAGGTGATATTTATTTACTTGAAACTGTTCAACCCTACCAGCCCAGTGTATTTACTCGGACTGATTTGTCGCCATTTGTAAACGGTACACTATACCCCCTGGGTGACGGTTATATGCTGCTCGATTTAACCAGTATGTAAACAAATAGCGTAGGGAGAGATTAAGGGCGAGACCTTACCTTTTGCTTGCGAATAGCGCTAAGCTGTTTATGCCCCATTAGGGGGGAGGAGGTGAAGTAGTAAACGGTTGCGCGTTACTGTGGTTTTACGTATCAACGATACTGAATGGCTCTTTGCAAATTTAGAGCTTGGATATAATGCTTGAGTGAGCGCTACGTCAGTAACGGTTCGAAAAAGGCTATGGCGTATTTGTCTACCCAACTGGGCTTGCCAATACCACGAAGGAAAGCGCAATGGGAGCCGTGTTTCTGCAGGGATATGCTTAAACTTGTCGGCCTCGCAATTTTGGTTAAGTCCTGTACGGGTATTACCGGGTCGTCTTTACTGACGATAAGGCTTGTCGCGCTGGAGGTGAAGGCGAGTTTGTGGCCAGTGATGGTATAAGCTCGAAAATAGTCTTCTACGGTGTTGTAGTTTGTGTACCGGGGAATAAAGTAATCATTCATTTCCCGTAGACGTTTTAATTTTTGCAGTGGCTCATGGAAGCCGTAGTCGGGGAAGTGCGCTAATTTTTTTAAGAGGGATCGTTTCCATTTATGGACGAAATACTGCTCGTACCAGAAGGGGCCGTTTTCGAGCCTTTGCATTGTGTGCACAGGATCCAGAACCGGGCACACGGCCAGTACGGCATCTAGAGGCTTGTGTAGAGATTGGTTGAGTAATCCAACCCTTAATGCAAAATTTCCTCCCAAAGAAAACCCCATTAATCCAGACCGCTCGTAACCCTGTGTGGCCTGCAGGTTTTTTATGGCCCCAGCAACTTCTTCCACGAGTGATGAGTTGAAAATGCCTCGATTTAAATGGTGGCTATCGCCATGATCTCTAAAGTTCAGGCGAACCACATCGTAGCCTGCGGCGAGGAGAGTGGCAGTGGCGGAGATTATGTAGTTGGACTGGCTTGAACCTTCCCAGCCATGCAGCAAAATAATGAGTTGTTTTGCTTTTTTTTCTGGATCTGACTGGTTTAGCTCTCCCAGAAGCCTGACCCCGTTCCCGGCATCAATAATTTGAGTTTGTGCATTGTTGAGCATTGCCGCATGTTGACGAAGAAGCGCGTTTTTACGCAGTTTCGAGCTGGAGAGAGTCGCCTGTATATGGTGGTTATTCAGGTGCCAGGGCGGCTGGAAATCTTCAGCAAGGCTGTCGTTATTAGGCGTAAGTACATCGAGATTGTGCATATTCACAAATAGCAGGGTCTATAAATCTGTTCTGGCGTGTGTTGTAATTTCATAGTCAGTTGATTGTAACCTGATAGAACCTGTAAGCAATTTCGGCGTTGGGGTATATGGTGATAGATCACAAAAAAAATATTCGGGTGCGATATCTTGTTGAGATCGCGGTTCTTGTGTGTTTGCAAGTTTTCCCCTTAACAGCTCTTTCCAGCACGGAAGGGTTGTGGTTGAAGGTTAACGGTGAGTGGATGCCGGGGGCGTTGCTGATAGGAAGTACTAAGCCAGAGGCGCAAGTGAAGGTGCTGGATAGAGCACTGGTTGCGGATAAAAATGGTAGATTCGTGTTTGGTCTGGGTAGAGATGTTACTGGCCAGGTGGATATTCAAGTGACCAGTGCGAGCGAAACTCTGGTAAAAAGCTTTCCGTTACTGTCCAGAGACTACGATATTCAGCGCATAACGGGTGTCGATAAAAAATATGTGTCTCCGCCCCCTGAAGTTACTGAGCGCATTAAACGCGATGCTGCCAAGGTCTGGAAAGCCAGGCAGATCCATTCGAATGAAACCTACTTTACTGAACGTTTTATTTGGCCTGCCAAGGGGCCGATTAGTGGCGTATACGGTAGTCAGCGGGTTTTTAATGGTGTGCCTAAGCGCCCTCATTTTGGGTTGGATATTGCCGGGCCGGTTGGAACGCCGATTTTCGCGCCCGCAGGCGGCGTGGTAACGCTGGTAGACGACGATATGTTTTACTCTGGTGGCACTTTAATCGTTGACCATGGCTATGGTATTTGTTCGACCTTTATCCATTTGAGCGAGATCCTGGTAACGGTGGGGCAGCGTATTTCCCAAGGGGATGTTATCGCTAAAATGGGGGCGACGGGGCGCGTTACCGGTGCGCATTTGGACTGGCGCATCAACTGGTTTAATCAGCGTCTGGACCCAGCACTGTTGCTGCCTGTACGCCCTTAGCCTTCGAGTCTTAACTTGGGCTTACTTGCAGACAAAAGCCATCCCTGGGTGTAACATTCGTTCCCGTTTTACGACAACCACAAATTGCGAAATCAGGGTAAATTATGATCGATCAAAAATTACTCAGCATACTGGTGTGTCCAGTGAGCAAGGCACCCTTGCAATATATTGCCGACAAGCAGGAGCTTGTTTGTGTTGCCAGCGCTTTAGCTTACCCCGTGCGCGATGGCATTCCCGTTATGTTGGAAAGCGAAGCCCGGCAGCTATCATCAGAAGAAAAAGAGCTTTACCGAACAAAGCCCTAGTATCCAGCCTTTGATTAATTCCCGTTACCAGTCTGTTGACCCAAAGAGGGGCGCTCAATGAGTGATGAAACGTTATTTACCAAGATCATTAATGGCGATATTCCTGCGGATATTTTGTTTGAAGATGAACACTGTATTTGCATAAAGGATATTCACCCTCAAGCGCCTACTCATGTGCTGGTCATTCCGCGTAAACCCCTGCCTCGTCTCTGCGATGCCACGCAAGAAGATAAGGTTTTGTTGGGGCATTTGATGTTGCAGGTGGGAGAGATCGCTCGCAAACTGGGTATTGATGAAGCGTTTCGCGTGGTTATTAATAACGGTGCGGGCGCGGGGCAGCAGGTGTTTCACTTGCACCTGCATATCCTGGGTAATAAAACCTTTGATGAAGGATCGTTGGGCATGCACTAACGACTGTTGCGGTACAAGGTTTAACCCCATTTATTAGAGACAAAAGCTAAAAGAGATTGTATGAAAAGCTCAGAAATTCGCGATGCATTTTTAAGTTATTTTGCAGAGAACGGCCATGAAATCGTGCCCAGCAGCTCGCTGGTACCCGGCAACGACCCAACATTATTGTTTACCAATGCGGGTATGGTGCAGTTCAAAGACGTATTTCTCGGGGACGACAAGCGTAGCTACAGCCGCGCTACCAGCTCCCAGCGTTGCGTTCGTGCCGGTGGTAAGCATAACGATCTGGAAAACGTGGGCTATACCGCACGTCATCATACCTTTTTTGAAATGCTCGGCAATTTCAGTTTTGGCGATTACTTTAAGCGCGATGCGATTAAGTTTGGCTGGGAATTTCTTACCAAAACTATGGGCTTGGCTCCTGAACGCCTGTGGGTGACAGTACACATTAGCGATGATGAGGCAGCCGATATTTGGCTAAAAGAAGTTGGTATTAGCCCCGATCGCTTCTCTCGTCTAGATGAAGATAATTTTTGGCAAATGGGTGATACCGGACCCTGCGGTCCGTGCTCAGAGATTTTCTACGATCATGGAGAAGATGTTCCGGGTGGCCCCCCAGGTAGCGAGAACGACGATCTGGACCGTTATATCGAGATCTGGAACCTGGTGTTTATGCAGTATCAGCGCCAGACCGATGGCTCTCTTGTGCCTTTGCCTAAGCCCTCTGTGGACACGGGTATGGGGCTGGAGCGTATTGCTGCCGTTATGCAGGGGGTTCACAGCAATTATGAAATTGATTTGTTTCAGGCGCTGCTAAAAGCCGCCGTTAAAGCCACGGGCTGCAGCGATATTGAGCATAAATCACTGCGCGTTATTGCGGACCATATACGCTCCTGTGCTTTCCTCGTGTGTGATGGCGTTTTGCCGTCGAACGAAGGTCGCGGTTATGTGTTGCGCCGTATTATTCGTCGCGCGATCCGTCACGGCCACAAGCTTGGCCAGAACCATGCGTTCTTCCATACACTGGTACCGGCACTGGTAGAGCAAATGGGCGAGGCTTATCCTGAACTTGTTCAGCATCAGCTACAGGTTGGAAAAGTACTCTTGGCGGAAGAGGTTCAGTTCGCGAAAACCCTGGATAAGGGAATGGGTGTGTTGGATGAGCACTTGCAAGAGCTGAAAGGGTCGGTGATTCCTGGCGAGACGATTTTTACCTTGTACGACACCTATGGCTTTCCCGTAGACCTTACCAACGATATCGCTCGCGAACGCGACCTTACGCTGGATATGGCGGCTTATGAAGCGTTAATGGAGGAACAAAAACAGCGTGCACGTTCCTCCGGGGCCTTCAAAGTAGACTACACCGCGAATGTATCGGTAAAGGGTAAGACCGAATTTCTCGGTTATAACGATCTGGAATTCAAAGGCGTGGTGACGGTCATCCTGAAAGGGGAAGGTGAAGTCGCACAACTAAACGAAGGCGACGAAGGCGTTATTGTTTTGGCACAAACGCCGTTTTACGGTGAATCGGGTGGGCAAGTAGGCGATACCGGATATATCTCCACCGTTGCGGGAAAGTTCGAAGTAAGAGATTGCCAAAAGAGCGGCAACAATCATTTACATGTTGGCGTTATGCTCAGTGGCAGTATTGCCAAGGGTAATGAGGTGACCGCGACAGTCGACAGTGATGTTCGCAACGCGACAGTGTTAAACCACTCCGCTACTCACCTTTTGCATGCAGCCTTAAGGCAGGTATTGGGTACACACGTTTCACAGAAGGGCTCGCTGGTTGATTCCCAGCGGTTGCGTTTCGATTTCTCTCACTTCGAGGCCGTTACGCAGGGTGAATTGGCTGAAATTGAAGCCCTTGTGAATGCCCAGGTTCGTGAGAATACAGCGATTACCACAGATTTATGCGATATGAACACCGCTCAGCAGAAAGGCGCAATGATGCTGTTCGGCGAAAAATATGGTGATGAAGTGCGAGTGCTATCCATGGGCGATGGTTTCTCCGTAGAGCTTTGCGGCGGCACCCATGCCAAGCGAACCGGCGATATAGGTCTAATGCGTATCACCTCTGAATCCGGTATTGCGGCCGGGGTGAGACGAATTGAGGCGGTAACCGGGGCAGGGGCCTTAAATGTTATTAATCAGCAGTCTCAGAGGCTCGCTCAGGCTGCTCAAGCAGTAAAAGCTTCGCCAGAAACGTTGACCGAAAAGTTGGAACAACTACTTAATCACAGCAAGCAGCTAGAGAAAGAGTTAGCGTCACTTAAAAGTAAGCTCGCGGCGGCTTCTGCAGACGATTGGTTGAATGAAGCGGTCGACGTGAAAGGCATTAAGGTTTTAGCGAAGGTGTTGGATGGTGTTGACGCCAAGTCTTTGCGCGATACTCTGGATCAGCTGAAGAACAAGCTGGGAACGTCAGCGGTAATTTTGGCGGCAGTGAATAACGGTAAAATTGCATTGGCGGCCGGAGTGAGCAGCGATGCAACCGGCCGTATTAAAGCCGGTGATATCGTTAAGCAGGTTGCCGAGCAGATAGGAGGGAAAGGCGGTGGTCGTCCCGACATGGCTCAAGGTGGTGGCTCCGACATTGGCGCTCTGCCCGGTGCAATGGAAAGCGTTGTGAAGTGGGTGGAATCCAGCTTATAGCTATTTCGAATATCCCTGTATCGTGTGGGTTTATTGTGTGAATTTACGCAATATAGTTAACAAAAGTTGGAAACTAGTGTTTAATTGGCGCCCTCTGGTGGGGCGCAGTTTATCCATTTACAAATCGAGTTTTCTTACTAGATGAGCCTGTTCGTTCAAAAGTTCGGTGGAACCTCTGTTGGTACCACAGAGAAAATTAAAGCCGTAGCCGAAAAAATTATCGGTTTTCGCGAGCAGGGCCACGATATGGTAATTGTCGTTTCTGCCATGAGTGGTGAAACCAACCGGTTGGTCGGCCTCGCTGCAGAAATACAGGATCACCCTGAGCCCCGCGAATTGGATGTGCTGGTTGCAACCGGTGAACAGATAACGATTGCATTGCTGTGTATGGCCTTGAAGGCGCGAGGTTGTGATGCCCGCTCCTATACCGGAGGGCAGGTTCGTATACTCACTGACGATGCTCACACCAAAGCTCGCATTCAGGATATTGATGTAACCAACATGCGAGCCGATTTAGATGCGGGCCGCGTGGTGGTAGTAGCAGGCTTTCAAGGTGTCGACAACAGCGGCAATATTACCACCTTGGGGCGTGGTGGTTCCGATACCACAGGAGTGGCACTGGCGGCCGCTTTAAAAGCCGATGAGTGTCAGATTTATACGGATGTAGACGGTGTCTACACGACCGACCCGCGAGTAGTGAGTGGCGCCCAACGATTGGATCGCATTACTTTCGAGGAAATGCTCGAAATGGCGAGCCTGGGCTCCAAAGTGCTACAGATTCGAGCGGTAGAATTTGCTGGTAAATACAGCGTACCTTTAAGAGTGCTTTCCTCATTTGTAGAGGGGCCAGGGACACTGATTACCCTTGACGAGGAAAATGACGCAGTGGAACAGCCTGTTGTTTCAGGAATCGCATTTAATCGCGACGAGGCGAAGATCTCCATATTGGGTGTGCCCGACGCACCGGGGGTTGCCTCCAAAGTATTGGCTCCAGTAGGAGATGCCAATATCGAAGTTGATGTTATTGTGCAAAATATTGCTGCTGACAATACTGCAGATTTAACCTTTACTGTAAATCGTTCGGATATGGAAAGGGCAAAAACTGTCGTTGAAGGTGTGGCGGAGGCTTTGTCTGCCCGTTGTGTGGTTACCGACGATAAAATTGCAAAAATTTCAATTGTGGGCGTCGGAATGCGCTCGCATGCGGGAGTAGCGTCTAAAATGTTTAAGACGCTTGCTGCAGAAAATATTAATATTCAGATGATCACGACGTCAGAGATCAAAATATCGGTGATCATTTCAGAAAAATACTTAGAATTGGCCGTAAGAGCGCTACACTCAGCGTTTGGTTTGGACAAAGAATAAGTAATAGCAAGCATTTTGGGATATTTAGGGTTGAAATGAATGACACACCTGTCATCTAATGTGACAATTGTTCGTTTGAACCTCCCAATTTAAAGAGTTGGCTGGTGAATATCTGCCGTCCATGCTAAAACTGTGATATTGGTTTTAGTAATAAGAACAATTATAGGACCGGTTAAGAGAACCAACAGCGGAAGCTAGCTGGCAAAACTATAAAACCGCTGACATGAGCAGGATGAATCGAAGGAGATAAGTAACAATGTTAATTTTAACCCGCCGTATTGGCGAGACCTTGATGGTAGGCGATGACGTAACCGTTACCGTTCTGGGAGTTAAGGGCAACCAGGTTCGAATCGGCGTAAACGCACCAAAAGAAATAGCGGTGCACCGAGAAGAAATCTATCAGCGTATTCAACGCGAAAAACAAGAGCAAGGTGAGCCCGGGAATAGTTAGCTCTACTCGTAAGAGTGCATATTTTCGAATAGTTTAGAAAGAAAAGCCAAGGCGGGTGCTGCTCGCTTTGGCTTTTCTTTTAAAAATATGTGGAAAACCTTTGATTTTTTTCTGCATATTGCTATTATCCCCGCCCACACAATTTTCAGTTCTAATGGGCTGATTTTTAAGCAGTATTTAAAAACACGGAGAGGTGGCCGAGTGGCCGAAGGCGCTCCCCTGCTAAGGGAGTATACCTTGATCGGTATCGAGGGTTCGAATCCCTCCCTCTCCGCCATACAAGCCCGCGTAGAACGTGGGCTTCAGATTAGGTAGCACGAATTTGGGGCTGCTGGTCTAATCTGATAGAAAGAAAAGCTGCCGCGAGGCGGCTTTTTTTTTGCTTAAAATAGAGGGCATTATGAAAGCATCGCTAGCCGTTTTTTTGATGCAGCTAGTAGCGATTTTTCATCGGGGTTTTCTGCGCCTTGTTATCTCTTTGGTGAATTAATGTTGTTCACCGCTGAAGAGTCGCCAGCTTAGTTGGGGTGAGCAGTCTGAATAGCTACCCGAAAGCCGTGGAGGCAATCTGGGCTGCGCTTTCGGTTAACTCTAGCTCTTGATAAAGAAACGTTATGAGCCACCCTACGGCGGCCCTCACTCAGTGAACCCAAGTTGTTTATTTGCAAGCGTGGCAAAGCTGACCGGCTGATCTTCCTGAATAAACTTTCCGTAGTGCCGGCGTATCATAGTTTCCGACGAGTGCCCAACTTGCGCGATGATCCAATTTATCGGCATGCCAATAGTTAACATCTGACTTATAAAGGTGTGCCTACATTGGCTTGGGCCTCTATAGCGAACTTCGGCTTCTCCCAGGTGTCGCGTCCACCACGCCCTGAAGCTTTGATTATGGGTGTAGGGTTCATCAGAGAATGTTGTTACCCAAACGGGTTTAAAATGCACTTGCCGCTCAGTTCTGTTATCTCTGTCGATCATTTTTATTGTCATTGCTTCTCTTTCGCCTGTGATCGCATATTGCCTTTCAAGGGCTTTACGAGCAGGTTGCAGCAGTTCAACAGAGCGCTTAGATCGTCGGTTCTTCGTTGCTTTGTATTGCCCCTGTACAACGCCCATTTCATATCGAACAATTCCGTTTTCCAAATCAACCGCGTCCCGGCTCATTGCCATCAGCTCTGCCGAGCGAGGGCCAGACCCCAGCCAGTATTCGGCCATGTTTCGTTCGCTTTTCCTGTTTGATGATGTCGAAATAATAAGATTGATTTCATTACGCGTGAAAACATCTGGGTCTTCCGAGTCGGGTTGCGAAGCCTTCACCGCTTTGGTGGGGTTGTACTGCAATCGCTTACGGGTGCCGTACAGATCGAACACTGGAGACATTATTTGAATGATCTCTTTTTGTATTTCGCTGTCGTGATCTTCCGTTGCTCGCATCGGCTCTGCGAAAATAATACGCTCTGTTTGCGAGAAGAATTTTCTCAAGTTCTCCTTTTTGCAGCCATGTAAGGGCCTGCAAACCAATACAGGCTGCCATTTGGCTTCAATACTCGAGTCATTTCGAAAAGCACCAGTTCACACCACGTTAGAAATTCACTTTCGTTTTCCCATTGGTTATCCCAATCGTTCGATTTAACACGAAAGTAGGGTGGGTCGGTAACAATAAGGTCAACGGATTTTTCGGGGAGTGTTGGTAAAACGCTAAGGCAATCGCCTTGAAAAAGTTGCATAGGGAATCCTGTTTTATAAGTAAACAAAATCCCCCGACGCAGGGCTATTATCCTTAGATAGCAGCTAATAAAAAGGTAGTTCAACTACCAGTATTACTAGGGCCTCTTCAAGCTAATTAGTTTGCCAGCTATCAGTGAAAAGTTAACCGAAACCCAAAAACGACTGGATATCATTCCCAATTTCAGAACCGGCTGGCGAGTATCGTTGCGCTTATAGGGCGTATATTTCAGTATATGAGCGCCTTTCCAGCCGTATACTCAGAGCCTCTGGTTAACGGCCTGCCGATAGCGAGAAGGGGGCCGAAGATCTGTAATCGCCGCTACCTCGTGAATATTAGTTGGCGATCCTACCCTTTATTTTCCAATACCCCGCGGACCGAAAGCTCCATAGAGTTGACGCTATTGCTGTACAAATAGTATCCGCGATAGACTTCTATCTTGCCCCGCTGGACGGTGAACCCGTTTGTCATAAAGGTTTAGGGTGTTCGGCCTTTTGTTTTTTCGCAAATAGGTATGACTCCGGTCGGTTAGATACGGTACTACCAATCTAAAGCTGACTAAATGCGTGTTCAGTCGCGTGGCGCCAAAAGTTGGGCGTTATTGTGGACGGCAAAAGGAAAATAAATCGGCGGGTGTTGTTTGTGGGTGATTAGATAATAAAAAAAACTATAGAGTGTCAGAAGTGTTTTCATAGTTAACGCGTACACTTGAGCATAAAAATAAAGTTACAGCCAAACGGCGACTGAAGTGTAAATCCTCGAAAACACTTATAGCTATCCATTAAAAGTGTGGAGCTAGGGGGATCGCTTTCTGGGCTTGTCCCGAAGGCGTGTAGACGTCGAAAAGGTAGTCTTTCTCCGTGTTTAATGCGGCGTATTACATTCTAATAATATTGTTATACAAAACGAGGAATTGAACATTGAAGAATATTTTTGAAAAAGGGCTTTTACTTTTCTTTGTATTATTAGCAAATTTCGCTGTTGGAGACGAATTGGAAAATAGCATCAAATATGGGGTTTTACTCACAGAAGCTGTACAAGATAAAAAAGTAGTTAAGCTTAAAAAGCTCAATCAATATAAAGAAATAAAGAATTACCTATCAGATAATAAATGCCCAGGGTTTAAATATAAAGCATATATCGTTGGCCCTGAAGAAAGTAGAAATCTGTATCTAGTTGCTTCAAAAGGAAAAAATGTCATTATTGGTCGTCATTTCAAAGCGGCAATTTCAAACAGTATTGTTGATCTTTCTACCTTTGAGAGTTCAACCAATGGGTGCCTAAATTTAGGGCCTGTTAAATCGAATGTGGGTGGTATGTATGCAACACATTTGAAGCCATTCCCCAATGAGTTTCATCTTCTTCAAAGTAATATTAGACGCATAGCGCTATACATAGGTACAAAGGAAGGTATGTACATTGTAGATGATGGGGAAATCGTTCTGTCAAAGGAGTAGTAATGTATAACAAAGCAATGCAGCATCAGCCACTTCGTGGCTTGGACAGCCTAGCAGTTGCTCGTTTAGTGCATGGCTTCGCCATTATCGCACAAAACAATCAACAACTAGTCTGCCGCTGATTGCGGGGTTAGCTTATCGAGTTACCCATAAAAAGTTGACAACTCACTACTACCTAAACAGAGTCTAGAAAATTCCTAAAAAGACAAAAAACAAGCACAACCACTACACCGAAGATTTCCGTCGAGAGGCGGTTCGTCGGTCAGAAGCTCCCAATATCAGCGATCAACGAATTGCCTAAAAGGTTCACGGATCTTTCCCGCTAAAGGTGGCCTCCACTGGACGCAGAAAGCTTGACTGTTTAGCAGAATCTTGTATCGGCCCACAAATTTACTAGAGCGGGTAATCAGAGAGTGGCGCGGTCGTTGAAAATTAACCTCATTCCCGTGCTCCTGCGTGGGAATGCAGCTTGAGGTATATGAGTTCCCTCGGGAACTAGGGCAAAAGAGGTTGATTGCCTCCAAATGTCTTCATTGTGAAAAATTAACAGGGCAACAGTGAAAAAACGATTAGTTCGTTGGCTGTTTCCTAGTGCGCTTTTCCAGCGTTGCCCGTTATTTTTTTTATAATCGGTATTACTTATTTTCGTTCGCGAGTATTTTTATTTTCTCCTCTTCGTCAAGTTTATCCCACTTTAACGGAGCGTAGTTTTGTACTAGCGAGGTGTCTTCCATTCCTGCCAGTGCCGCATCTTTTTGTGCCTGAGCTTCGGGGGAGAGTGTGAGTTGAATGCTATTGATAATATTATCCATCAGTTCGTACATAGGCTGTACGCTCACTAGCTTATCTTGTTCCGCTCGGGGTAATCCTTTAAAGCGAGTGGGCCAAAATATTAGCCGGGCCATTTGGTCGTCCGCGATGGGGAAAAATACCTGATGCTCGATTGTTCGATGGGGGGAAAAGTTCTCCGAAACCACTTCAAGCCTGGCGGTATTTACCGGCAGGTGATGCAAGGGTTGCCAATTGATCGGCGCCTTAAATTCTTGAATGCCGCCACGGGTTTTATCAAGATGGTGTGAGTTCAAATTTGTGAGGTTGTCGCCGATCGCTTTTTCTAAAGCTCGTGGATGAAATAGGGATACATCCTGCGGATAGTTGACCACCTTAATTAAATTAAAAGAGAGGCGTAGTTCGGATGCTACGCCGGTAAACCAGGGGCCATAAAAAGCCCAGGTGCGATAAAAGAATTCGGCTTCTCTCCAGTGATCAGGGAGTCCCCGTGCAGCCTTTTCTTCGTCGTAGTAGTTCCGGTACAGCAACGTTTCTTCGGCGTTATAACAGCGCTTAGGCTGGTGAGCCTTATGATTAGAGCGTCGGGGCCTATGCTTAGGTGCCTTAAAGCAAATTTCGGTACCGTCAACCTCACTGCGAATAGTGCGAGCCCAAGCGAAGTTCGGGCCTTTGGGAAGAATAAGGCCTTTGGGTTCTCGCAATTTGAGAGGAACATTGAACATGGTGTGAATCCTTTATTTATATTTTTTTCCCGAAAACTGCTTGGTTCCAGACATTACGGTGGTAGTGACAAAATACAGAGCACCGACAAGGCCGACAGCCCCTCCGACCGTAGGTGCTACACCCGCTAGGCCAAACGCAGCGCCTGCGCCAGACAAGCTAAAGGCAGCGGTTTTGAGTGCTCCACCCCGCGTAAGGCTGGATGAAAAATGGTTGCCCATTATTTCGCTTTTACGAAGGCCGGTACTTTTGCCGCCGGTTCCGGCCAAAGAAAGCTTTAGTTCCTTAGCCAATGCCAAGGCCTCTGAACTGTTCGACGTGGGCCGGTTCAGGAATATGGCGTGTTTGTCCAGGGTTGTGCTTTTTTCGTGATAACCTCGTTCCCATGCTCCTGCGTGGGAATGCAGCTTGAGGTATATGAGTTCCCTCGGGAACTAGGGCAAAAGAGGTTGGTTGCCTCCAAATGTCTTCATTGTGAAAATTTAACGGGGCAACAGTGAAAAAACGATTAGTTCGTTGGCTGTTTTCTCGTGCGCTTTTCCAGCGTTGCCCGTTATTTTTATAATCGGTATTACTTATTTTCGTTCGCGAGTATTTTTATTTTTTCCTCTTCGTCAAGTTTATCCCACTTTAACGGAGCGTAGTTTTGTACTAGCGAGGTGTCTTCCATTCCTGCCAGTGCCGCATCTTTTTGTGCCTGTGCTTCGGGGGAGAGTGTGAGTTGAATGCTATTGATAATATTATCCATCAGGTCGTACATAGGCTGTACGCTCACTAGCTTATCCTGTTCCGCTCGGGGTAATCCTTTAAAGCGAGTGGGGTAGAATATTAGCCGGGCCATTTGGTCGTCCGCGATGGGGAAAAATAGCAAATGCTTTATTGTTCGATGGGGGGAAAAATCTTCCGAAACCACTTCAAGCCTCGCAGCATTCACGGGCAAGTGATGTAGTGGTTGCCAGTTGATAGGCGCCTTAAATACCTGAATACCACCACGGGTTTCACTGAGGTGGTGTGAGTATAAATTGGTGAGGTAATCTCCGATCACAAGCTCCAAAGTACGTGGGTGAAACAGGGAAACGTTTTTTGGGTAGTTGATCACCTTAATTAGGTTGAAGGATAGGTCCAATTCAGCCATCGCTCCAGTAAACCAGGGGCCATAAAATGCCCAGGCGTGATAGAAAAAATCGGCTTCTCGCCAGTGATCCGCTAGCCCCCGCGCAGCCTCTCCCTCATCGTAGTAGTTGCGGTATAGCAGCGTTTTTTTGGCGTTATTATAGCGTTCTGGAAAAATTGGTTTATCGTTAGAGCGTCGGGGCCTATGCTTAGGTGCCTTAAAGCAAATTTCGGTACCGTCGATCTCACTGCGAATAGTACGAGCCCAAGCGAAGTTCGGGCCTTTGGGGACAATAAGGCCGTTGGGTTCTCGCAATTTGAAAGGAACATTGAACATGGTGTGAATCCTTTATTTATATTTTTTTCCCGAAAACTGCTTGGTTCCAGACATTACGGTGGTAGTGACAAAATACAGGGCACCGACAAGGCCGACAGCCCCTCCGACCGTAGGTGCTACACCCGCTAGGCCAAACGCAGCGCCTGCGCCAGACAAGCTAAAGGCAGCGGTTTTGAGTGCTCCACCCCGCGTAAGGCTGGATGAAAAATGGTTGCCCATTATTTCGCTTTTACGAAGGCCGGTACTTTTGCCGCCGGTTCCGGCCAAAGAAAGCTTTAGTTCCTTGGCCAATGCCAAGGCCTCTGAACTGTTCGACGTGGGCCGGTTCAGGAATATGGCGTGTTTGTCCAGGGTTGTGCTTTTTTCGTGATGCAATATCTGTAGCGCACGGGTAAGTATCGCCGAGCCACCCCAGTCGGAAAACCACAATACCCCTTCAATATTCCGGGCTTTATACATGGTGTTGGCCAGCAGTGTTGCCGATTCGATAATGGCTCTACCTCCCTCTGTGGGCAACGCTTTGCTAGCGGGCTTAAGGCCGACTATACCTCCATCACCTGGTGTATGGTGTAAATCGAAACCAGAATTTCTAACCATACTTTTTATGGTGGTATTAAGTTTAATCAAATCGTTCCGAGTTGCCTTTGCAATATCGCGAGGATCATCAGAAGCCTGGTCGGAAATTACCACCGGCCGGTACTCCTTCGTCAAAATCGTGCCGTCGTGCTGAAATTCTGGATCTTTGTCAAGTCTTTTATCAATCCTCCACAGCCCCGGTTTCTGCTTATACTCCTGCATTTGCATATAATTATTATCGGCTTTTAAGTATTTTAGCTGGAAAGAACCATCCGCACAGTCTTCCAGCGTAGCTGTAACGCCGGGTAGAACCACATAAAAAAGACCTCGGCCATAGGCCAGGCTATTTTCTTTTTGCACATAAACATTATCCATATGCAAGCGGCCCGAGGTGAGCCCTTTAATTCCTCTTACTATCAACCCGGCCCAATGGTTACCCTTATTTGCTAGGGCCACCAAGTTGTTATAAACCGGTAGTGCTTGGTTGGAACACATAACACGTTTGCCACCCGAACTGCCAGCAATGGTGATGGATTTACCTTCTGTCGCTTTTAAGCGGCTTGCCTGAAGCATCGGCCATTCTCCTTTGAATATATTTCCTGTTTTAAAAGTTTTACTGATGGCGTGATTTTGGGTTATCTCCCAGCTTCTGAGATCTTCCAACAAAAGCATCATTGACGCCCACCATTCAGCCAACGGCGACTCAACTCGCGCCGAACCACTTTATTATGATTTGATGTTTTGGTAAATGGCTGCCATACAGAAGCTCCGTCAAAGATGATACAGGTCGCATTTCTGCTCGTTCTTTCGTTCCATAAAGGTAATAATTATTTGCTGGCGATACGCTGCAATGCGGGGGATGGGAGAGACAAAAGCGCCCTTTTAAATTTGGATAACCTAGTGTACTGCCGTTACTCACCCATAAATTTTTCGCTAAGTTAATCTTGAGGTGAAGACAAGCGGGGATGTTTTGCTTTGTAAGTACGGATGATTGCGAAATTCCCGGTTATTTTTTCGACAATCTAAGTCGTCGCGAACGCCCAATACAGGATTTTTCCAAACACTCAAATAGAGCGACGTCACGCAAATTCAGGAGATGGTAGCCTAGCCTTTTTTACTGGCGTTTTGGAACGCAACGAACCTGGGGGAGCTGTAAATTTAGTCGCTTTGTTGACAGGAGATTAGCTAGCCCTTCTGGTGTTGCAGCGCTGTTTGGTATTTGTTTGGTTTGATCTGTGTTTGCATTAAAAAAGTAAGTTTGGTCACGTTTGGCAATTTGGCGGGTTGCTCGTGGAACTCTTTTCCGCTTTCTGGTAAAAAACATCGATTAAAAATTTAATCTTATTTGGGCAGCGCTTTAGGGCGGTGCCCATTTTTCTGTTTTGCGTTTAGGGAGCTTCTAACATGGTGTTTATTCCGCAAACCGTTCGGTTTATCTTCGTTGTCGTATTTACTTCGCTTTTATTGGTGGCCTGCGGAGGCGGTGGTGGTAGTTCTAAACCAACTCCAACTCCAACTCCAACTCCAACTCCAACTCCTGTGCCGGATACCACACCAGCAGCCTTTAGTTTTATTGAACAAAATGTAATTGCGTTAGAAGCTGTGGTTGAATCCGAAGCCGTTACCATTGCGGATATAGATGCGGCAGCGGCTATTTCGGTCAGTGGTGGCGAGTATGCGATTGATAGCGGTGTTTACACTGAATCGGCAGGTACTGTTACTAACGGTCAAACGGTTCGGTTGCGGGTCACCGCCTCGGATCAATTTTCTACGCCGGTTGCGGCCACCCTTACGGTGGGCGGCGTTACAGGCACCTTTACCGCCACCACCCTGGCGATGGATACAGACCCGGAACCGTTTGAGTTGGGTGATGAGGTGAGTGTATCGGTAGCGGCAGCCACCGTTGAATCTGAAATGGTCACCATAATGGGGATCAACACTCCAGCGAGTATCGCGATTCAAAACGGTGAATACCGCATTGTGGGAGCAAGCGAATACAGCACAGCGGCATCGACGATTACAGTAGGGCAACAGGTTCAGGTGAGAGTGACCGCTGGAGCAGCACTCAACAGCACCGAAACCGCCACACTTACCATTGGTAACCAAAGCGATACCTTTGCGGTAACCATAGCCGACCAGAGCGCGCCCACGGCACAAGTGATTTTTCCCACAGCCAACACCATGAGTGATGGCACAACCGTTACTTTACGCGGTAAAGCCACCGATGACTTTGGCCCGGTAACAAGCATAGAAGTTACCGTAACGACGGACGAAGGCACTGTAGAGGTAGATAAACAAACCCTTACCGCGGCGACCGGTGAAGATTTACAGGAAACGTGGTCGGTGCAGGTGGCCTTGGCCAGTGAAAAACTCAATACCCTTCAGGTACTGGCAACGGATGTTAGCGGCAATATTCAGGAAACGCCGGTGACCTTGACCGTGTTGCAGAAGGCGGATGCGTTGACCTCGCTTTTTCCGGAAGATAATGATGTTTTGATTGGAAGCTACGTTCGCAGAGGTATCGAATGGGATAAGACAAACAATCGCCTTTTTATTCCGCGAGGAAGCCCGAATAAAATTCTATCTGTAGATATTAATACCGGTACAAGAAGTGTGTTTGTCGATGAAGCTATAGCTTTCACTAGCTTTTCAATGCTTGAGATACTACCAGAACAAAATACCCTATTATTTGCAGACCAGAATGAGGGGGTAATATATAGCGCAAACCTAGAGACAGCAATATTTAGTGTTATAACAGATAGTAGCAATTCTATTTCTAATGTGGATATTGTTGGGCCATTCTCTATGGAGTTAGGGAGTGATGGTGCACTCTATGTGGCAGATGCGGGTGCGCATTTTTATTCCGTTAATATGGTGACAGGTGCGCGTGCGCTTATTTCCGATAGTACGCGGCCAGTAGATGGTGCCAACCCCTTTACCAATCCAACTGGCGTAGTGCTAGACGAGGATAAAGATAGAGCTCTGATTGCGGATGCAACCACGCAACAACTACTGTGGGTGGATCTGGCGACGGGAGTGCGAACCGTATGGGTGGACAGCGACGAATTAGGTTTTCCTTTTGATATTGAAAAGGACGCCGATAATAATCGCATTATTCTTGTCGATAACGGGTTAGAGGCCGTGTTAGCCGTTGATCTTGAAAGTGGGGTATTAACAACGTTGTCCGGGCCGAGCATTCCTGTTGGTGGGGCTAATAACCTGCAAAACCCCTGGGGTATTGTTATCCACGAGGAAGATGATATAGCCTTTGTGGGTTCGAATAGTAAATTAGATGGATTGCTTACAGCGATTATTTTGGTCGACCTTACAACAGGCGAACGAATCATTGTAACCAGTTCAATTCAATAGTCATCAGTTAAGACGTTTGTCGTGCAGGTGAAAGTCTGTACGGCAAAAATATAGTAAGAATATGCAGTCAGTTAAAAATCAACAAATGGACGTTGTACTATTTAGGAATATTCTATGAGTCGTGCTAAACCCCTTCGCTTGCCCAATTCTCCGCTAATAAAATCATTCAAGCGTGCACACCACAAAGCATATCTGGCGAAGCACCTGTAGCACTGTGTACCCAAGTTGAATCCTATGCGCTCTAATCAAACTATTGATCTTGTAATCGCCGTTTTACTTTTTGGAGCGGGGCTTGCGCTTATGTTGTCAGGCGGTTTTCATTTTCCGAGTCGCTATGGATAGGAAGGGAAGGATATTTTACCTCCAGCTACCTATGTGGTCGCATTCCTGCCCCTGTCCTTTTCAATCGCTATTTTGTTAAACGTTTTCAGGCCTGCTTTAGCAAAGAAATATGGGGTATATGTTATTTCTTTCGGGGTGATATCTAGTTTTCTCGGTTATATTTTTCTGTAGCGAAAAAAGCTCCGGTATTCGAAAAGTCTATGTTGGAACGCCTAATATTATCAGGCGCAATTTAACAAAGACAAATTCTAGTTCTTTATGCTGAGTTTTTCTGGTGCAACGAACCTGGGGGAACTGTAAATTTAGTCGCTTTGTTGACAGGAGATTAGCTAGCCCTTCTGGTGTTGCAACGCTGTTTGGTATTTGTTTGGTTTGATCTGTGTTTGCATTAAAAAAGTAAGTTTGGTCACGTTTGGCAATTTGGCGGGTTGCTCGTGGAACTCTTTTCCGCTTTCTGGTAAAAAACATGGATTAAAAATTTAATCTTATTTGGGCAGCGCTTTAGGGCGGTGCTCATTTTTCTGTTTTGCGTTTAGGGAGCTTCTAACATGGTGTTTATTCCGCAAACCGTTCGGTTTATCTTCGTTGTCGTATTTACTTCGCTTTTATTGGTGGCCTGCGGAGGCGGTGGTGGTGGCTCTAGGCCCACACCTACACCTCAACCCACACCCGCGCCGGATACAACGCCAGCCGCATTCAGTTTTACGGCCCAAACCGACGTTGCTTTGGCTGCGGTGGTGGAATCGGCGAACGTGACTATTGGTGGAATCGATGCGGCCGCGGCTATCTCGGTCACAGATAATGGTGAATATTCCATTGGGGATGGCGCTTACACGAAAAGTACAGGCACCATTACTAATGGCCAAACGGTAAAAGTAAAAGTCACCGCTTCGGACCAATTTTCTACACCGGTTGCGGCCACGCTTACTGTGGGTGGTGTTACAAGCACCTTTACGGCGACCACTTTAGCGATAGATGTAGATCCAGAGCCGTTTGAATTGGGTGATGATGCCTCCGTATCCACCCCGGAAGCCACCGCCGAAAGCAGCCTGGTTACTATTGCCGGTATAAACGCTCCCGCCAATATCAGTATCGACAACGGTGAATACCGTATTGTGGGTGAAAGCGAATACAGTACAGCGGCATCGACGATTACAGTAGGGCAACAGGTACAGGTGAGAGTGACCGCTGGAGCAGCACTCAACAGCACCGAAACCGCCACACTTACCATTGGTAACCAAAGCGATACATTTGCGGTAACCATAGCCGACCAGAGCGCGCCCACGGCACAAGTAATTTTCCCCACAGCCAACACCATGAGTGATGGCACAACCGTTACTTTACGCGGTAAAGCCACCGATGACTTTGGCCCGGTAACAAGCATAGAAGTCACTGTAACGACGGACGAAGGCACTGTAGAGGTGGACAAAAAAACCTTTACCGCGGCGACCGATGAAGATTTGCAGGAAACGTGGTCGGTGCAGGTGAACTTGGCCAGTGAAAAACTCAATACCCTTCAGGTACTGGCGACGGATGTTAGCGGCAATATTCAGGAAACGCCGGTGACCTTGACCGTGTTGCAGAAGGCGGATGCGTTGACCTCGCTTTTTCCGGAAGATAATGATGTTTTGATTGGGGCTTTTACATATTTTGGTATTGAATGGGATCAGGCTGGCAATCGGCTTTTTATTCCCCGTAGGGGCCCGGATCAAATTCTAGCTGTCGATATTGATACCGGTACAAGGAGTGTGTTGGTCGATGAAGACCCTGTTTTCGATAGTTTTTCTATGTTGAAACTACTACCGAAACAAAATGTATTGTTATTTGCAGATCAGAATGAAGGGGTTATTTATAGCGCAAATCTCGAAACTGGAGATTTTAGTGTGCTAACAGATAGCAGCAGTCCCGATTCAAATGTAGATATACAAGCGCCTTTTTCAATGGAACTGGGTAGTAATGGTCTTCTTTACGTGGCGGAAGGGCATGGGAGCCTTTATACAGTGAGCATGGACACGGGCTCACGTACACTTATTTCTGGGCCTGCCAGGCCTGAGAGCGGTTTAAATCCATTTGCGAACCCATTGGGCTTAGTGCTGGATGAGGTGAATAATCGAGCATTACTCGCGGATATAACCACGGAACAACTACTGTGGGTAGACCTTGTGACAGGCGTTCGAACCGTGTGGGTGGACAGCGACCAATTGGATTTTCCATTTGATATAAAAATGGATGCGGACGACGAACGTATTGTTCTGGTTGATCATGAATTGGAGGTAATATTTGCGGTAGGGCTTGATACGGGTGAATTAACAACTTTGTCTGGGCCGAGCATTCCTGTTAGCGGTGCTAATAGCCTTCAAGAGCCGTGGGGGATTGTTATCCACGAGGAAAATGATATAGCCTTTGTGGGTTCGAATAGTAAATTAGATGGATTGCTTACAGCGATTATTTTGGTCGACCTTACAACCGGTGAACGAATCATTGTAACCAGTTCAATTCAATAGTCATCAGTTAAGACGTTTGTCGTGCAGGTGGAAGCCTGTACGGCAAAAGTATAGTGAAAGTATACAGTCAGTTAAAAATCAACAAATGGACGTTGTACTATTTAGGAATATTCTATGAGTCGTGCTACACCCCTTCGCTCGCCCAATTCTCCGCTAATAAAATCATTCAAGCGTGCACCTTTACCCTTTTTTATTGGTTTGATACTGGCAGGTCACGTCTATGCGGGGCCGGAAGGCGGTGAAATTGTGGGTGGTGCTGGGACGATTAATCACTCGGGTACTACCACGACGATCAATCAAAATACCGATCTAATGGCCATAGACTGGCAAAGCTTCGATGTTAATAGTAATGAGCGCGTTCAATATATTCAGCCCGATAGTTCGTCGGTATCGTTAAACCGTATTATGAGTAACTCAGCGTCTCATATTAATGGCCGGGTAGATGCCAACGGCCATCTTATTTTTGTAAACCCGCACGGAATTATGTTTGGCGAAAACTCGGTAATTAATGCCGGTGGTATTCTGGCCAGCGGTTTGTCGATAAACCCTAACGATTTTATGAATGGCGCCACAACTTTTAGTGCGGTCGATGGCGCCGAAGGTTTTGTTATTAACTCGGGGACATTGAACGCAGCCACGGGTGGCAGTGTAACTTTATTGGGTAAACAGGTAAAAAATGAGGGATTAATCAGCGCCGATCTGGGCTCTATAAATTTCGCGGCAGGCCGCGAAGCGGTGGTGACGTTTGGAGGTGATGGTTTTGTGGGCGTGCGTATTACGGAAGCCCTACTAGCAGACGATATTGGTGTAGACCCCGCTGTGATTAATGCAGGTGAAATTAATGCCGAAGGCGGAAAAGTACTCCTTACCGCGAGTACCAGTCGCGATATTTTTTCACAAGCGGTCAATAACGGTGATTTAGATTACGGCCGCAGTGTGGTGGTTTACGAGGATGGCTCGTTTACCTTGGGCGAAGGTGGGGATGTTAGCAATAGCGGGTTAATCAATGTTTCTGGTGAGCAAGCCGGGGTTGTGGTTGTTCTTGGTGAAAACATTACCCACAGTGGTGAGATTAATGCCGATAGTTCCACGGCTGAAACCGTAGGTCATGTGGAAATTCACAGTCGCGATACGACCTTATTAACGCAAGCCAGTTTGGTAACAGCTAGTTCAGAACAGGGTAAAGGCGGCGATATTAAACTGCTGGGTGAGCGTGTTGGCTTAGTTGATCAAGCGCAAGTCAGCGCTACGGGTTTGAGCGAAGGCGGGCAAATTCTTATTGGTGGTGACTACCGTGGTGAAAATGAGCTTGTCCGTAATGCCTCGGGGGTATTTGTTGGTGCCGAAACTTTAATTCAAGCGGATGCTGTGGGAGAGAGTGGTAGTGGTGGAAAAATTATTCTTTGGGGCGACGATTCTTTAAAGGCTTTTGGTGAAATCAGTGCCGCTGGCATAGCTCATGGTGGTTTTGTAGAAACCTCTGCGGGCGTGGTGAATTTGAATCTTTCGGTCGACGTATCGGCGGCTGAAGGCACTTCTGGTACTTGGCTGATTGACCCATTTAATATCACCATACAGGGCAACGGCACAACGAACGTTTCTGAAGAAAAGGACGATCCACTATTCGATAGTATTTTCACCGCTACTGTTAATGATTCCATCCTTAGAACAACTACGCTAGCGTCTAGCTTAGCGGGAGGAGCCAATGTTCTAGTGGAAACATCTGGAAGCGGCGAGCAGCAAGGGGATATTACACTTTCTGAAGCCCTTGATTTTGATGCTAAATTGGGAAGCTCATTAACACTTCGCGCCCACGATGATATTTTCATTAATGCTGATATAGACGACAGCAATACGCTCGCTTCGGGCGACTCTCTGAATCTAACGTTGGTAAGCAATTTCGATAACGGTGGTAGGGACAACGACGGGAATCTTGCAACCGGTACAGGCAATATTGTAATTGCCGCCGGTGTAGACATTAAGACTTATGGCGGCTTGTTCACCGCAACCGGCTCAAACTTCACGTCTACGGGTGCCCATATCAACGTCGCCTCCAGTACCGGCGGCGGCGATATCACAATAGATGTGGATGGCAATGCAACTATCGGCCAAATTACCATGGGCGATACCACCAACACTGCCACGAGTAATCCAGCGAGCCTTTTTGATGTAGATGCCAGGAATATTATTTTTCAAGGCGATGGAGCTTCTGGCTATGATTTTACCTACGGTGTTGATGATTCGGCCGCTAATCACACGGTAAATTTGGTTTTTGATGCAACGGGAGATATTACTTTTACTAATCTTGCCGTCGATAATGGGGGCTCTGGAAACGATCCGTTAAATGTTAGTTTAAGCGCAAACACAACAGACGGTGTTATCACTTTTAATGGAACCGAAACACTTTGGTTGTCGGGCGGAAGTTTTACTGCAACCGGTCATGATTTTATTTTAAATGCTTCAGAGATAGGTAGTGAGGGCGGTATTGTTACTATTGGTACAGTGGCGTCCTCTTTAACCGGGTCCTACAGTGGTAGTAACGGTCGAATTGACACGACTAAAGGCGGTGGAGCTAGTGGCAATATTTATATCCGAGCAGATGAAGATGTAGATTTAGGTTATTTTCGCCATAGCCAATATGGAAGCGAATCAACCTCTACTCAAAATTTTGAACTTTTTGCTAGTGCCGGTGACGATTTACGCATTAATCAAAATATTGTATTCGATAGACTCGTGGGTACGGGGACTAACACGCTAACCTTTAATGCCGGTAATGTTGACCCAACAGATGAATATGACAATGACTCATCAGCCATAGATGGCATTCATGTTATAGGGCAGCTATCGGGCACTACCGACCAAGCCAATATCACTTTCGGCACCGTAGGCACCGACTCCAACCTTACAGATTTTGTTAACACCGCAACCATTAATTCCAATGGCGGAGCCGTCAAACTATTTGTTGATGGCGATGTTTCTGTTCAAGAAAATATTTCCACCAACGGTGGAGACTTTACGGTAGGTGACTCAACCGGTAGCCTCTTCGCCAATTCATTTGACAATTATGTGAGTGGTAGTGGTGGGAGTATTACTACAAACGGTGGAGTTATAAATATTTCAACCGTTGTAGATACAACTGCAAATGGCGATGTTACCTTAGGGGGGCTGGATAACAGTACCACCTCGGACTCTGTGTTGGCAGGAAATATTATCGTAACCTCGGGTAATGATATTACCCTACAAAGTGCATACGATTTTCATAATACGGGTACTGGTGCGAACACTAGCAACGAAGATCCATCCTATATTACGTTCACTTTAAACGCCGACAACGCGATTACGCTGAATCAATCGATTTATGATTCTGCTGCGACAACTAGCGTTTCACCGGGTGACAATTACGGCAATCAAGATACGCTTAATTTGGTTTTAAATGGAGGCCTCCAAGAAGGATCAACCACAGGTCATGTAACTATTGATGCCGATATTTATACGGCAGGCGGAAATGTTTTGGTTTCCGGTGTGGATTTTTATAGTGCAGGGAACATACTGCGTAGCGGTCACGCCAATGCTACACAATGGGGGTATACCACAACGGGCGGTGATATCTCGTTGGATATGACAGGCGACGTCACCCTCGGAAATATTGTAACCGAAGGTGGTTATGGTGGTGGCGATCTTAACGTTACTTCCAATGGTTTAATCTCTGATGCCTCTGGTGCCGGGCTCACTATTAATGGTACAACCACACTTAATGCCGACCAAAATGACGATGGCACAGCAGCCAACATTGTTTTAAATAACTCAGGCAATGATTTTGTAGGCGCCGTTTCAATTACACACGCACAAGACGTAACGCTTAACGATACCAACGGCATTGTGTTGGGCAATTCGGAAATTGATGGTGACTTAATCGTAACCGCGACAGGAATTACCGACAGCGGTGCGTTTACCGTTGCAGGACTCTCCGGTTTTACTGCGGGTAGCGGAATAATTGAACTAGATGAAAATCACGATTTTCAAAATGCTGTAACTGTCATAAGTGCTAGCCAGCTAACCCTTAACGACAATGTGGACGGTTTAGCCTTGGGTGATATAAGTATCACCGGCTCAGCGGCAAACACCATTACCTCTGTAGGCGCTATTACTCAAACTACGGATAATAATATTCGTGTGATAGGTAATAACAGTGCATCTGGGAATTTATTAATAACGGGTAACTCCATAAGCCTGCAAAATATTGATACCTCTGGAGCCAACAACCAAAACGGTGGTGGTATTAGTCTTACGGCTACCGGCGGTACTTTGCAAACCGGAACTTTGACCAGCAACGGTGGTGAAGCAGGCAATGGCAACGCGGGTAGCGATGCTGCAGCTATTACACTTAACGCAACGGGCGCTATTACCGTTGGAACTATTCAAGCCGTGGGTAGTAATGGCAATGACGATAGTGATAACGGCTATGCCCAATACAATGGCGGTGCCGGTGCGAACATTACAATCAATTCTACCGGCGGCAATGCAATAACCTTAGCGGGTGTTAGTAGTGATGGTGGCAACGGTCATGCTCAGGATACTGACGATGCTGATGATGCCAGCGGTGGAGATGCTGGAGCAATTTCTGTTACTACAGGCACCGGCCAGATAAATATTGGTGGGGATATTACGGCACGTGGGGGGCGGTTGTGGGACAACAATACGAACAGTAGCAACGGTTCGGCAAAGACTATTACCCTCAGTGGCAATAGTGTACTGACCAATAATGTAATTATCGATGCCACCTTAACACCGGAATTTACCGATGATGGGGGTAATACCAGTAATACGGTAGAAAATGCCATTCCCGCAACCGTTACTTTTGACGGAACAATTAACGGTACAGCCGCTGGAGCCCAAAACCTAAGTGTTTACGGTTCCAACATTACCTTTTCACAAAACGTGGGGGAAACTGTTCGGTTGGGTGATTTAATTATTGGTGAAGCGGATACCGATACTACCGATCAGCTGGGTCCATTAGCGGGAATTGTCGATGCAACCAATCGAACAATAAACGCAGCCTCTGTATTGGTAACGGCCAGCAGTTTTATTTCCTCCCATGTCAATACTTCCGGACTTACCGATACAGCCGGTGGCGATATTGTAATAAATGTAGGTACCACACTTACGACTGGCGACCTTACCAGTACCGGCGGCACAGCAACAGCAAGTGGCCAACACGGTGGCAATATTACCCTTAATGCGGCGGATATTATCGTGAGTGGTATTAACACCTCGGGCAGTGATGCTGTAACTGGCAGTGGTGGTAGTGCGGGAGCCGTAAATATAACCGCACTGGAAAACAGCGGTACACCCAGTATCATTCTTGACGGTGATGTGAATACTGAAGGCGGCACGGGTGACTCTGTTGGTGTGGGCACCACGGCAGTTCTTACTTTGTCGGGTACAGGTGATACCACGGGCAGCATTACACTCAACACCACAAATTTTTTCACGTCTAATTTCACCCTTAGCGGCAATAGTGCTTTAACCGCAACCGATATTCTAAGCGGCCCCACCGTTGCCGCATTTTGGGAATCTTCTGCGAATGGTGCAGGTACTATTAAAAATGCTGAAAGTAGCCCAACCAACACGCTTTCGTTTAGCGGTTTCGAACAATTACAGGGCGGCGCAGCGGTAGATACCTTTACACTGGCTCATAATTTTGAACAAGTATCGGGCGGAGCCGGGGACGATGTTTTTACGGTTAATGCCGCAATAATTGGTCGCTTGTCTGGCGAAGACGGCGTTGATACGTTTACCTTGAAATATGGAGTGACTGATAACAATACAGGCACGCGGGATGTAGATGGCGGAGCCGATAAAGATATTTTTAATGTTGCGGGAGGTATTACGGCCACCACCATTGATGGCGGGGACGGTACGAAAGACACGCTGTCCTTAACCGATATCACAGACACTCATAATTGGAAGTTGAATTCCACAAGCTCCGGTACCTTAAACACCAATATTGATTTTATTAATACTGAACAGCTTAACGGTTCCGACGGTGGCGATGATGCGTTCGAATTTGGCAGTTTCTCGGGAGATTATGGTGGTGATGATGGTGGTATTGATGGGCGGGGTTCCGAAAACGACTCGCTGCTAGTTACCACTGCTGGGACCTATGAAATAGCATTGGGCGATAGCTTACGCGGCATGTCTAATGTGGAAACCTTTGAAGGTGGAGGTGCAGGCTTTACGTTGCAGCTTGCTAGTAATGACAGCATGGCTAACACAACAACTACTTGGGAAATTGATGCCGCCAATAGTGGCACGGTGACCAGTGATAATGGCACAGCACAAACTGATGATGATGTTTCACTCACGTTTGTTAATTTCGCAGGGCTGGAAGGCAATGAAGCGAACGATAGTTTTGAGATCACCACAGGTTCTATCGTGGACGTCGAAGGCGTTCGATCAGACGGAACGTTAGGGGGGGCAGAAAGTAATACGCTTTCGTTCGCATCTGGTACAAATACCTGGGTGTTGGACGGGCAACATCAAGGTGATGTTGTCGGTAGCCACATAGCATCCTTTAGTAACATACAAACCCTCTCGGGTGCCGGTAGCGACACGCTCACTGCGCGAGACCAAGCCAACACCTGGAAGCTGGATACAACCAATACCCTTGCCGCGACCGTAAACAGTCCTACCGACACCGTAACCTTTAGCGGCATGGCAATCCTCAATGGCAACGACCAATCCGACCGTTTTGTGGTTAATGCCAGTGTCGCCATGTTGCTGAGTGGCGGTGCCGGTGACGATACCTTTGAGTTTGGTTCTGCTGGTGCGATTACAGCGGGAGGTTCCATCGAGGGTGGTGCAGAAATCGCAACGGGTGGTGATCGACTTATCGCAAGAACCACGGCCAATACCTGGTCGCTAGGCTCTACCGTTAACAGACTTGCCGTAACCAGCGGCAGTACCTACGTCGATAAGTTCAGTGGCATTGAAATTCTGGAAGGCAGCAATACTGCAGTTGATCTCTTTGATTTCTCCAGCTTCACCGCTTACCAAATGATTGCGGGCGCCAGCACGGGCGATATTGCTGACTATGCCGATGTAACGGGTACGGTTTCGGTTACCGTAGGTTCATCCGCGATTACCGGTATTGATCGTTTTGTTGGGAACCAAGACGGTATTACCTCGCTAGAGGGTAACAGCAGTACGCTTGCTTATAGCAGTACAACTGGTGCATCGGTGGGCTGGACAATTGTTGATATAGACGCCGATACAAACACGGCTAATGCCGATGGTATTAACGACGGCACAGTAGCAGGTATTGAATTTGTTAACGTCAATAATTTAATTGGTGGTGATGGCAACGATACCTTCACCTTCGATCAAACCGAAAATGCAGTTACTGGTTTGACTGGCAGTTTAACGGGCGGCGGCAATTCTGGTTCCAGCGGCGACCAGATTATTGCTCCTAATACAAATATTGCTTGGGTTATTGCGCCCGAGTCGGGTAGCGAGAGCCTAACTTATAACAATGGCCTGAACGATGGCGGCGACCCACCGGTAAATCTGCAAACCACCACCGCTTTTTCCGGGTTCGAAACGCTAACCTCTGGTAGTGGCAACGATAGCTTTACGGTTGGTTCTGCAAGAACCGTAACGTTAAACGCGGGAACGGGAGCGGATGAAATCACTCTGCCCGATACGGATCTTTCGATCACTTTAGGTGAATCCGTTGCTGGTTTAACCCTTAATGGGTTTGAAACGGTGAGTGCCACTGCTGGTAACGAAAACGCCTTAATGGTTAGCAGTGGTTCAGGCGTACAAGTAGACTGGAAAATCAATAGCGCAAACTCCGGTACTGTAACCGTGGGAAGTGGTTCCGCAACCATTTTTAATAATTTCCAGGTGTTAAACGGTGGCGATGGCAACGATATTTTCGATTTTTCCGGTGGTGGCAGTGTGGTGCGCACAGGGTCGGCTAATGGAGCGGTAAATGGTGAAGGCGGCAGCAATACGGTTATTGGACAGGCAGTGGCCACGCGCTGGACGATTGATGGTAATGCTAGTGGATCGTTAACGACCGGTGGAACTGCTTATGTTGAATTGTTTACCGGCATACAGAATTTACAGGGGCAAAGTACTGTTGATGAATTTGTACTGACCGGAGACGGCTCTTTTAATGGTGATATCAATGGGGTGAGCGGAGCTGATACCTTAACGGTCGGTTCTGTTACCGGTGAGCGCAACGAATGGCGTTTATTGGATAGTGAAAACGTCGATCAAGTTCGCCGACTGAGTACAGATGATACCGCTAGTTCATCTTTTACCTTTAGCAATATTGCCGCTCTAACTGGCGGCACCGGTACCGATGAATTTATCTTCCTGGGTGTGGGTACCTACGGCGGCACCATTAATGCGAGCGATAATTCCAGTAATAACGATATCGATATTGTCGACTTCTCGAACCTTTCGGGCACACTTTCAGTAGCCCTGAGCTCTAGTGGTATAAACGGTGTAAAAAATGCTGAGCGTATTAAAGGTAACGGTGCAAACAGTACATTAACGGGGCTGAATAGCGGTACTAATAGTTGGTTGGTTTCGCGTAACGATAATAGTGGCCAAGCCATTACTGGTGCCGATGGGGAAAATGACGGTGTTCTTGTCAATGCTAGCAATAGTATTCAGTTTATTAATTTCGCCAATTTAACCGGTGGTAATAACGCGACAGATAATTTTACGCTGGGGACTTCGGGCAGCGTAACCGGCATGATGAGCGGCGGGACACCTACTACAGGAGTCATTACCGATTCACTAACAATAAGCAGTAATAACAGCCAATGGACATTAAGCGCTGCTAATGCTGGCAGTGTGAATGGTAACCTTTTTACTGGAATTGAACGTGTAGTTGCTAATGGCAGTGGCGATACCCTGGTGGGTATCAACCAAAACAACATATGGACAATAACGGGAATTAATACGGGCACTGTGGCAGAAGCGGAAGAGGCCAACATCTTGGTGTTTGGCGGTATTGAAAACCTTTCTGGCAACGTGAAGAATGATGAATTTGTTCTATTAGACAATACCGTCGAGGCGGATGGACAGGTTACCGGTACTATCCGGGGCACTGCTCTGGGGCTAGTCGATGGTGGAGTTGATAAGCTCACTATTGAAAGCGGTGGTGCCACTGCGGTGACTTGGCAACTGAATGCAAGCAGCGGTATCACCAGCGCAAGTGTGGCAGGCCGCCTTAATCAAGCGAGTTTTATCGAGCAGTTTATAGGTGGTGATGGCAACGATATTTTTGCAGTTACTGATGCCGATGTAAGTGCTACCGTCAATGGTAAAGGCTCGGCCAGTGACATTGTGCGCCTCTCGTATGGCAACAACGCTCAATGGCAGGTTGGTGGCGGTAGCGATACCGTTGGGGTGAGCGGTCGTGGTTCGGTTACCTTGTTAAATATCGAAATCGCAGAAGGCAGTGATACAGGGCAAGACAGCTTTAGTGTAAACGGTACGGCCGGCAGCCTTTCCGAGTTGCGTGGTCGAGGCGGCAATGACACTTTTACTATCGCTACTGTAGACGCTTTGCGTTTAACCCTCGATGGTGGTAATGGCACTATCGATGAGCTGATAGGGGCTAACCGCGGCAACCAGTGGGTATTTGACAATAGCACCACAGTTGTCGACGCTAATACCTTGAATTGGGATAGTTCATCCAGTACCGGTATTGATTTTAGCAATATAGAAAACTTTACCGGCGGTACCGGTGCCGATACTTTTGAGGTGCGTAGTAGCAATATTGTTACTGCGCTGCGTGGTTCGGCGGCAGATGCCACTGACACCGCCGCCGATACATTAGCGGTTGTGCGTAATAACGGTGCCACAACAACATGGAGTATTACCGGAGACGATGCTGGTAATGTGGCGGGTAGTTATGTTCCTGATTTTTACGATATTGAAAACTTGCTCGGGAGTGTTGCAAACGATGTGTTTACCTTTACAGATATCGGCGCATCTTTAGCCGGTTTAATCGACGGCGCGGGTGGCGAAGATAGTTTAGGCCTGCAAGCCTTTACCGCAGGCGTTGTAGTGGAGTTAGGGCCAACCGCCACACCGGGCAGCTTGGTGGACGGCACGGCAGGCTTGCCGAATGTAAATGTTTTTCATGTGGAAACCATTACAGCGGCGCACAGCAATCACGATATAGGCACAAGCCCTGAAAACAATAACTGGTTGGCCATTGCCAACGACGATGTAATCGATTGGAATATGGCGGTCGGTGACGTTAACGAAGGCATTGTTCGAAGTCTTAACAGTTTGGCTGACCCCACGCCCATAGCCGGGACTGAAACCCATTTTTATCACTTCGGCAGTTTGCAGGGCGGTACCGGTGGCGAGCAGTCTAATATCGTGGCCGGCACCAATATCACCGGCGAGTACCGCGAAGGCTCGGGTCAACGCGCCCTAAATTACAGCGGTGTGAAAGGGCTGGTTGTGGTCGAGATTAGCGAGCTGATTATCAGCCTTGTAGGTAATGATGATACGTTGCTGCGCGTGGCCTCAGGCAGCGAGTTTAATGGCACTAATACATGGGATATTGACGGTGAAAACAGCGGGTCTTTTGGTGCTGCCTTAGATGAAGAAAACTTTAGTTTTGATTTTAGCGGCGTAAACCAATTACAAGGCGGTGCAGGGCAGGATACCTTTAATTTCGCTGATCATAGTACAGCAGCCACTACCGGTTCATTAGTAAACGGGTTTATTAATGGTGGTGGCGGTGCCAACAATGTGAATGTTGCTAATTCCACCGGTTCGCTCACTTTCGGCTTTAATACGCTGCAAGACTCTCCGACAACTGTAATCAGTGCCGCCTACCCGCAAGAGCTAACCGACGATGTGTACCTTGCCAATAACCGCAACGGTGTAGTGGATCTTGTGAATATTTTACAGCTTTCCGACACCGGGGACGGTACAACAACGTTGCTCAGTTCGGATGTGGGCACAGCGCTTTGGAATATCGAAAATTCCACGGGTAATACGCTAACGGAAAACTCTGCGCAAATATTATTTGGGGGAGTAGACGCTGTAGCTGGTGGCGATGCGGACGATACCTTTAATGTTTTTCAGCTTGGCCTTGTCAGTAATGTGTTCGAAGGCGGAGGTGGAGATGATACGGTAAATATCGAAAGCCTCAGTGGAGCCTTAAATATTTCCCTCGATGTTTCCAATAGTGCAAATGTTGATATCGCGCTTTCCAATATAGAAACCCTGCAAGCTCTGGATGCTGGGCATGCGTTGACCGGCGATAACGTAGTAAATACCTGGAATATTACCGGTGTTAACGATGGTGAGTTGAGCTACAACTCTGGCGCCGGAGCTCAAACACTGGCCTTTACTAATATGGCCCATTTAAAGGGTGGGACGAGCCAAGATATTTTTCAATTGAGTGGCGCGGGTAATATCACCGGTACCATTAATGGTGGTGGTGAACTTGCCAACCCCGATGGGGTTGAAGTGTTGAATTCTTCTACAGGCAGTTTTGTATTTCACGTTACTACTGTTGATGGCGATTCCCGTGCGGTAGACACTAGTGCCGAGCGTATCGACCTCTACGACATTGAACAACTGCAAGCAGTAAATAGTCAGTCTCATATTCTGATGGGTGCAGAAGAAACTGAGAATACCTGGCAAGTCGCAGCAACGGGCGGAACATTGTCCAATTCAGACCGAAGTCTGCAATTTTCGGGTATCGACAATCTTACCGGTGGAAATCAACAAGATAGTTTCACGTTTAACGGCGCTGTTGTTAGTGGGTTGGTTGATGGTGGTAGCCACGTGGATGGCGCGGAAGACACCGTTACACTTAAAAACCTGGGCAGTACAGGCGTGAATGTGGTGCGACTAGGAACCGTGGTCGCTGACAATGAGCTGAACCTGAGCAATATTGAGAGTGTTGACGCAAATACACCGAATGCTTTGCGTTTAATCGGTGAAAACAATACCAATCAGTGGACTATTCACGGAACCGATGCGGGTGAGGTAGATGGCGTTACGTTCTCTGGGTTTGCCAATATTGAAGGTGGTACGGGCAACGATACCTTTGTACTGGGCCGACAAGATGGTGCAGAAGCGGATGATGGGATAACAGGCGTTATTGATGGTGGGGCTAACCCCAGTGAAGGCACCGCAAGAGACAGCTTGGATCTGAAGGGGCTGCAGTCAAGCGTTACTGTGGCCCTCGATCCGAACTATGATGCGGATCTGCACATAGCCAATATGGAAACTATCGAAGCCGTAGACAACAGCAATACGTTGGTGGGTGGTAACAACGCCAGCCAGACCTGGATCATTAACAGCCTGGATGAGGGAAGCGTTGGCAGCATGACTTTTAGTGGCTTTGCGAATTTGCTGGGCCGCAACCAGGTAGATATTTTTAATTTTACTGGAGCGGGCGATATCACCGGTTTGGTTAACGGCGGCGGGCAGCCGGAAGGGCTGCGCGACCGGGTGGATATGAGCGAATTGAACACGGCCAATGTTGTGATTGGTGATACTTCGTCTGGCTTTATGGATATCGAGGAATTTTACGGTAACAACCGTTCTAGTGTTCTAACGGGAGCGAATGTACGGAACGAGTGGTCTATCAGCGGTGCCAATGTTGGGACCATCGACGACGAAAATGGCAACAACATTGCTTTTTCTGGTTTTACTTCGCTGGAGGGCGGTTCTGCGGTAGATATTTACACCTTAAACGGTGGCAGCATTAGCGGTGAAATTCGTGCGGGTGGCGGTGATGACCGATTGGAAATGGATCTCGGCAGCGGCGTTACCGGTGGTGTGGCTTTCTTTGGCGGCGCAGATAACGATACCGTTACGGTAAAGGGGGGGGATGCAAGCACACGGTTTACAACTATTTATACACCGGCTGCGACAGCAACGGCTAGCGAGCTATTTGAATACAGTATTACCAACGGGGAGGTGTCGCATAGCTATGAGTTGGCGGTTAGCGGCACTGAAACCATTAATGATCGTGTGTACACCTCTGTGTTTACGCTTAACAACGTTGTCAATCGGGACGACAGGATTGTTATGAGTAACACAGGCTTTGAGATTGAAGGAATAAGAGCGCTCGATCTTACCAATAAAAATGGGTTTAGCATTATCGGCGAACAACGTGATGAGGTAATTATTGATGGAGCCTTGTCCCTTAATGGCTTATTCAGTGTTACCAATGCGTCTGTCAATGGAGCCGACGAAAATGCTGAAATCTCGGCCGCTCAGGGCATTGCATTTATTTCCACCGGTGCTGTGGGCGTGGTCAATGCGCCACTTGCCATTGAAACAAGCACGCTGTCGTTGAGTGGGGTGCGAGACGATGTGTACTTATCTCAAACGGGCGACTTGAATATTGCAGCGTTGTCCAACCCCGCGAGCGTGGTAAATATTGAAGCTACTGGCTCGATTACCAGTAGCAGTGCGTTTGATTCCAACAACGCGGTTACTTTATCGAGTGGTGGCGATATTCTATTGGATAACAGTCACTCGCTATCGGGCTTGTTAACTTTGCATGCCGAGAACGGTGATATAAGCCTGACCAACGGCACCACCCAATTAGGCTCCGTTACCGCGCAAAATCTTGCGTTAACAACTAGCGGCAGCGTAGGTGCTAGCGATGTCATTGAGGTGGATGGCAGAGTTACCATCAAGGCAACGGATACCAGCGTTGTTGCCTTCAACAACGAGAACAACAGTCTGAATAATGTCTCTGTTACAAATGCAGGTACAGTAATTCTGCACGATGGCAGCGACGATGGAGTGACCGTTGCGGGAACGACCTCAGACGGTTTTATTGTTACGGCTTCGAACCACATTACTGCTAACTCAATTGTTTCGGATGATATTTCCCTCACCTCCGCAGAAAGCGGTGTATCGGTACAAAATACGTTGATAGCGCAAAACTCGGTGGCGCTAGTGGGGACGGGCGTTGATATTAGTGGCGCAATTACGGTGGCTGCCAGCACGGCTGATCACGCTATTCTGGTGGATGCCGGTAGCGGTGAGGTTGATGTGCGCGCTGCACTCACGGCCAATGAAGCTCTGCCCGGTGATATTGAATTACGTGGCTACGCTGTTACGCAGCAATTAGGTGCTGCCATTACAGGGCGTGATATCAACATTATCAGTAACTCAAATGCAGTTCTTGGCGCGGATCTTAGCGCGACGCATACCCTGAATGTAGACGCGTCCGACACTATAACAATGGGTAACGGGGTGTCACAGACGCGGGCAGAAGCTCAATCGCTAAATTTTTCAGCCGGTACGGGTATTGTTACCGAACAGATAGTGGCCGATTCGGTTAGCCTCACGAGCGTTCAGGGTAATATTGTTCAACGGGGTGATGTAAGCGTCGGTCACTTTTCTGTTGTTACCAATTCCGGCGCATTTGAAAGTGAGGCCAATACCACAACTACCCTGGATGGTGGTGAATTTACGCTGAGAGCCCGCAGTGCAAGCCTTGCGGGTGATATTCAATCTACCAACGCAAACTTGGTGGTGGATGTGACGGAGTCTGTGCTTGTTGGTGCAAGTATCGCTGTAAGTGATGCCAGTGTGAATGCTGGAAGCCAGTTTGCTATGACCGCCGCCGCCAGCATTACAAGCGGTTCCAATATCACCGTAAATGCGGGTAATGAAATACAGCTGGCGAGGCTAGCTGCGGATCAGGGCACGGTTTCTTTAACGGCTGGAGGTGCGGTGACAGACAGTAACGGCGAGCAAACCAATATTTCTGCAAACTCGCTGTTCGCGCGCACAGAAACAGGTTTTGGTGGTTTGGCGGACGAGCAAACTATCGATACCGCTATCGCCAATCTTGATTTACTCAATGCCTCGGGTGAGGTGGGGCTAACCAATAACCAAGATGTAGCGGTTACCGCGTTAATTAATAACGGTGATATTCGCTTGGTCAATACGCAGGGTAATGTGGTAATGGCTAATGCTAGTGAAGGGGAATATAACCGTGACCCTAGCATCACCGATGCTCGCGAGGCCGGTGGCGTAATCAACGCAAATTACACCGACGGCAATGTGGTTCTGGAGATTGATAATGGCTACCTCACGGCCACCCCAGGAGCATTCTCTCGTCGCCCCGAGTTGGTGGGAGATGTGATCGACGTTACCACCAGTGATGGCTTTGGTGTCGATCGTCAGCTTGTGGTCTACGCACATACGGAATTGATTGTCAGCGGGCCGGGTATTCGCCCAATTTGGGCTTTTGGGGAGCCTCCTCTCTTTGGGCTAACCACCGATTCCGATTTGCTCGATCCATCCATCGTGAGCAGTGTGAGTGAGCTATTAATTGAAGTGGATGAGATTGAGTATGTTGATCCCGCCGTATTTACCAATGTGCGTAACTACGCCTACGACAGTGTTTCGATTCGTATGCCGCACGATCAGTTGTATGACGATGAGTTCGATGGCGAGGGAGGAAACGATTATTGAGGCCTTTTAATTGCTTGGACTAGCTAAACTTTACAAAGCCATTACCGGGGTTTGTTGCAATTTTTCTGGAAAACAAAAAAGTAATGATGACGTTATGATGTTAAAACGAGCACAACAGTTGGGTTGCTACAGTCTACTCGCGATAATTGGATTTCAAGTAAACCTCGTGTGGTCACAGGGCTTTTTAGACATGCCCGATACCACCGAAGTGCCGGAGTATGAACGTGAAACGATGTTGTTGGATCTTGATATACCGGGGGTACGTTATCGCGATCCCAACCCAGAAGCCGGGCCACGTTTAAATATTAAAGAGTTTCGATTGCAGGGGATTGTAGAGTACCCGGAGCTTGGGATTACGCGAGAAGAAATCATTAAGCGGGTGGAGGCTATTCGCTTTGATTTAATGAAGGAGGGGGAACATACCGAATCTGGCTTTACCTTGGATGAATTGGGAGCGATGTCGAATCTTATTGTCGATATAGAAAAAAGTACTCCTGTTCAACATGTTGGTTCTCTGGAAGTTCAAAAATTTGTGTTCTTAATTCGTGATCAGTTACGTCGCCGTGGCGTAACACTGGGAATGATTGAAACGGTTGCCGATACTATTACGCAGCTGTATCGCGAGCGGGGTTTTATCCTCGCCAAGGCGTATATTCCAAAACAGCAAGTTAGGGATGGGGTTGTGTCATTATCCTTACTTCTAGGGGAGTTGGGTGATGTTGAGGTGGAAGACCATACGCGTGTTTCGCCAGATCTGATTGGCCGTGTTTTTAAAAACGATTTACATAAGCCTGTCGCGAATTGGAAAATCGACGAAGCACTCACCTTGATTAATGATATTCCTGGGCTTCGGGCGCAAGGATTTTTCTCTCCGGGGGGGCAGGTTGGCGATACCCGTATGACGGTGAAAGTTACAGAAGAAAAGTGGACGACAATGAACGTTCGCCTTGATAATCATGGTTCTAAAAGTACGTCAGAAAATCGCGCCTACGCGGATATTTATGTGCATAACCCACTGGGTTATGGCGACGAATTGTATGTTGGGGTACTGAACTCCTATAATCCTGACAGTAGTACTTATGGTTCCATTCGTTACAATTCTTTTATCTTAAACCCTCGTTGGCGAGCAAGTGTGGGGTTTTCAACCAATGACTTTGTGTCGCGGAATCTTCGGCAAGCTGGTGCGTCGTACTTTACGGGCCAATCAGACGTCGCTGATGCATCTCTAAAACATGTATTTAAGCGCAGCCGTGTTAACAACTATTCTGCTGAAATTAAGTTCATGGATATAAACACGGAGCTGGATACGCAATCCAATGTAACGCAAGAAAATGTGAAAAAAACGTCGCTGTCTTTTAATTTTGATCTTTTGAATGAAAAGCGGCGACAGTTATATTTGGGTTATATGGCGCTCCATCAAGCTAGCACTAATGAATCTGGTGGTTTTGATGGCGCGACCAGTGGAAGTGAAAGTTACTTATCATTTGATTTGTCGATGCTTAGCTTTTTAAAAATACCGTTTACATCTTCGGAGTCTCGCATTGTATGGAAAAGTAGTGGGCAGTACGCAGGCAAGAGCCTTTCTAATTTGAATCAAATTAATTTAACTGGCCCAACACGTACACGAGGGTTTGGCGTGAATGGTTTACAAACCGACGATGGTCTATATGTAGGTGCCGATTGGATTTTTACGCTTCCTAAATTCGGTGGTAAAACACTGCTTGGTGAGAATATTAACCGTGTTTTTCAACCTTTTTTCTTTGTGGATTCAGGCTATGGGGTTTTACATCCTCTCACGGATGGTGATGGAGATATTACGGGGAAATTGGCCAATGCCGGTGTAGGCTTAAAAGTCCACCATTCCCGTTTTGGCGGGAGTATCTCTTATTCGACGGTACTGGCTGACGATGTGAATGAACTGCAAGATGAAACGCCAACCAGTAGTGTGTATTTCGAGTTGCAGGTGACTTTTTAGTGTGGCGTGTGTGTTTTTTCCGGCGCTTTCTTGCTTCTAAGGCGACACCGCGCCGCCGATAGAACCTTGTATCTAGAATTTCAATATTAACCGTGAATGCATACAGCTAATATTGTTTGACATAAGGCATTGGTATAAAGATTTTGGATGTTATTCCTGCCGGCATTAGGCTTCTTTCGGAGCTCGGCCAGGTCGAAGTGACTACATTATGATTACAATATGGTGTGGGGTAGATAGCGGCTCATGTCTTGGGTTATTGGGCTTGAATCCTCTCGAATGGATATGCCTGCTGCTTGATCATCTACCAGCCAGCTGCCGATCAAGGTATAGTTTTCGCCAAATTTCGGTAGCATATGCGCAGCTTGGTAGATAAAGCCTTCTTCGCCATAGGGGCCAGATGATTCCGCAATGGCGGATTTGTTGTCCATTATGGATATGTTGGCGCCTTCCCGTGAAAAGATGGGTTTTTTTACCATCGATCCAAAGTCTCCGGCACTGTCTAATTCGTCTTCAAAAAAAGCCGGTAGTAGATTGGGGTGGTTTGGAAACATTTGCCAGAGTAATGGTAGTAAGGCTTTATTCGAAACAATACTTTTCCATGGTGGCTCTAGCCAGCGGATATTATTTTTCCCAAGAAATTCGCCGTACTCTTCGGTAAACATAAATTCCCACGGATAGAGCTTAAACATCCAGGTAATAACGTGGTTTTTTAGATCGGTGAAATTACCTTCTGCATCGCAACCGATATTTTCAATTTCTACAAAATGTGTTGTTGCTCCAGCCGATTTTGCACAGTCTTCTAGATATTGGACGGTGCCGCGATCCTCTTCTGTATCTTTGCAGCTTGAAAAATGCAGCTCACGGTCAGGCGTTAGTACTTGTAGATCTTTAAAACGATTTACCAATTTTTCTTGGAGGCTATTAAATTGGTCGGATTGTCGAGGCAGGGTTCCAGAATCTACATTGTCTTGCAGCCACAGCCATTGCCAAAACCCAGTTTCATAGACGCTGGTGGGGGTATCGGCATTGTTTTCGTAAAGTTTGGCATGGCCACTGCCAGAGTAGGCGAAATCTAGCCGGGAATAGAGGCTAGGATCGCCATTTTTCCAAGAGGTGCGTACAAAATCCCAATGTGACTCCGGAATTCGAAAGCGTCGCATAAGCTGATCATCGGCAATGACGTTTTCGACCACAGCGAGACACATTTGATGAATTTCTTCTGTGGGCGCCTCAATGCCTTTCTCAATTTGCTCAAGCGTAAACTGGTAATATGCGCTTTCATCCCAATAGCGTTCACCGTGCATGGTATGAAATTTAAAGCCAAATTCGTTGGCTCTTTCCTGCCAAGACGGTCGCTCGCTAATAGGTATACGCAACATAAGTTTAGCCGCCCCAGCCGCGTGACTTTCCACCGCCCCAGCTGGATTTGGCCGAGGCCACCGAGCCGAAACCGCCTCGAGACATTGTTCGAGTTGCGCTGGGTTTTGCTCGCAGGTTGGATTTTCCGACTTTGTAGGAGCTTTGTCCGGCGCGGCCTATGACTTTACCATCTGCCGTCATAAGGCGATCGTTATAGCTGGAAAAAGGTCGATTGTAGCGGTATACCGGATTAAATATACTACCGCGGCTATAGTCGTTGCGGCTCATCATACTGCCGATCATATAGCCGGCCATCATGGGCATGAAGACGCCATTGCTCTGGCGACATTGCCCGCTTCCAAATTCGGATTCACAATTGCGTTGTGAGGTGTATTTGGGGCCGGTGCGTTCTGCTTCTATTAAAGCGCGTTGATAGGCCGCCTCACATTGTTCTGCCGACAGTTTCGTTCTTGAAATGCAGTCGTCCACTGAATTAACGACCTGAACGTCTTCTTTGCTGCTGCAGCCAGCTAATGTTATTGCCGCTATCGCCAGGGCGAGAGGGCGGACGATAGGGATTTTTTTCGCAGATACCTTGCGCATAAAATCCAAGCTTATATTCTTTGATCTTTTCATGACGCCCCCTTTAATACGCCATGCAAGCTGCGTTAAGCAAGCCTACGGCAATATTGGTTGCGGCTAACATAATGCCAGCACTGGTTTCGTTCGATTCAATTCGTTCGACGATGCGGGGCATAAAAACGAAACGGACAAGGAGGAAGGCGAGAGTTTGGGCCACGAGAGCTACTGCGCCCCAAGTCATGAAATCCACCAGAGAAACCGAATTGCTCGCTGCACCGCTTAAGGCAATGGCGAAACCGACTATGGCGCCCCCGAAACCGATAGCTGCGGCAACATTCTGCTGTTCTTTTATTAGCTTCCATTCGTCGTGGGGGGTAACAGCGGCGTAAAAAAACTTAAAAACAATAATAAAAACGAGCGATAGGCCAAAGTAGGCTCCAAAGTGGAGGATACTGGTTAGAAGTTCTGGTTGTTCCATAGCGGTTTCCTTTGTTAACCGTGTGAATGTATAGAGGTGTCTTTTACCCGTGAATAGTGAGCTGGGAAGGGCTTAATGTTATGCCTGTACTGAGAACGAAACAGCGGCTCAGGTTGCCGGATTCTACTGTTTCTTCCGCAGAGAGGAATAGTGATTCGGTGCGACCATCGGAAATGGGTCGTTCAAATAACATAGTGAACTGATCGGTTTCGGATGATTCCCCATCGCTGTCGTACGTTTTTTCAGTCATTGGAACAGGGTTGTGATAATTACTGGCAGACGTCCAGACTCGTTCATAGCTCTGCCCCTCTAAACCGTACACCGGTGTTCCCATCTGTTCGTTGAGTAGTGTGTCCCAAACTTTTTTGGTGCTAATGTCCTGGGTATCGTAAAAATAGAAAAGCTTTACATCAACCACATGCGTATCGGTTTTCCCACCATCGGCAATCACTTGTAAAAACGCATCGTCATCGGTGTAAAAACGGAATACCCAAGCACCACCAAACTCGGCAATACCTGCGGCTTTAATAATATGTGTTGTAGCGGCTCCCTTGGTCACTAATTCACTTTCGATTAACTTGAACAGCAGCGGATCAACTTCAAAGCTTCCCCCGAGGCGCAAGCCCATAATGCTGGGCGCATCTTTAAGAGGTTCATCTTCTGATTTTTTACCAAACAACTTACTGAACATAGATTTCTCACAATAAGGGCTAATGATACCTCAGTTTGGGTCAGGAGACCTTTCTAGAGTTCAAAGCACTGGTTTTTGGCTAGTCGCTTTGCGGCAATATAATATAATAAGTCGCCCTTGCGTACAGACAGTTCAAGCGGAGGGTTAAGGTTTATAGTGTGCTTGTCTTTATGTTTTACGCCAATAATGGTTGATGCAAGATTGGTTTTGAAGTGGTTAAAAATAGCACCGAATTTCAGGGCTTCATCACTCTCGTAAGCTACTGAATATTGCGTCATTCCGTAGGTGCTATCGAGTAGCTGCATGTGCAGCAATGAGGAGCCCGGATCGAGCGACGAGCGAGCCAGCATCTCTACAGAAACCGAGGGTATAACTTCGATGTTTGGGCAGTGCATGCGCAACAATTCACCAACACCTTCATCTTGAAAGTAAACGGTTTTGTGACTGTTAGGGCTCATACGCTCGCAAAAAAGCGCCGTTGTTAAGGTTACGTCGTCTAATGGTGTATCGATTATGATACGACTGGCGTTTGAAAGATTTGTCCGCTTCATTGATTCCGCATGGGAAAAAGATTCTACACGAACAAATTCGATTTTACCCGGCATCGGATTTTCAATATCTGCGACCACACATAGAACAATCGGTTCACGGTGCCCGTTGGTGTTGGATAGCAATAAATCTATTAAGCGCAGTGTGCGCGCAGTATTCCAGCCAATAATAATGCAATGCTTTTCAGTCTGGATCATGCGGAATCCTTTTTTTCCCTTAAGGGCCAGTGCAGAAAGATAAAAACCGGCTCGGGTCAAAACGAGTGCAAATAAGCTTAAGCCAATGGGAATAACCCATAAGCTTGCCGCTAACTTGCCTGCATATGTTGAGGGGGATAGATCCCCGTAACCGACGGTTGAGGCGGTGACAATCAGCCAATAGAAGAAATTTTCTGCCGTAATTAAATCGGCTTCACCAGCCCAAGCCATTAGCAGATAGGATATCAATACGTAAAATACCACGCCCGCCAAGGTGGACGCGGTATTCATGTTTAAAAACACAACCGCCATACGGCGGCTCAGTTTTAATAACAGCACCGACTACCCTTTTTTGGCGGCGAGAAGCTGTGCCAGTTTATCACTACCACTTTTTTGTCCGCCGGGCTGAATGCCCGCCGCTTTTAACTTAGCATCCAGGCTACTGCCGCTTTCTTCGCTGGCCAATTCTTCGGCCGCTTCCAGCTCAGCACTGCGTTGCTGCTGCATAGCCTTAATGCGCTCAAGACTACCCAAAGCGGTTTTCACTTTGCTGTTAGCGCCCGTATGACGAGAGGAAACGGCTACCTGTGCTTTTTGAACCGACTCGGTGGCTTTTATTTGATCAATCTGTTGTTCCATTCTGCGAACATTGGTTTTCGCTTTGGCGATATTGGCTTTTAATGTTTTTTCTGATGTAACAAAGCTGTCTAGCAGGCTTTGCTCTGTCTCAAGGTTCGTCTCCAGCTCTCCAACACGCTCTGCGCATTCTATCGCGAGTGTTTCATCACCTTTTTCATTAGCTGCAATGGCATGATGAGTATAGGTGTCGACATCGGTTTTTAACGCATTCACCTTGCCTTCAGCAAGTTTTCGCTTGGCCATAATTTTGGTGAGACTTTCGTCGCAGGCTTGCAGTTCTTTTTTGGCTTCTCGCATTTCTTGATCCAAGATGCGTATGGCTTGTGAATCGGCTACGGCTTCGAGGCCTTCGTTAGTTGCTCCGCGCAAGGCGGTCCATATTTTCTTCAGGCTCATGCTACGGACTCCACACTTAGGTAATCGTTATATAGATCTAAGAATTCAGCGGCGTTATCGAATAGTGTCTCGATCTCTTCAATGACTACACTCTCTTTACTGTCGATGGATAAAGCGCCAAAAGCGACGTAGTAGTCCTCACCGCCAATTTTATTGAGACAAATGGTCGTGAGTGGCACCAGTTGGTGGGTGCGCAGTATTAAGTCATTTAAGGCGGCTGTGTCAGTGACACTAGCCGCAGGAAATAGGGCGGTTTCCACGAGAATCTGCTTACTTCCCGCATAAATAAAGGCATCGACACCTTCATCATTTGAAATGCTAAGGCAGTCGCCTTCGACTTCCACAACCCATAACGGCTGGGCGTCGGCAATCAACTGCAGGGTGCTGTTACTCCAAGACATAAGCTTTTTCCTTTCCAGTTAGTGTGTAACATAGGTCACAAATATATCACTATGACTAATAGTGTCAATCATAAATTACTTTTGTTGCCTTGGGGGCGCTCCGTATGTAACATGGAACACAATTGTCCTCGCATAGGCAGACATATGAATCAAGATCAAAGCCTTAGTAATCGCCAAACCCTCTCGCCGTATAAGCAGGCCATTACGCGCTATATCCGTGCGGCACTGGTACTTAAAGGGATGAAGTATGATGATTTAAGCGTCAGCTTGGCTCAACGAGGCATCATTATGACGCCGGAAAACTTACGAAGCAAAACCCACAAGGGAATGTTTTCAGCTGATCTATTCACCATGATTATCGACGTGCTCGGGGTGGAGAATGACGCCTTACGCGAAATATTGAAACAGGTTCACCATGATTAAACGTCTGTTACCCACGGAAGCGCTGATTTTTGTTGCCCTAATGTGGGTGATTTATCTTGTTGATCTACTGTTGCCCGGTTTTAGCTTCAATGGTCTCGGTATTCAACCCAGAACCTTTGCGGGGCTTTCCGGAATCTTTTTTGCTCCTTTTCTGCACGGTGGGCTGTTCCATCTTGTTTCCAATACGCTTCCGCTCTTGGTGTTGGCCGCTATTTTACGTTTGTCGATTGGCGCGGGTTTGATGGTCGGAGTGATGTTTTGGAGTGCTATGGGTTCGGGTATTGGTGTTTGGCTATTCGGTTTTGGCGGTATTGTTGTTGGTGCATCCGGGATGGTCTTCGGTCTTATTGGGTTTTTATTTGCCAATGCCTACTTTAACCCGAGTCTACGCAGTTGGCTATGCGCCGGAATATCTTTCGTTCTTTACAGTGGCACATTGCTGTCGTTACTGCGGCTATTGCCGCACATATCCTGGGCCGCTCATTTTTGGGGTTTTGTTGCCGGTATGATGTTAGCAGCACTTTTCAGAAAGCAAGAAAAGCAATCTGCAAGCACATAGAGCTGTCTTTTCCTGTTTTCGCGCTTCAAGTTTGGGGGCGGGTTTTCTGTTGGCTCTAGAAAATGTTTCTTCGTATTCACTGACCAAGCTCTTGCGGCAAAACCGCTTCCTGATCCACAAATCCCCCATACTTTCTCATGGCGGGAAGTAACTCCAAGTCCGCAAATTCGCAGCCGGTTAGGTGGGGGTCTTTCTGCCGCTCTTTCCCGCTGCTTTCGTGTGCATGCCCAAGCCCTTGTTGTAATCGTTCAATTAGTGGTAAATAACCCGGTTTCCAAGCATCAATTTCGGGAAAAATGTGTTTAAGGGCTTTAAGTATTCCCATCCCCGAATAATCCAGGTCCCCCCAGAATCGCACGTTAACAGTGGTATGTTGTTGCGGTTCAAACCACCAGTTTTCGAATAAAGTGAAGCTCGATGGTCTAGCTCGTTCACCATAAAAGGTAAAAGCGACATTGCCATGCTCTCTTATTCGGGTGGCGGAACCGCGAAAACCCGCTGCGTAAATAAGGGTGGTGTTGTGAAGTTCTGCGTTGGTAAGCGCCAGAAAGCTATCCTGGTTTTCGATAAAGAGGACTCGGTCGATTACATCGGAGAGGCATACTGTCATTAAAATGGGGCGAGCTAAAAGATTGTGGCTGGCAGAAGGGTAGAGGTTACGAACAAGTTCTTCGCGGTGATCGAGAAACTTTGAGTCCCCCCAAAAACAACGAGCAGATAGCGCGCGTAACGTGATTGGTTTTTGCAGCATTCCTCCCATACGAGAAAATGCGCGCAGTGTCTGTTCTGCCCCTTGGTCTGGCAGGCGGATCATTTGCTCTGAAAGGGATTGACCGTGATCCTCGAAGCGATCTTTTAGCTTTCGTAGCGTGTCTTGCCAAACGAGCGCGTAAGGGTCCAATGCTGGGCGATTTAACCAGTCTCGAACCAGTTCTTCCTTTTCGGGATTAAAAACAATCTGAGCATTATCGTAAGGCTCTTGGTAGGGTTTGTTGCGGGCAAAGCGAATGGAGATAATGTGATATTCATTGTTAAGGGATTTAACTAACGACCAGAGGTATTTCACTTCTGGTGATCCGAAGTCGAAGAGCTCGGGTAGTGTTTTGGCGTTAATCCGCATCGACAACCGATGCCCTTTTTCCAGCTTGTGTAGAAAGGTGTCGAGTAAACCAATAATTGCCGGTTCTTCATCTACCCAGCGAGGACGTGTACGAAAAACATTTTCTTTTATATTCATAACCGCTTCTCCCCACCTGTTAGGTGCCGCACAGAATACTTGATCGCGCACCGTAATCAAGATTAAGCATACACCGACGATAGTTCTTCTTGCGAGATAAGGCGCAAAAAATTTATTCGTAAAGATTAGTTATTTAGGTGACATCGATAGTGTTGGATCGATGCGTTTTTGTTTGTTTAGCGCTTGTGAGCGCTTGTTAGTGGTGCAACAATTGTTAGGGCGCATCATATTGGTGATGAATGTTTTTATGCGCGCCAATTGCGATTACCTGATGTCGAGGGATTGGTTGTAAATGTTGTCTAATATGTCAGTTTAACCGCATAGCGTAAATCTCGGGGGCTTGCCCCCGAGCTGGATAGCGTACAATGGCTTTAGCCATTGTGGGGTAGCCAACTTATGGAGTTACGTCGAAATACTCATCATGTGTATAGAATAATGTATCACTTTGTATGGATACCAAAATATAGGCATAAAGTTTTTGAAGAACCATTTCGAGCAGATTTGAAAGCCATTATCCAGAAGATCGGATATGACTACGATATAGAAATTGTGGAGCTTGAGATTCCAGTAGATCATATACATATGGTTGTAAGAGCTGAGCCTAAAGATTCACCATCAAGTATTATGCAGAAAATCAAAAGCTTATCGGCAAGAGAGTTTTTTCGAATACACCCACAAATAAGGCATAAATATTTCTGGGGTGGCAAATTGTGGACTCAAAGCTACTTTGTCGAAACGATCGGAAATGCGAGTGAAAAAGTCATTCGCGAGTATGTTGAGAATCAACTTGAAGCTATGAATAAAGGTGAAGAAAACAGTAAGCAGCTGGGGCTCTTCTAAAAACTCGGTCGCTTGCGGCCGAGTTTTTTATGTGGTTGGTGTGAGCATTGACATCGATATTGGTGTGGCTACTATGCGAAGCTCGGAGGAGTTTTTCGACAGTTAAATTATAGTTAATAAAAAAGCGGAAAGATAATTTAAGTAGTGGTACATGCATTGCTTAGATAAATAATAAAGTCGATCAAGAAATTACCGTAACAATGCCCGGCAATAAAAAATGAATTAAGTCGGTATTTATAACGAAATTTTGGCGCGTAAGTTTGGGTGACTAAGATATATCAATTGTTCCGATAACAAATAGATCCCTGGTGTTTTTTTTGTTAAGAGGACGGTAAATACATTTAAGCCGATTTCATTACATGCAATGTATATACACCATAAAAATTACGTTTTCCCTATATAAACCAAAGTTCCGTTACTTATGACGGTTTTATGGTTTTCGCCGTTGAGTATTGCGCTATAGGCCAAGAAGGGTAGTGTTTAAGTGTTTCAGCAATTTGACAAATTGAAAACAATCGTTTTGGAGAGATTAAATGTTTAAGCAAAAAAAAATTGCAGTGGCCGTTCGTTTCGCCAGCCTGGGGTTGGGAGCCTCCTTGCTGACTTGTTTACCTGCGTTGGCGCAGGACAGTGAGGTTCCTAATGAAACTTCTAAGCAGGAAGAGATGCTTATTACGGGCTCACATATTAAACGTAGTAGCGATTTTGAAAATGGTGGCCAAGTTGTCGGTATTGACGCAGTCAAAATTGAAGCTCTGGGCAGCTTAAATATTGCCGATGTACTGCGTGCCTCTCCGTTGAACAGCTACGGTTCTTTTAGTGAACGGTCGGGGTCTTCAGCACAGTCAAATGCCTCGATTAACCTCCGTGGTCTCGGTGACCAGCGTACGTTGGTGTTGGTTGATGGTCGCCGTATGGTTGGTTCTCCAAATATGGGCGCGGCTGTAACAAATATTAATATGATCCCTATGGCTGCTATTGAGCGTGTTGATATACAGGCCGATGGCTCATCGGCTATTTATGGTACGGATGCTGTTGCCGGTGTTGTGAATATGATGACTAAGCGCGGGATTAACGGCTTCGAATTGACTGCGCGTTATGGGGATCGCAGTGAAGACGACGGCAGTGAGCGTGCAATAAGTTTGGTTGGTGGTTTTGATACTGATCGAGGCAATATTACGTTTGCTGTTGAGAAGAGTAAGCGTGACCCAGTTTGGGATAAAGATCGTGACTATACGGCGCCTTGGGCACGTGACGAGAATGGTAACGGTGTAATTGATGCCTACGTTGAAACAGACGGGTATTCCTATTACGGTAAAGCGGTTGAACTTTGGGATCCCAATACGGAATATTACGGCCTAAAGGCTGCCACAAGTTGTGCGGCTGGAGATGGTTTCTATGGTGAAGCGAGCGCTGACATGGCGTTTGGTTTAACGGATTCCACCGTGTGCTTGTACGGTTATGCCGATATTTCAGCCAACAAGGCCAGCCTCGATAAAACCAATGCTTATGTAAATGCGACCTATAAGTTGAATGATAAAGCGGAGTTTTATGTTAGTTCTCTGGTTTCTCGTGTTGAATCTTTTGGCCGTTATGCCCCACCAGCGGCTGGTTGGCCGGATATGCCTGCGGACTATGCGGATGTTCCATTTGATATCGATACGCTTCTGGAATCAGGCGAAATTACGGAAGACTATGAGCTCTACGGCTACTATCGCTGGACTAACATTGGTCCACGCGACAACAATGTAACAGACACCCTCATTGATTTTTCCGCTGGATTACAGGGCGATTTAACTGACAATATCAGCTATGACGTTTACGTTCAAAATAGTAGCTACGATGTTAAGGAGTATGGATATTACTATTTGTCATACCCTGGTCTGGATTATGTTCTGAATGAGGGTATCGACCCCTTTACCGTCGAAGGCGCTGGTGCCATGAGTGCAACCAGTACGCAGGATAACTTCAGTAAGATGTCTAAAGTCTACGGCCATATGCAAGTCGGTCTAGGTGATCTCTTTGGCGCTGGAGATGTGATTGGGTTGGTTGGCGCAGAGAGCATGGAATTCAGTTATCAAAACAAATATGACCGTGCCTCTGAGGCGGGTTTAGTTGGTGGTAGTTCAGGAAACTCTTCTGATGGGGATCGCGATGTTGTCGCCATATTTGGCGAACTACTCGCCCCAGTGGCTGACAGGGTTGAATTGAACGCATCTATACGATACGACTCTTATAGCGATTTTGGTGAAAATGTTTCTCCAACTATTAGCGCTACTTGGGGTGTTACGGATGAAGTGACTTTACGTGCCCGTTATGGTCAGGGATTTCGAGCACCAGGTTTGGATGAACTCTATGGCCCTGAGAGATTTTCTGCTGAAGATGCTTCAGACCAATATACCTGTGCTCTGAGCGATATTTCTCCTGAAGAGTGTCCAAGTCGTCAGTTTGATACTTACTACTACACCAGCCCAGATCTATCGCCAGAAACGTCTGAATCGCTGAGCTTCGGTATTAACTGGCGTCCGCTGGATAATTTGACTCTTGATGTAGGTTATTGGGACATCAATATTCAAGATATTATTACTCAGCCACTACCGCAGGAATTATTCGATGCAGAGCTTGCTGGTGTGGTATTGGTCGCTCGTACCTACGTTGATCGTACGGGAGGTTTACCCGTTATACACAGTACTTATACGAACAGCGGTGACCTAGGTGCTACGGGATTAGATTTCCAAATTGATGGCTATATAGATACACGATTCGGTACGGTGACTAGTGATCTGTTAGTCGCATATAGTCTTTCATTTGATGAGTCGGCATACTTTACCGGTGGAAATCAGAATACCGCCGGATATAATCTGCAACCAAAGGTAAAAGGCCAGTGGGGAATTGGTTGGTCTCTCGCTTCGAACCGTGTGGACCTGATCGTTGAATATATAGGTCCATCGGCAGAGCAAGACTTTGTCGTTCGAACAGGCAGTAAATCAGTTTTGGAAAAATCAGATGAAGATTTGGATAGTTTGACTACATTGAACCTCTCCTACTCCTATGATTTGGATACCTTTGGTGAGGTGAAGATTGGCGCTCGCAATCTGACCAACGAAGATCCTGTTCTTGATAGAGATGGCAAATTCGATGGCAGTCATTACGAGCTTTATGACAGTACTGGACGAGTATTGTTTGCCGAGTATAAAATTAAATTCTAAATTAGCTTGGACGGTTGTTAGTTTGCAGCGTTTAGGTTTTGTTAGCGAAAATATCGAAACCCACCTTTTGGTGGGTTTTTTGTTGGATGGAATTAAAAGTGCGATAAGGACGTAGCTACTAGCATTGCACAATTTTATTTCTGTACTTGTACTCGATCAAAAAAAAGGTGTTAAATTGAGTTTTGCCTGTGGTGTCGCCGCAGTGGGGAAAGTAGACCAGTATGTTCTTGTGTGCTGCTTAGCGTTGTAGTTTTTTTTGGTCAAAAATTAGAACAGATAGATTGCTTGGTTGTTCTTTGATAATAGTGATAGCTGGGTTGTAGGTAGGTTTGTTTGTGTAGAAGGTCAACGTTAAGCCGTTATAATCGGGGCTCGATAAATTTTATAGACGGTAAAGCTTGGGAGCCTCTGGTCAAGGCTGGAACATATTTTGACTTGATCAGAGCTTTCCTAGTATTGCAGATAGTTGGGGTTTGGACATGAGTGCTAAGTGTGGAGAGCATTGGAGTACGTTTTGGCAGCAAGGTTATATCACGACATTTGGCGTTTCAAAACCGCATAATTACGATGGTACAACTTTAGCTTTTTGGCGAGACCATTTCCTCGCGTTACCCAGTAGAGCCAAGGTGCTTGATATTGCCACTGGGAACGGTGCAATAGCCGCCATTGCGATGGATGTGAGCAATAAAAGCAGTAAGAGTTTTTTGGTCTCAGCAACGGATATAGCGGTAATTAATGCGTCTGTCCACGGTTGCTATGCCAGTGTTCGAAACGGTATCGAATTCCACAGCAACACTCCGTGTGAGAAGCAGCCCTTTGAAAGTCATTGTTTTAATCTTATCACCTCACAATTCGGCTTTGAGTATAGCGATATAGGTAAAACGCTAGTTGAGGTGCGCAGGTTGTTGAGAGAGGGCGGACGTTTTGTGGCAATTAGCCATCATACTGATTCAGAATTGCTAAAAGCCTCTAGAGTGGAGCTTGATATTTACAGAGAGGCCTTGGATGAATTGGATTTGTTTGGCTTCCTGTCAGGCTATTTTTATACGCTCGGCACCCCTGAACAAAATAAGAATACTGAGGAGAGGGGGCTTCGAAAAGCAACAGTCGGTGCGCAGGAATTAAATCGCCGAATGAATACGTTTATGTCTTCGCATAGAAAAGATGAAACAGCAAAAGGAGTTGTGAGTGCAATCGTTCAATTGGCCAAGGTCGCTTCCACAAAAAGTAGAGATGAGCGCGTCAAGTTGGCGAACAACGCGGAAGAACGTTTTGTTCAGGCCAGAGCCAGGTTAAAGGATATGGCTAGTGCTGCTCTGGATCAAAATGCAATTGATCAACTAACGAAAGCAGCAATGAAATTGGGGTTTACAACAGTAAAATGTAAACCCACGGTTCTTGAAAATAATTCTCTGGTTGGCTGGGAAATATTGATTGCTTAGATCGGGTGTATACTCGTATTTAGAGTCCATTGATTGCCACCTAAGGACTGACTATAAAACCCAAGATTTTCTGTTTCTGCACTATCTGCGATAACATGTTCATAATCAATTGACCTTTTCATGATGCAGGTTTTCGGTTGACCAGTGCTCGTGTATTCCGTTCGTCTACTAGCACCTGCGCCGGTGGACGTCACTTTTGTTAAAGCGAAAGGCGGAGCTGGGCCGGTAAGTGAATGATCCTGGGCGAGAATGAATCTAACTCATACTTTTGCCCTCTTAACAGGTATTGCCCCCTGAATTGTTGCTTTCTCGGTTTGATACTCATTTCTGTACGAGCCCCGATTCGGAACCCGAGGCTTCAAGATAAAAAGGTAGGAGGGATCTGGGCAGAAACGGCAAATTCGGTGGCAGATATTACGAGCTTTATGAGGGTGCCGGATGAGTATTGTTTGCCGAGGACAAAATGAAATTCTAGATAGCTGTACCGTAACAGCCTAAAGGTTACTTTTTCACCGCTTACATAAGTAATAGCCAGTTGAGGCTCGCTATTTTTGTGTAAGAAAAGGCTGTATTCTTCCGCGCGGGGACTACTTGGGTTTACCTAGATGTTTTTGAAGTGAAAAACCAAGTGCTTCAGGTAGGAGAAGATGCTTATTCTTGTGGGAATGAGTTAGGACGGCTTGCAAATTGTCTGCTACGGTTTGTAAGGCTTAACCTATAGCTCTGGCTGATCTCCATTGGAGGCAAGTGCGAACCACACATCGCCTGCTGTAGCCGAATTTACTGAACTGCCACGACGACAAGCTAAAGAATGTCCAAGCTCTATACAAATCCAGTCACCCTACTTACAGCACTTTTGGTTATATCATTTCTTGGCTTTTATGTGGTAACGAAAGCTTCTCGCCTGGATGATCCCCTGCTTCCAGTGCATAAGAGTACCTACCCATGGAAGACGTTTAACAGCTCAGATGCGCAAGATGGTGGTTCGTCTATCATCACCATTAACGACGATACTTATAGTCTCGATTTTGACTATAACCTGGCCAGTAACGTTCAGTTTTCCTACGCCTCGCTGGGGGTTACTTTTGGCGATTATAAGCACCCGGATAATCATATCGATTGGTCTAAGTACGCTACGGTGACTTTATCGGTACGTTGTGCCCCCCGCAATGTGCTCGCCTTTGCGCTTCATACCTTCGACGAGAAGGTCACCGATAGCCGCCAGTTTTCTACTTATCGCGTGTCCACTACTTTTTTTACCTGCTCTGAGGAGTGGAGTAACGTGGAAATCGACCTAAAACGTTTAGATACACCTGAGTGGTGGCTACAGCGTTACGGCTTAGATTTTTCCAATCAAGACTACCAGCTCGACAAAATAAGGAGTTTTTCTATCGTAAACTCCCCTCAAAGCCGCTTGGATACCCTCTCTAATGTGAAAATTGGTGAGGTTGTGCTTCACGGTCGCAGCCGGGTGTTTATCTATTTGTCTGCTGCACTCGCAATCACGGTGTGGCTGACGTTTATCTACGGGGTTTTTCGCCGGCACATCCACAAGAAAATTTTGGCTGTGCAGGAGAAAATGCAACAAAACCGACCTCTGATAGCCTATCAACAGCTACCTGTGGAGTCCCGAGAGAATCAGGATCAAAACGCCGTATTACGTTTTATGGCCACAGAATATGCTAATCCGGATTTAACCCTGCAAATGGCGGCGACCTCTCTGGGGGTTAACCGCACAAAAATTAATGAATTATTGAGGGATGGTGTGGGCGTAACGTTTAGCACTTACCTTAATAAGCTGCGCCTCACTGAAGCAGCGCGTTTATTGTTGGAACGTAGCGGCAGTATTGCTGAAATTGCTTATTCAGTGGGTTACAACAATGTCTCGTACTTTAACCGTATATTTAAGAGCCAGTATGGCTGTACGCCCAAGGCCTACCAAAAGCAGGCGGTAGAGGAAAAACACTCCTAGTGGGCCGCTATTGTCTTCAACAATGTGCAAGAAACCTTTCACTATCTGCAATTTTTCATCTTTCCCAGGTTAATTTATCAAAGCGGCGTTACAGAATAAGCTAGTGTGATCCACTTGATATTTATCGCACCGAGTATGGGCTAGGGCAAAGATATAGGGGCTTTCGGGATAAGTACCTTTAGTCTCTGCGCAATCTCTAGCGAGGCGAATGGCGTTCTTAATAAGGTATTCAACACTCCCTCGGTGTCTGTATCACCCCTTACCAATGGAAGGCTCGGCGACTGCTTGAGCTTGCTCGGTAGCGCCCTGCTTGGGAGGTAAAAATAATAAGTGGATTGGAGGCAATACCAATCGTTCTGTTAACCCTTAGGGACACCACCACACACATCATTCTTCTTTGATTGTTTACGTAAAGGGATCTGGCGTAACGACGAAGGGAAGAGCGTTGCTTTCGAAAATTAACGTTAGCTGTACTGGCTATAACCATAAGAGAGATATAAAAACATATGAAAAATATAGTAATGACGATCCTTTTAATTGTCACGGCCACAACCATCGTTGCATGTGGCGGTGGTGATGGAGGTGACGATCTCAACACGCTACCTACACTCACGCCTACAGCAGCTCCCACGCCAGAGCCGACATCGGAGCCGACATTGGAGCCGACACCCGCTCCGACCCCTGAGATCCCTTCCTCGAGCCTTACAAAGGTGGATGACTTTGGGGAAAACCCAAGCAACCTGGATATGCATGTGTATGTACCCGAAAACTTGCCAAATATGGCGCCCATTTTACTGGCGGTACATTACTGTTCAGGGGATGGTCCAACCTTTTATCGGAATACCCAGTATGCGAACATGGCTGAACAGTATGGGTTTATCGTGATATATCCCACGGTTACACGTAGCTCCAAGTGTTTTGATGTGTCGTCACCCGACGCCTTGACCCGTGATGGCGGCAGCGATCCGGTTGCGCTGATGTCTATGATTCAGTTTGTTCAGAGCCAATACAATACAGATGATACACGCATATTTGTTACCGGCGTATCGTCAGGTGCGATGATGACCAATGTGATGCTTGCTCTGTACCCTGAGGTGTTTAACGCTGGCGCAGCGTTTGCAGGTGTGCCTTACAGCTGTTTTGCGACAAATGGTTCGTCAGAATGGAATAGTTCATGTGCCAATGGCACTACAGCTAAAACAGCGCAGGAATGGGGTGATGCGGTTCGTAATGCAAACCCGGATTACACGGGTGAGTATCCTCGCTTTCAGCTGTGGCATGGTACAGCCGACGAAGTGCTTAACTATGCAAACTTTGGAGAAGCTATTAAGCAGTGGACGAATGTTCATGGAACCTCGCAAGCCCCTGTTTCGACTGAAACTTTGTCTAACGGCGCTACGCTAACTCGCTACGGTCAGGATGCTGGCGCGCCTTTGGTAGAGGCGTACAGTCTTGAAGGTGTTTCCCATAATTTACCCGTTAACGAGGCGGCAGTTATGGCTTTTTTTGGCTTGGATACTGAAATTTAATATCCTTTGCTGCGTTCAAGTTGTCACTGCGGTGGCAACTTGAATTCTCCAGGATGGGGGAATTGGTTATGGCGAGATCAACACTCCATCGTTTACCTGCTGTTTTGGAACGAGTACCTGCTAGTAGCTAAACACCCTCCATAAAGTCCAGCATTCCCTGATGTCGCACCATCTTGCGATGTTTTGCCCATAAGCCCTTAATTTTTTCCTTATTGCAGGCTTTTCGATCGACCAGTACCCGCGTGTTCAGTTCACCCACTTTGGTGGCGGTGGGGCACTTGCTGAAAACAAACTGGTTACTGATTAAATCCATAAAGGGGCCAGATTTACTGGTGGGCATAATAAAGACCAGTTGTAGGCCCAAGGTTTCGGTTAGATAGTTAATGACTTCCCGTGAGCGGGTTTCGTCCATTTTTGAGAAGGCTTCGTCTACCAGTACCATGCGCAGGTGGGCATTACCCTCGTTAAAACGAAAGGCGGAGGTAATGGCGGCTGAGCGAATGATATAGGCTGGTGTTTCCAGCTGGCCGCCCGAGCCGGTGCCGTATTGGCTGAGGGCAATAGGGGCCTTGCCTTCGGGTTCTTTGTAGATTTCGTAGTGGCGATAGTTGCGGTAATCGCTGACTCGGCCGAGTTCACGCAAGGCGACCTGCTCATCTTTATCGAGCAGCATCTCCAGCATTTTGTCGCGCACGGCGCAGGCTTTTTCCGACAGCTCGGCATCGAACAGGCTGGTGCCGTCTCCCAGATTGGGTACGTCGATCACTTCTTTAAAAAAGCGCCAGTAATCCCTAAACTCGGGCACCCATTCATAGCCAAAATAAAAGCGCTCCCGATCAGCACCAAAGCGGTGATGTTCCAGCTCGCGGTTTAGATCGTCGAGAATGCGCTTGCCGTCGCTAATGGCCTGGTAGATTGAGTGGCACAGGTTGGTAATAAAGGCGGTGTTAAAACTGTCTTTCAGGCCCGTGAGTTTGTCGTACTTGTCTATCAACACGTTATTTTTCAGGCGATTGCGAATTAAATCCACTTCGCCGCGTAGTTTGACCAAGCGTTGAAAAAACTCGTCACCGTGACGATCGCCAAAACCGGTATCGTATAGAATGGAGTCGTGTTCTTTGCATTGCTGGTTGTGGCTGCGAATGGTATCAAAAAGTTCGCGCTCGATTTTTTCCAAGCTGCCGCTCAGGGTTTGAACTTCATCTTCAAAATTAAAATCGTTACTCGATTGTTTTGCTCGTCGATCAGCTTGCTGTAAAGCGTAGGTGCTATCGAAATCCGGGTGCCAGTCACCGATGCGCTCGATGGCGACTTCAGCTTCTTCCTGGGCTTCCTGGAATACGTCAACGGCGTCGGCCAGCTCTTTCACCTTCTTTTCGCACTGGCGTTCACGCTCCAGTAAGCGACCGGACTCCTTGCCCAGCTCGCGATTTTGTTCTTGCTGTTCGTTATAGGCTGTTTTGAGGCTTTGAAGTTGTTCTTCTAGTAGCTGGAAATCACTCAAATCCAAACGCTCCAGGGCTGACTCGGCGTTTTGAATGTCTCGGTGGAGTACAAGTATGGTTTGAATTACTTCGGCGCACTGTACAGGCCGGATAGCCTCTACCTGTTCGAAAATACGTGCGATACGCTGGTAATCCTGTTCGGCGCTGTTCGCTTCTATGGCGATTTGCTCGCGCTCTTTCTCTTTCGCTTTTAGCGCACGCTCACGGGCACCCTGGCCGAAGACCAGTTCACTATCATCAAGATCGCATCGCCACATGCTGTAACTGCCTGACCCCAAACCTTCGGGTGTAATACCGCGCGCTGTCGAGCGCAAGGCTTCGGCATCCTCCACCCGAATTACTGAGCCGTAAGAGGCTCGCAGGTAGAACTCAGCGGTTTTGTGGCTGAAGTCCATGACTTCGATAACCGAATGATTCGGAAGCGATAGGCGTTCGGCATCGCGCTGGGCCTTGTAACCCTGAATAACACGGGCGCGATTGCGGCGGGCATCAGCTAGGTTGCGCACAATACGAATAGCCTCGGCTTCGTATTCGTGCTCCACAATAATCGAAAAGCGAGCACCGCCAATATAGCCTTCGATGGCCATTTGCCATTTGGGGTCGAGAATTTCAATATAGTCGCAGAGTACTCGTGGGTCTGCCTGCGGACAGATTTTCTTTATAGCGGCCAGCGCGCTTTCTACATAGGGCGGGTAGTTGATTTTTTTACTTTGCAGTAATTGAATTTCTTTTTGTTTCTGTCGCAATCGGTTTTGCAGATCTTCTCGTTTGCGGTTTTGATTGGATAGCAGAAGGGCAATCTGGTCGCGGATATTGCTTCCGTTGTTTTGTGGTTGTGAGTGTAGATAGTTGGCCCAACGGCGATGATCGGTTTCGGCCTGAGTTACCTTCCCCAGGTAGGATTCCAGTGGTGCGGTGTCAATCCAGTCTCTGCCCAGTAAGCGGGTTAGGTCAAAATCTGTGAGTTCGGCGCTGGCGGTAACGGTTTTGGCCAATGCACGACATTCTTTACTGTCGAGCGCGGGAATATCCACCGCAAGAGAAAATTCGTTTAAGGCGCTGGTGAGCTTTTGGCTTGACTGAATATTACGTTCTAGTTGGTGGTGCTGTTCCAGTAACGGCCGGGCTTTTTCTGCCAGCGTACGGTTTGCGTCGGCAATGGATTTTTCCAAAGCGTCCTTGTCTTTAAGTGCGGTAATGCCCTGGCGTTGTGCTTCCAACGTAATAATGTCTTCGTGTGTTTGCCGGTGGAGCTGCTCACTTTGGCGAATTTTATTTTCGTTTTCGATCAGGGATTCATGGGTTTCTTTTTGATTCTGCTTCGCAGAAACATAGGCATTGTGGTTGCTGTCAAAGCGGCGCGAGGCTTCGATATATTCTGCCAGGCGGCGTTCCACCCAGGTATCGATATAGCGTTTGGCTCCATCGGTGGCCAGGGTGAGGGTCTCAATGGAATCACGTATTGCTCTGGTATCGCTTTCCATTTGATGAATGGTTTTCATCAGCTCGGAAACGTTGCGAATAGCATCGCCTAGATCTTTAGGTTCCAACACTTCACGGGCGACAAATTCGTTAATGCTTTTAACTGGTTTGTAGGCCATAAAATTGGAGAATGTACGCGCTGCGTGTTTGGCCTCACGGTCCGATACGGCTTCACGGCGGCCGCGGAGCGCGCCGTAAAGGCGGCGCAGATAAGCACCTTTTTTATCGTAAATTTCAATGTTTTTGCTGCCGAATTCCTTTTTCAGTAACGTGGCAATTTCTGTAATAGGAACGATATGTTTACCATCGGGGTATTCACGTACAAAGTGTGAAAGTGCCAGTTGTTCTCCGGGCGCGATTAAAAAAATTAAATCGTCCAGTCTTGCCTGTTTTTGTGTTCCGGCGCTATCGACATGGGCGCGTATACACATCACGGCAGTAAAGGCTTCGCTATTTTCACCCTGCGTTGGGTGAAATATGCCAGCAACGTAACCATCAGTGGCGTGGGGGCGAGCATAGCTGCCGTCGTCGCAACCCAAAACATAGGAAGCGAGGGTACGTACCTGTTTGCCGCCGCGCCCCTTCTGTGTCGTTTCGTCTTGACCCGGGTTGTAGTTAAACAGATTTTCGTGCGCGGCTGTCATTAAAGTTTGAATCGCATCCGCCGCTGTGGTTTTACCTGAGCCGTTGCCGCCGGAAAATAAATTGATGGGGCCAAAATCAAATTCCAGATGTGGAATATTGCCCCAGTTAACGAAGACACCTTTCTTTAAAAACATTAGTGGGCATCCTCGTTGTTCACTACATCACCATGTTCGGGGTTGTCGAACATGGTGCTGGCTACGATGTTATTCGGTTTTTCTTCACTTGTTTCAATGGGCGGCTCACCCTTTAAACTGTTTAGCACTTCGTCGGTCACAAAACTGGTGATGGAGGGTTGAATACTGATCCAGCTTTCATCGCTATCTAGCTCGGTATCGATATTGAATTGGATTAAGCGCAACTGGCGCAAGCGGGTAAAAAGCTTGTTTCGCTCGACTTGGCCTTCCGGTAGATGGCGTTTGAGAAGGTTGTTGATGGCGATGGCCAGCCCTTCCAGCGAAATCATAACCCGACCTTTTTCATCCACCTGGCCTTCCCGAAGGGCCTTTTCGTATTCTGCGCGGAGCACCAAAATAACGGCGACTTCCTGTTGGCTGGGGCGAGAGCGAAAACCGCTGTTATAGGGAGAGTTTTCGTCGTCTATCAAACCGGGGATTTCTGCGCCCGGCGGGTAGATGCGAATAAAGGCAAACTGTCGGTTGTGTTGAATACGGATCCCGATAATGTGTAAATATTCTTCTATTAAACCGGCACACTGAAGATAACGGTCGTAAAGAGTTGCCTCAATCTGACTTTCGTCGCGGCAGATTACGCCGTAATCTAAAAGACGGATTAAAATTTCGGAATATTCATCACGGCTTAGGCCGGATTTTCCCAGTTGTTCTGTAAGGAAGTTTTCGATCATTTTGTTTGTAGCTGTTGTTTCCACTTAAATTGGGGGTGTAGGGCAAAGTATTTTCTTCAAACTGTCGCGACGGTTGATGATATGTGCCAGGGGATATCTTTTGAATCCTTCCCCTGATGTATTGCTAGTTGTGGTTCAAAATTAATTTTTTTTTAGTTCTATCGTAAACTCATCCAGCTCATCGTAATATTCGGTTTTAATTCTGTGGCCAGTTGGTTCTACGTTAAAACTATGCTCTGTGCTTAAATTATTAATCGCACCCAATTCTACAATGTGAGCCATTGCCAATAAATCGGGAGCGCTGTCGACCGGTAGATTACGGGAAGAAATTTTTTGCCCTGAGCGAAGTGCTTTTATTACATACTCACGTACATTCTGGTTGTTAATGGTAAACGCCTGATCCAGCAATTGCTGAATAAGGATTTCTCTCTGAGCATTTTCGTCTACGGATTGTTCTTCACTAACGGCCGTTTTTACAAACTGTGTTTGTTTACGCTCCTGCACTTTTATATGCGCCGGGTCGATTAGTTGCAGCTTCACCGTAGTCATTTGCTCTGCGGCAGTCTGCATTTTTTTTTCGAACATCTGTGGCGACAAGCTTTGCAGGCCTTTGCACACTTGCAGTAGGTCGTTATTTTGCTGGCTGTTAAGGTAGCTGAGTTGGCGAATAATGATATCGGCGCGTTTGGTAAAGCCGTGCAGTGCGCGGCGCAGAGCTGGCAGCATAATGTCGGCGGCATTGCCCATGCGTCTTTCAATGGTGTCGAGAATAAGCCATAGCACTGACTGCCCCTCTATCGCTAGCTCTGGTACCAGTCTGCGCAATTGTATTTCAATCTGTCGCTTGCTGTCGGTTTTCTTGCGGCGAATTTTGCCTATAGCCTTGTGAATCTGGTCGCGGTGTTTTTCTACGCTGTCGGCGGAAAGGCGAACGGATACATCTGGCTGAAAACGTTTTTCCATAAACTCGAAAAATTGATCGGTCGCCTGTTGTACTAGCTGCTGGGCTTCGACCTCGCGAACCAGTTGACGCTTGCGTTCTTCCAGTTCGGAGATGACATCAGTGAAATCGGTCACAATGCGTTCCGAGGACTCGAAGGCATCGATAAGGTCGTGGACCTCTCCGCGGTTGAGGAAGGCCTCTAGGGCATTCAGCGTGTTACGAGTATTGCGGTGCCGAGTGCGAACTTGGGTGCTGTCTGATTCGACTAGCGATTGGGTGAATTTGCGGCCCATGCGGCTGAAAGGGTAGGTGGTGTGCATGGTGGCAGTGTCCACTTGCTTTTCTAGCCAGCCGAAATCCAGCAGCTGCTTAAGAATCCAGTTGCCTTGCTCGCGGTTGTTTTTAAAGCGCGTTTCCTCTTCCTCATCGTCTGCTTCCAGTATAGGAGCGCGCACGAGAGCTTCCTCCAGTATTTCCACCACTTGGTCACGGCAGAGCGACGAGCCATAGTCGGCGTTGGAGCTGTATAAGCGTTGGTAGAGCAGGCACAGGCAGTGAACCACTTGTTCGCGGTACTTACTGGTAAGTGGCTTGAAAAAGTGCTGGCGCTCTGGGGTGAAAAACATGCTTTTCGAGGTACACCGAGTTCTTATCTGGGAGCGTATGGTAGTGGTTTACGAAAGGGATGGGAATGGGTTTTTTGGGTGGATTTAAGGATGACTTCGGGAAGGGTAAATTGTACCGGCCCAAGGGATGTTATGCGCTTTTGGGGCTTCGTCGCTGCGCTGGGGCAGCCTGTGGAGTCAAACATTACCCACAAAAAAACCGGCACAGGGCCGGTTTTTTTTGTATGGCGCACTCGGGAGGATTCGAACCTCCGACCGCTCGGTTCGTAGCCGAGTACTCTATCCAGCTGAGCTACGAGTGCGTGGGGTTTCAACTGCCATGTAGCTCGTTGAGGGCGCGTATCTTATGCAGTTGGCTGGTTAGAGTCAAGAGGGAGATTGCAGGATTTTTAAGTTTTTTATTGTGGGCCGCGAAGAGCGGCAGAATCGGTTAAACTGTTGGCAACATGATTTAATGTCGTTTAGGGGTAGTGCTTTGAAAACAAAACCATCCAAATTACTAGAAAGAAAGAATATTGCTCTGATTGCTCACGATAATATGAAAGAAAATTTATGTGCTTGGGCTATTAAACATAAGGCGGAACTTGGTCGCCACAACTTGTATGCCACGGGCACAACCGGGTACAAGCTTGAATCCGCCACGGGTTTAAGCATTCAAAAGTGCGCAAGCGGCCCGATGGGAGGGGATCAGCAAATTGGTGCCAAGATCTCTCAAGGTGACGTGGATATGCTTATATTTTTCTGGGATCCATTTGAGCCAATGCCCCACGATCCCGATGTAAAAGCTCTATTGCGCATCGCGGCCGTGTGGAACATTCCCGTGGCCTGTAATCCTGCTTCTGCGGACTTTATTATCTATTCACAGCTGATCTCTCAAGATTATGAGCGTCAGGTACCTGACTACGAATCTTATATCGCTGAGCGAATTGTTTGATCTGCTTTGAGTGGTTGTGTACTTTTGCAGCCTCTCATCTATCTCCCCAATATGTGCGCGCTTAAGGCGCGCATTTCTTATATTTTTTTATCGATACAAGCATAACCTCCCCGACTTGTGGCTTCGGCGGTTAGTGGGCTGGGATGGTCTGTGTGGTGTAATCCCTTTTCGAATGCGTGGCTTTTTCAATATCGTCCGCTCAAATTTCGTTCGATAAGTTGGGGCGTGGAGCTCTTTAGCGTCATTATTGTTTCGCATGGTTGTTTCGGTTAGCGCAAATGATTGATTCTGTTAAAGAAATACTTCTCATTTCCCGTTTTCGTGATACTGTTTATCCCGAACAATCCAGAGGATAAACAGTTTGAAACGCCCAATTTGGATTTTAAGCTTACTGTTGGTGGTCTGCAGCCACCCGTGTTTTGCCAAGGCTCCGTTCTCTAATGATTATGCGGGGATGGCTGTTGTTACTGAGGATGGCCGTGGTGCTGTCGCTTCGGTGAATAGTATTGCCAGCCAAGTAGGATTGGAGGCCTTTGCCAACGGTGGGAACGCTGTCGATGCTGCAGCCGCCATTGCTTTTACGCTTGGTGTGGTTGATAGCGCGAACTCGGGTATTGGTGGCGGATGTTTTATTCTCGTTCGCTGGGCCGACGGATCGATAGAGGCAATTGATGGCCGAGAAATGGCGCCAGTGAACGCCACACAGGAAATGTTTCTGGTGGATGGTGAGTATGACCCATCCCTAAGTAAAACTGGGGCGCTCGCTATCGGTGTTCCCGGCTCAGTTGCTGCGCTGGACTACCTGTTGAAAAAGGGCGGAAAGCTTAGCTGGAAGGAGGCTGTTCTGCCGGCCGTAAATATTGCCGAACAGGGCTTTTCTCTGGGCAGTCACGATGCCAAGCGCTTGGCTCGCACGGCTTCCCGGCTGAATCAATTTCCCGCTAGTGCCGCAATATTCCTGGATAAAGACGCCCAAGCTTGGGGGGCCGGGCACGTTTTAAAACAGCCGGATCTGGCTCGAACCTATCAGCTGCTGGCTGATCATGGCAGTGATTACTTTTATCGAGGAGATTTCGCCAAGCAGGTTGCGAGCTGGATGAGGGTAAATGGTGGCAGGGTTACTGAAAAAGATTTTGCCGGGTACCAGGTTCTTCTGCGTGAGCCTATCCGCACAACCTTTCATGGTTATGATATTGTTGGATTTCCTCCTCCAAGCTCTGGAGGCGTAGCTGTCGCACAAATTCTGAATATTCTGGAAAACTTCCCGCTTAAGCAGCTCACAGAAATTGATCGCTACCATACGACAATTGAGGCTATGAAGCTTGCCTTTGCGGATCGTGCCCAATGGCTAGGGGATGCCGATTTTGCTAATGTTCCGAAAGGCCTTATCGAGAAAAGTTACGCAAAAGCCTTAGCGAACAAAATAGATGCTGCCAAAGCAACCCAGGTGAAGGGCCACAGTACGCCACCAAAATCGACAACGGATATCTTCAATCGTCACACCACTCATATTGCCGTGGCTGATCGCGAAGGGAATTGGGTGGCTATAACCACCACATTAAATACCAGTTACGGTAGTAAGGTGACTATCCCGGGAACTGGAGTGTTAATGAATAACCAGATGGATGATTTCGCTACGAAAGAGGGGGTTCCGAACGCCTTCGGTTTGATCGGTTATAGTGCGAATAAGGTTGAAGCACGCAAAAGACCGCTTTCCAGCATGAGCCCGACCCTTGTGTTAAAAAAGGGTAAGCCCGTTTTAACTACCGGTGCTGCGGGTGGCCCGACAATTATTACCCAGGTAGTGCAAATACTGGTAAACCGCTTGGCTCTTGACAACTCCTTACTGAAGTCGATGGAGGTCCCGCGAGTGCACCAACAATGGCAGCCTGAAAGGACGTTGATCGATCCAAGTGTTGACGAGAGTCTGCGAAAAGGCCTGGACGCGCGAGGGCATCAATTGGCAGACTGGCCAGGGTTTGGAACAGCGCAAAGTATTGCCCTGGAAAATGGTCGATTTGTAGCGGTTTCTGAACCGCGTTTAAAGGACAGGATGTCGGAATAAAATTATAGATTAGGCCCGTTCTGGGGGAAGGGCCCTTGCACTTTACAGTGATTGTTCTACGGGAAGATTTTTCTTTAAAAAAACATCCATTGCTTTGAATGCAGCAATGCGATTTGTCTCATTGGAAAGGTAGTGATCTTCGTTGGGTTGCTCAATAAAGGCAACATTTTTACCTGCTTTTTCGAGAGTATCTCGCATTTGGTGGCTGTGCTTGATGTCTACTTGTCGGTCAAGTTCGCCATGAATTAAAAGAGCTGGGTCGTTAATTTCGGTTGCACGGTACGCTGGAGAAATTGCTTTTAGCTCCTGTAAGTCGTTGCCGATCATTTCTTCTACGATATTGTAACTGCGCCAAAATGCTCGGTTGTCTATCACTAGATCGCGGACGTTGCTTACACCGTTAATACTAATAGCGCACTTGTAACGATCGGGTGTTTTTGTTACGCCCATAAGTGCTGCGTATCCACCGTAGCTGGCGCCGACTATACAAACCTTATCGGGATCGGTAATGCCTATTTCAATCAATGCTAACGCACCATCTTCAATGTCATCCTGCATTTCTTTTCCCCACTTTTTTAGGCCAGAATTTCGGAACTCAAAGCCCTGGCCAGTACTTCCGCGGAAGTTCATTTGCAGTACGGCATAACCCCGACTGGCATAAAACTGCGCCCAGTAATCGAAAGCTCTAGAATCCCTTGCCATAGGGCCTCCGTGGGGAAACATTAATGTAGGCAAATTTTTCTTTGGGCCGGTTTTTGGCGTGGTCAGATAGGCCTCTATTAACAATCCATCTCGTGCTTCGTATTTAATTCTTGTTACGGGGGATAGAATGTTTGGTGTAAGCTTTTTATACTTGTATGCGATAGGGGTAAGTTGGGTAGGATTTCTCTAGCCTATATAATATGTCCCAGAATCTGTATGTCCAGTGGAGTGCACCAAAAACTTTTTTTCGCCTTTTGTTATAGCGTAGATAAAGTTGCGAGTTGTTGGAGGTGTGTTATCTATTTTTTTGAAGTATTTTATATTCGGGTGCGAAGTATTGTGTGCCTCTTCATCGGTGCTTCCTATGCCAATGGCTTCGCCAGTTTTAGGTGGATAGATAATGCTACCGAAGACATCGTATTTTTTATCGGCGTAGACAAGCTCTCGTTTTAGCTTACTATCCTGCATCCTGCATCCTGCATCCTGCATCCTGCATCCTGCATCTTTCCACCAGGCGGAGCCAATAAGTAGTGTTTGGCGTTATTACTGAATAGAACGATTTTTTTTCGCCTGTATTTAGATTAATTACTTGAATTCCGGTTCCTTTGGTTTGTCCGACATCTATACGTATTAGTGAGGAAAGTTTTAAACCGGAAGGTGACAGGGACACATTTCGAACATCTGGTAAATTGGCAAAATATTCCAGTGGTAGAACTTCGGCAGTACCGGGGTATGAAAATATGGATAAAAACGCTATAACAGCGATGCGAAGTGGGCTCAGCATAAGGCACCCTGGAATTATTGTTTGATTTATTATCGTTAGGGGAAACAGGATATTTGATGGTGTCAGCGGGTAAGCCGGATAGACAGCTGTAGATTTGAGCTAGCTCAAAATATATAGGTTACTGCGCTTTATTAGTGATATCGCGCTGTAAGCGATTCTGGATATATATTCGCTCTCGGCTGTGTTTAATCTCTTTAAACAGCTTTTGTGCCTCTGGATAATTTCGTTGCAAATAATGCAACCACTGCTTTAGGCGGTTGCCAGTATATTTGGCGGGGTAAAGTTCGCTGGTTTCAAGGAAAAACTGGTAGAGATATTGTGCGATGCCTCGCCAATTCAGTGGAATGTGCTGGTAACCGTTAATATGCGCTTTTATGGCTAATGCCAGGTCGGGCTTTGCTAGTAGGCCACGGCCGAGCATTACATCGGCACAGCCACTTTGCTTTCTGCACAGCAGGTAATCGTCCAGGCTCCATACTTCACCATTCGCAATAACGGGGATTTTAATGTGTTGTTTTATTTCACTGATACAAGGCCAGTAAGCGGGTGGGCTATAGCCGTCTGATTTTGAGCGAGCGTGAACAACCAGCTCGTTGGCTCCGGCTTTTTCAATAGCTTCTGCGTTGCGAAGGTAAGAATCTCGCTCTTGGTAGCCCAGACGAATCTTTACCGAAACTGGGGTTGTCGCGGGTACCGCTTCACGTACCTTTGAAACAATTTCATAAATAAGGGTTGTTTCATCTAATAGGCAGGCGCCTCCTTTATTTTTATTGACGGTTTTTGCTGGGCAGCCAAAGTTTAGATCGATGGCTGGCGCTCCGAGCTGTGCGGCTTTGCGTGCATTAAGAGCCAGCGCTTCGGGGTTACTGCCTAGGAGCTGAACCCTAACGGAGTAGTTGTCCTTACCTAAGAGCTCGGGGCAGCTGCGTAAAAACACTCTTGAGGGGAGAGGTTGATCGGAAATACGAATAAATTCTGTTACACAAACATCAATGGCGTTTCCCTTGGGGAGGCTAGAAATGGCGTTGAGGGTGCGACGCATTGGGTGGTCAACTACGCCCTCCATGGGAGCGAGAAAAATTCGCATAAAATGCCCTGCTTATATATTTGCTTGCTCATCGGCGCGCGAGTGTAGCAAATTGCGTTCAATAGCAATAAGAGAGAATGATGATAAAACACTCGGCGTAACGAAAAAAAGAGATCGAAAAGGAAGAAAATTCTATGTTGAGCTTGCTCATGTGGGGCACTTTTCATTATCTTATGTACCTGTTCATTTTTACGCGATTAATAGTATTGTAAAAAATCAGGGTATTGTTGGGTCGTAGACACAACAAATATTGAGCATTCCTTAAACAATTGATTTTTATCGTTAAAAAGACAGGCGTCTCTCTGATCTAGCTCAATAACTGGTTGGCTATCTTGTTCAAACTGTAAGGTGAGCCCAATTCATATAAACTCGCGAGTTCGAGAGGGCCGAAGTAAGCAGCAGATAAACCTAAAAAAGAGCTGTGTACTTAATTATTACATTGAAAAATTCATTTATTGGTTGGTCATATGGGAGTCTACGCCCAAGAACCTATCAGTAGTCAACAGGCATAACATGCAGAGGTAAGAGGAGAATTATGCAAGTAAATCTTTGGGAACAAGGTGTAGACCTGATGCTCTATGGCATGGGAACGGTATTTGTGTTTCTTACTCTTTTGGTAATTGGCACGATGATTATGTCCAACATCGTCAGTCGGTTCTTTGCTGAAGAGCCTGAACCCGTTCTTGCTCCTGTTGGGGGCAGCCAATCTCAAACAGTCAATAAATCAACACTTGCCGTTATTCAGGCGGCAATCCATGCACATCGCGCAAAACATCAAAAATAGTAATCTACAAACGTTCACCGACGAATGGGAGCTGTAGTAAATGAGCGACACTAAGAAGAAACTGGGTATTACCGAGGTTGTATTGCGCGACGCGCACCAATCGCTGTTTGCCACCCGTATGAGAATCGACGACATGCTCCCGATTGCGGAAGAGCTGGATAATGTCGGTTATTGGTCTGTCGAAACTTGGGGAGGGGCAACCTTCGACTCCTGTATTCGATTTCTTGGCGAAGACCCGTGGGATCGTATTCGCGAGCTGAAAAAAGCCATGCCGAAAACGCCACATCAAATGTTGTTCCGCGGGCAAAACATTCTCGGTTATCGTCACTATGCTGATGACGTAGTAACCAAGTTTGTTGAGCGCTGCGCCGCTAATGGTGTTGACGTTTTCCGGGTGTTCGATGCAATGAACGATATGCGGAATATCGAAACGGCATTGAAAGCGGTTAAAAAAGTTGGCAAGCATGCACAGGGTACAATTTCTTATACCTTAAGCCCCGTACACACCGTTGAAAAGTGGGTAGAGCAGGGTAAAGTCATCGAAGATATGGGTGCAGATTCCATCGTCATCAAGGATATGGCCGGTTTGATGAAGCCCTATGAGGGCTATGAGCTTGTTAAACAGTTAAAAGCGGCTTGTGATATTCCTATCCATTTTCACTGTCATGCTACTACTGGTTTGGCGCATTCCACTATTTTGAAAATGGCTGAAGCGGGCGTTGACAATGTTGATACCGCAATTTCGTCCATGTCGACGACTTACGGTCATAGTCCAACCGAAACGCTGGTTGCTGCGCTGGAAGGTACAGAGCGTGATACCGGCCTTGATTTGGCCCGCCTTGAAAAAATTGCACTCTATTTCCGTGATGTCCGGCCTAAATACGCCAAGTTTGAAGGTGCCCTGAAAGGGGTGGATGTACGCATTCTTACCGCACAGGTTCCAGGTGGCATGCTAACCAATATGGAAGGCCAGCTGAA